>CAZTVO010000038.1:0-12800 GCA_964617075.1 uncultured Jutongia sp.
AAGAAGGAGGAAAAAATCAAGGAACTGCTAATCTTCATCCAAAGATTCAGCGCCAACGCCTCCAAATCAAGACAGGCTACGTCCCGCAAACACGCGCTTGAAAAGATACAGCTTGACGAGCTTAAGCCGTCAAGCAGAAAATATCCGTACATAGATTTTAAGCCGGACAGAGAAATAGGCAACGAAGTCCTGACCGTGGAGCATATCTCAAAGACGGTGGACGGGTCAAAAGTCCTTAACGACATTTCGTTCACCGTTGGCAGGGAGGATAAAATCGCGTTCATCGGCAGCACCCTCGCGGCCACCGTGCTCTTTAAGATACTCGTTGGCGAAATGGAGCCGGACGAAGGCTCGTACAAGTGGGGCGTCACTACGAGCTTTTCATATTTTCCAAAAGACAACGCTCAGCTTTTCGACTGCGACGACACCATAGTGGATTGGCTCATGCCATTTTCTCCCGAAAAAGATCCGACGTATGTCAGAGGATTCCTCGGACGCATGCTTTTCTCGGGAGAGGACGGCGTAAAGAAAGTAAACGTGCTTTCGGGGGGCGAGCGCGTCAGGGTAATGCTTTCTAAAATGATGCTTTTAGGTTCGAACGTGCTTATAATGGACGAGCCTACGGCCCACCTTGACATGGAATCAATTACCGCGCTAAACAACGGAATGATAAAATTTCCGGGCGTAGTCCTTTTCACATCGCAGGACCACCAGTTCATACAGACGATCGCGAACCGCATCATGGAAATCACCGCGGGCGGCTCGCTTATCGACAAAATAACGACCTACGACGAATATATGGACAGCGACGAAATGGCGCGAAAAAGGCAGATTACGGCCTGACAATTTTTTTATACAGGCAGCTGGACGCGGCGTATATGGCATATCCAAGCGCCACGCTGACGACGTTGTGGATCATGTCGTCAAATTCAAAAAGCCCTTTTTTAAGGGCAAGCTGCAAAAGCTCAATGCTTAGCGATATTAAAAAACCAATAAGAAGCAAAATCCGGAAACAGCTCTTTCCGGATTTTTTTTTAAGTATTACAGGCAAAAGCGCGCCGACAGGCGTTAGAAGCAGACAGTTTAAAAAGGCGTATTCCAATACCTCGCGGTCTCCGGCCATTCCCCGCCTGTAAGTCCAAAACAGCTCCATTTCGTACCGGCGCGCGCCGTCAGGCCTTGTAAACACGGTCGACGCGTAAACAAATATCAGATAAATGACAAGCGCGTATCCTGAAAAGACGCGGCTCTTTTTCCAGTGCATCCTTTTCGACGCGACATAAAGCACGGCGGCGACGACGAGCGCGGCCGCGATAAACGCGGCATACGTCCCGTCGGTCCACTTTGGCCTGTAAACCGTCCATATCTTTTCAATGTACATTTTTTGGCGCCTGCTCCCCTTCCTTATCCGACTCCCTCTCCTCTTCCATCAATTCGTCTATCTTTTTGGACATATTGATGGCGTATTCTATCGAATCGTCGATAATGAAGGTAAGTTCCGGCGTATTGCGCATGTTAAGCGACCTGGCCAGCAGCGAGCGTATGTGGCTCGCCGCGCTTACAAGCCCTTCTTTAGTGTTTTTCCTGTCATCCTCGCTTCCTAAGACGCTCACAAACACCTTTGCGTATTTCAAGTCCGGAGTGACTTGCACCGATGTAACCGAAGTCATTGGATGGATCCTGGGATCTTTTACGCCTCTTGCAATTATTCTGCTTATTTCACGCTGCACCTCTTCATTCATGCGCGAATATTTGATACTGTTCTTCCTCATGCCAATCCTCCACGACAGTCAATATGACAAAACGCCTTTAAACGCGGGGAACCTCCACCATGATATATGTTTCGATGCGATCCTGTTCTTTTATATCGTTGAAGTCCTCGAAAACAAGGCCGCACTCGTATCCCGCCGCAACCTCCTTGACGTCGTCCTTAAATCTCTTCAAAGACGCCAAATTTCCATCGAATATCTGGTCGTCGCCGCGGAATATGCGCGCCTTGCAGCCGCGCTCAATTTTTCCGTCAAGCACATACGATCCCGCAATCACGCCCACGCCCGACGCTTTAAACGTCTGGCGGACTTCCGCGTGTCCTATCACGCTTTCCTCATATTCAGGATCAAGCATTCCCTTCATCGCGGCCTCTATATCCTCAATAGCGTTATAAATGACCCTGTACAGGCGCACATCGACCTTTTCCCTCTCGGCGCTTTCTTTCGCCGTATTGTCCGGCCTTACGTTGAATCCAATTATAATGGCGTTCGACGCGCTCGCCAGCGAAACGTCCGACTCGTTTATCGCGCCTACCGCTCCGTGTATTATGCGCACGGCTACCTCGTCGTTGCTTAGCTTTAACAGGCTCTGCTTTACGGCCTCTACCGAGCCCTGAACGTCCGCCTTGACTATGAGGTTTAGCTCTTTTATATTGCCGGCCTGTATTTGCGAGAACAGCCCGTCAAGCGTAAGCTTTGACTTCGTGTCGTCCAAAAGCTTTTCCCTGCCCTGCTCGATGTAGGTTTCGGCGATATTTCTCGCCTCCTTGTCGCTTTCGGTCGCCATAAATATTTCTCCCGCGTCCGGAACGTCGTGCAGCCCAAGAATTTCCACGGGCGTCGACGGCAGGGCTTCCTTTACCCTCTGGCCGTTGTCGTCCATCATCGCGCGTATCTTTCCGTAAGCCGAGCCAACCGCGATATTGTCGCCTATGCGAAGCGTTCCTTTCTGAACAAGCACTGTCGCGACTGGACCTCGTCCCTTGTCAAGCTGCGCCTCTATTACCACTCCCCTTGCCTTTCGGTTTGGATTCGCCTTAAGCTCAAGCACCTCCGCTGTAAGGATTATCATTTCAAGGAGCGTGTCGATGCCTTCCTTCGTATGCGCGGATACGGGCACGAATACCGTGTCGCCTCCCCAGTCTTCCGCCACGAGCCCATACTCCACAAGCTCCTGCTTTACCCTTTCTACATTCGCGCTTGGCTTGTCAATTTTGTTGACAGCGACTATTATCTCGACGCCTGCGGCCTTAGCGTGGCTTATAGCCTCGATTGTCTGCGGCATTACGCCGTCGTCGGCGGCGACTACGAGTATGGCTATGTCGGTAGACTGCGCCCCCCTCATGCGCATGGACGTAAACGCCTCGTGGCCGGGAGTGTCAAGAAACGTAATCTTTTCTCCATTTATCTCCGTCACGTACGCGCCAATATGCTGGGTAATTCCGCCCGCCTCCCTAGACGTCACGTGCGTTTCGCGAATCGCGTCAAGAAGCGACGTTTTTCCGTGATCGACGTGGCCCATGACGCATACTACCGGAGGACGCTTTTTCATGAGAGAGGCGTCCTCCTCGTCCTCTTTTAGTATCTCCGCTATAAGATCGACTTTTTCTTCCTGTTCCGCTATGCAGTTGTACTCAAGAGCAATCTCCTCCGCCTCGCTAAACGTCAGCTCATGGTTTAACGTAACCGCCTCCCCACGCATAAAAAGCTTTTTAATGACCACGGACGCCGAAATTTTCATAGCGTCGGCAAGCTCCTTAATCGTCAATTTTTCAGGAAGGACTATCGTCCTTATGCCGTCTTCGGGCTCGGCGGGCTTTTGCACAGGCTCCGGCTTTATAAACGCGCCCTTGCGGTTTGGATCTTTCTTTTTCCTTGCGCGCGTCTGCTCGGACATCTCCTCGTCAATGACGTTTTTGGCGCGGTCTTTTCCGTACTTTTGCCTTGCGTTCCTTGAATCTTTTCCGGTGCGCTGCTGGCGCGACTGCTTGACTTCGGACTTTATAGGATCCGCCGGAATCGCGGCAGCTCCATATCCGTCCCTGCCTCTTGCGCGGACTCCCCTCTTGTCGGCATCGCTTCTATAATTGCCGCGCTCTCTGCCGTCCCTTCTGGCGCCATTGCGGTCTCTTGACGCGGCCGCCCTGCCGTCGCGTCCATCTAGGCGGCCCGTCCGTCCCGCGTTTGCGCGCGGCTGCGCGGGCCTATTTGCCCGATCCCTTGGCTGCGCCTCGCCTCGGGCGCCTGCATACGCGCCGCGTCCTTCCCTGCCCGCGCCGCTTGACGCCGCTTCCTCATTTTTTGGGGACGCCGCGGGCGCCGTCCTGCCGGCTGCGGCGGCCGAATCCGGAGCAAAAGAAGCCCCTCCCTCCTTTGCGGGCGCGGGTTCGCTTTCCTTGACGGCGGCCTCTTTTTCAGGCGGCTGGCTCTGAGCCGTCTGGCCCGCCGGCCTTTGTGGTCTTTGCGTCCTTCCGGGCTGTCTGGATGGTCTGGAATCCGGCCTTCTTTTCTTCGGCGCGGCGACAGTCGACGCCCCTCCCGAGTTCTGAGATACCAATTTATTAAAATGTTTAAGCAAAAATGCTATCGCGTCGTCTTCAATGGAGCTTTGCGCGCTTTTAACCTCAAATCCATTGTCCTGCAGCAGCTTAACTACATCCTTGCTTTTTAAGTCAGTTATTTTTTCCTGCAAGCTTCTCGTTATGTCGTATATCCTCATTTTTGCCATACGTTCCCAGACCTCCTAGTCCATTTTATTCATAATCGCCCGTGCAAGACCCTCGTCGACAATCGCAAGCGACGCCCTTATTTCTTTGCCCGTATGCCGCCCAAGCTCTTCCTTCGCGCCAAAAAACCTTAAAGGAACTTTGTAATATTCGCACATATTCTTAAACTTCTTTTTTGTATTCTCGGAAGCGTCTCCGGCCACTATTACGAGAGCGGCTCTGCCCGATTTTACGGCGTTTTCCGTCTTAAATTCGCCCCCGGCCGCTTTCCCCGCCTTCGCGGCCATGCCTATCATGTCAAGCGCTTTTGCATTTCCCACTCCTTAGTCATCTCCCTTTCAAGCTCCAAGTACGTCTCTTCAGGAATGCGCGTCTTTAGGGAACTTTCCAAGGCTCCGCGCTTTTTCGCAAGCTCCAGGCATTTCAACGAATTGCATACGTACGCTCCCCTTCCGTTCTTCCTTCCGGTAAAATCGACTTCTATCGCGTTCTCGGCAGTCCTTACGATTCTGACAAGATTTTTTTTCTCCTTTCGCTCCCTGCACCCCATGCATTGGCGCAGCGGAACTTTTCTGCTGCGCGGCGCGCCGTCGTTTCCCAATAAAGACACCTCTCTTTGCGCGGCCTATCCCAAAAGCCTTTTAAAAATCTTCCTCGCATTTTATGTCAATCTTATATCCCGTAAGCTTTGCCGCCAGCCTGGCGTTTTGGCCCTCCTTGCCTATCGCAAGCGAAAGCTGGTCTTCCGGCACTATAACCCTCGCCGTCTTTTCTTCCTCGTCAGCATCCACTGAAATCACCTTCGCGGGACTTAACGCGTTTTCAATCAATACGTCCGGCAGATCGCTCCATGGAATTATGTCTATCTTCTCTCCGCGCAGCTCGTCCACAATGGCGTTGACGCGGCTTCCGTTTACGCCTACGCACGCGCCCACCGGGTCAATATTTGGGTTGTCGGCCCATACGGCCATCTTGGTGCGCAGCCCCGCCTCTCTCGCGATGCTTCTTATTTCCACGGCGCCGTCCTGTATCTCCGTGACCTCTTCCTCAAAAAGCCTCTTTACAAATTCCGGATGCGTGCGCGACACCGTTATCCTTGGCCCCTTGGGCGTATCCTTTACCTCTACCACGTACAGCTTGATATGCTCCGTGGGCTCAAAATGCTCTCCCTTTACCTGTTCGCTCTCCATGAGTATCGCGTCGACTTTGCCAAGATTTATGCATACGTTCTTTCCGCTGTAGCGCTGTACGATTCCTGTGATGACCTCCCTCTCCTTTTCAAGATACTGCACATACAGCACTTTCCTCTCTTCCTCGCGTATTTTCTGCACGACTACCTGCTTTGCCTTCTGCGCCGCTATACGCCCGAAATTTTTTGGAGTGACTTCCACGTCTACAAAGGCCCCCGGCTCGTCAACTCCGTACTTTGCCGACGCTTCTAAAACTCCTATCTGCTCCGTCGGATCCTCAAGCTCGCTGTCCTCCACAACCATCTTTCTTGCAAATACTTTTACCTCCCCGGTTTCGCGATTGATAGTCACTTTTTTATTTTCGGATTTGCCGTACTGTTCCTTACACGCGGCCAAAAGCGAATTTTCAACGGCCTCCAATATGATTTCCTTACTAATCTGCTTTTCCCTTTCAATAGCGTCCAACGCCTCCATAAGCTCAGATTTTTCATTCTTTGCAGACCTAGTCTCTCTTGCAGCCATACTTATCTCCTCCATATTCTGTAAGCCAAAATCGGCGCGGCCCGTTAAAAATCTATGGCCAGCCTTACCGTAGAAATCTCACTGCGTGGAATGACATATTCCTCGGAAAAATCCGTTTCTATCGTAATGGCGTCCTTTGCGTACCCCTTAAGCGTTCCCCCGACTTCCTTTACCAAAATCTCCCCGCCGTCCCCTCCTCCGGGAATCTTTTTTGGCGCGTAAAACTTCACATCCACGTCCATGCCTATGCTGCGCTTAAAATCCCTTTCCTTTTTAAGCTGCCTGCCAAGCCCCGGGGAACTTATTTCCAAAATATACGATTCGGGAATAAAATCTTCCCTGTCCATGACGTCGCTCAATTCGCGGTTCACGACTTCGCAGTCGTCAATAGTTATTCCACCCTCTTTGTCAATATAGGCGCGCAAATGCCAGCTGCCCGCTTCCTTTACATATTCCACATCCACCAATTCAAAACCATGATCCTTTAAAATCGGCTCAAGCAATTTCTCCGTGCGCGATTCGTACTCTTCCCGCTTAGTCAAATGAACGGCCCTCTTTCCCGGCGCAAAAAATTCTGCCCTGACAAAACTAAAGAGCGGACGCGGGTCCACTCTCTCTAGTAATCACGATATACAAACAAGTAGCATTTTACCACCGTTTTACGACAAATACAAGCTTTTTCGTCCATTTCATGATTTTTTTGCTGCGACAAGCCTGCCGCGGGCCGCTTTGTAGTGTATTTTCTACAAATAATCATAGTAAATGAAAAAAATATATGATAGTATTTATATTGGCTTTTTGAGCAGGAGGCCGCGTTTAAGGCAAAAACGGCCGATGAAATATTGGAATGGAGTTTTTTAACATGGCTGATGAAAAAATAAAAAATGAAATAAAAAGGCGAAGAACTTTTGCAATCATCTCCCACCCCGACGCCGGCAAAACGACGCTTACTGAAAAATTGCTGCTGTACGGAGGCGCGATAAATACGGCGGGATCCGTCAAAGGCAAGGCAAATTCAAAATACGCTGTCTCCGACTGGATGGAAATTGAAAAGGAGCGCGGCATTTCCGTCACGTCGTCAGTCCTTCAATTCGAATACGACGGATTTTGCATAAACATACTTGACACTCCAGGACATCAGGATTTTTCCGAGGACACGTACCGCACGCTCATGGCGGCGGATTCGGCGGTAATGGTCATAGACGCGTCGAAAGGCGTGGAGGCGCAGACCATAAAATTATTTAAAGTATGCGTTATGAGGCATATTCCCATCTTTACATTCATAAACAAAATGGACAGGGAGGCAAAAGACCCGTTTGAACTGCTAGACGACATTGAAAACGTGCTTGGCATAAGAACCTGCCCCATAAACTGGCCGATTGGATCCGGCAAAAGCTTTAAGGGAATTTATGACAGAAAGACAAAAATTGTACGCACGTTTAAGGCGGTTTCTGCCGGCGGGGCAAAATCAGCCGAGGAAACCGATTTTTCGATAAACGACGACGCCGCCCGCTCCATTGTGCCGGACGATTTATATGCCAGGCTGGTTGAGGACGTCGAGCTGCTAGACGGCGCAAGCGACGAGTTTGACCTAGAAAAAGTACGCGGCGGGACGCTTTCCCCGGTCTTTTTCGGCTCCGCGCTAAATACATTCGGAGTTGAAATATTTTTAAAATATTTCCTTGAAATGACGACGCCTCCGCTTCCTAGAATGTCAAGCGCTGGAGCGATAGACCCGGTAGAAGAGCCGTTCTCGGCGTTTATATTCAAAATACAGGCGAACATGAACAAGGCGCACAGGGACAGGATCGCGTTCATGAGAATCTGTTCGGGCAGATTCGACGCGTCCGCCGACGTCTGCCATATGCAAAGCGGACGAAAGCTCAAGCTTTCTCAGCCGCAGCAGCTTATGGCAAAGGAGCGGCAGGTCATATCGGAGGCGTACGCCGGCGACGTCATAGGCGTATTCGACCCGGGAATTTTTTCAATAGGCGATACAATAGCGGCTCCCGGCAAAAAATTTGAATATGAGAAAATGCCCACTTTCGCGCCGGAGCATTTCGCAAGAATAGTTCAGACCGATTCTATGAAGCGCAAGCAGTTCATAAAGGGAATCACCCAAATCGCCCAGGAAGGCGCCATCCAGATTTTTCAGGAGTACAGCGCCGGCATGTCCGAGATAATCGCCGGGGCGGTCGGCACCCTGCAGTTCGACGTCCTAAAATACAGGCTTGAAAACGAGTACGGCTGCGAAATAAAGCTTGAAACGCTGCCATACGCGTTTATACGAAGAATCGGCAGCGATTCAACCGACGTGGGAAGCCTAAAGCGCATGAACAACGTCAAGGCCGTAAAAGACACGAAGGGCTCCGTCCTGCTCCTGTTCGTAAACGAATGGATGATAAAAATGGTGCTTGACGACAACGAAGGGCTTAAACTGCTTGAATTTGGCGGCGGTCCGTCAGACCGGACGCTCTCCGCCTAAGAGGAACTAAGCAGCCTTTTAACAAGCTCGACGGCCTCCCTGGCGTCTTTGGAGTATCCGTCCGCCCCTATTTCGTCGGCGAATCCCTGCGTTATCACGGCTCCGCCCACTATAATCCTGCATTCGGGAACTTTTTTTCTGGCAAGGCTTATGACCGTCTTCATTTCCATCATAGTGGTTGTCATAAGCGCGGACAGCCCTATTATGTCGGCCCTCTCCCTTAAAGCGGCGTCCACTATCGCCTCCGCCGGCACGTCTTTGCCAAGGTCTATCACATTGTAGCCATAGTTTCTAAGCATTAGGGCCACGAGATTTTTGCCAATATCATGTATGTCATGCTCAACGGTAGCTATCACTATCGTCGCCAAAGGCTTCTTGCTTCTGTTTTTCGCAAGCTCCGGCTCTAAAACAGCTATGCCCTTTTCCATCGTTTCGGCACTAGAGATAAGCTGCGGCAGGTAGTACTCCTGTCTTTCGAAAAGGTCTCCTACGTGATTTATCGCGGGAATCAGCTTTTCATCTATTATTTTTTGGGCATCGGCGCCGTTTGAAATCTCACGTTTTATAAGCTCTTCTATTTTTTTTTGCCTTCCCTTTACAACGGCGTCAAAAATATCGTCCCCGCCGGAGCTTTGATCGTTTGCCGCGCCGCTTTGCGCGGACGCGCTCGCGGAATAAAAATTGGCGCCCGTCCCGCCTACGGCCACTTTGTGCTTTGCCGTCCATTCTATATATCTTACGTCGGCGTAAGGCTTGTCCATAAGCAGGTCGGCGGCGTATACCGCCTGCATAAGCAGGCTCTGCGACGGATTCGCTATGGCCATTGTAAGGCCGCGGCTTATAGCCATGGCCATAAAGCCGCTGTTTATAAACATCCTTTCCGGCAGGCCGAAAGAAATATTCGAAAGGCCGCACACCGTCGCGACGTTTAGCTCGTTCCTGCAATACTCGATAGTTTCCAAAAGCTCCTTGGCTGCTTTTTTATTTGCTCCTATAGTCGCGGCCAGGCCGTCGACTATTATGTCCTCCTTTACAAGGCCGCAGCTTAAGGCGCGGTCGATGACCTCGCGAATTATCTCTTTTTTTTCATTTAGATCTTTTGGAAGGCCTTTTTGAGACAGCGGCAGCAATATAAACATCGCTCCGTACTTTTTCGCGGCGGGAATGAGCCTCTCAAGCTTTTCAGGCTCCATTGAGATGGAATTTATAAGAGCCCTTCCCGGATAAATCCGCAGCGCGGCCTCCACAACGTCCGGATGGCTCGAATCTATTGAAAGAGGCAGGCCGCCGGCCAGCGTAAGCTCGTTGACCGCCTTAAGCATCATCTCCCGCTCGTCAATGCCGTTCATTCCCATGTTCACGTCAAGAATGGCCGCTCCAAGCTCTTCCTGCGACTCCGCCATTTCCACCGCCATGTCAAGCCGCCCTTCCATGAGTTCCGCCTGCAGCTCTTTTTTCCCGGTGGGATTGATTCTTTCCCCAATTATCAAAAAATTGCCGTCAAGGTCTATATCTAGCACGTCCCTTTCATTCGAAAGCGCGCGCCTTTTTACCTTTCCCCCGCGTTTTATAAAGGCCGCATCTTCTGTGCCCTTTTCCTTAACAAGCGACGCGAGGGCCCCAATATGCTCGGGCGTCGTGCCGCAGCATCCCCCTAAAATGTCGGCTCCCGCTTCCGCCAGACAAACCATGCTTTTCGCAAACTCGTCAGGCGCCATATCATATACGGTCTGTCCATTTTCAAAATGGGGAAGACCCGCGTTTGGCTTGACAGCGATTGGAATGTCCGCGTATTCGGCCATCTTTTCCACTATCTCAAGCATTTTGTCAGGCCCCGTGGAGCAGTTTGCCCCTATCGCGTCGACTCCAAGAGCCGTGAGCACAAGCGCGGCGGCGCCGGGATCCGTTCCATACAGCGTGCGTCCGTCTTCGTTAAATGTAAGAGTCGCCAATATCGGCAGATCGCATGTTTCTTTTGCCGCGATTACGGCGGCGCGGCACTCCTGAAGGCTCATCATGGTTTCAATAACAAGAAAATCGACGCCGGCTTCGGCAAGATAGCCAATCTGTTCCTTGTAAACATCCACAAGCTCTTCGAATTTAAGCGTTCCAATAGGATATACCTGCCTGCCGGTCATGGTCAAATCGCCCACGATATAGACCCTTCCCGCGGCGCCCGCATCCGCCGCGGCGGCTTTTGAAATGGCTACAAGCCCTTTATTTATCTCTCCGACGCTGTCGGCCAGCCCATATTCTTCAAGCTTAATCCTGTTGCCGGAAAAAGTGGGGGCGTATATGGCGTCCGAGCCGGCCTTTATATACTCCGACTGCAGTCCGCGAAGCGCCGATTCATTTTCAAGAATCCATTTTTCGGGACAGACGCCCGCGGGCATTCCCCTTTTCTGCAGATTGGAGCCCGTGGCGCCGTCCAAAATAAATTTGCCCTTTGACAATCTTTCACAAAACTCTTTCCCGGTCATTTTTTAAAGCCTCCGCAGCAAACGCCATTTTTTTTGCCTAAAAAAGGCACCAGCTGTTCCATGTTCACAGCGCAATTCATATTAGTCGGAACTGGACATGAACAGCGCCCGGGCGGCTGTGCGCCGGACGCTCCTGCAAAGAACTGATGCCTTCTTTGGTAATTATAAACACCGGAGGATAAAAAAACAAGGCATTCTAAAAATACAGGCCTTTCGCAATTATTGCGAAAGGCCTGTTTTTTAGTTCGTACCCAAAATCAATCATCGAAAAAGTCCCAGTCGCTGCTGTACATCTCCCATTTGTACTTTATGAGCGTGCCTGAAACGGCATTATACTCGAGATCGTACTTTTTGCTTCCCTTTTTCAGATGAACTTCATAAATACGGATATTATAATCATCCTCATAATCCGTGGTGATGTTTATAACGTGGGCTCCCTTTACCTTCTTTAGCGCGAGCTTTTTGCACTTGCTCCTGGACATGACGCTGCCCTTGGTGGAACCGACGTGCCTGTTCTCCTCCCATCCGTATTCAATCTCTTTTCCGTCCGAAGCGCGAAAGCCTACGGTATACTTCTTTGAACCCTTTACCAGCTCAACCTCGTAAATATGCATTCCGTCGTCCGAATCGGAATCGACCTCTATGACGGTGGCTCCGCTCACCTTGGCAAGCGCCATCTTTTCCGCCTGTGAAGGGCTTGAGATCCTTTTCGCGTCCGCGGTCTGCACAGACGCGACAGAAGTCGCGGCAAGAGACGCGGCAAGTAAAATCGCCGCAGCTGCATTCTTTCTTTTCATAAAAAAACTCCTTTCTTTTAAAAAAATCCTTTTTTTATAAAAATATACAATACCGTCGCGCACACCGACGCCCCCCCCACTCGCAATGAGCAAGCTTTAACAGAACTCGATATTGCGCAATCTAATGTTGCGCAACGTATTGCCATACTACCATTCCGCGCCGCTAAAGTCAAGCGCCGAAAAGCATTCCCCGACGCGCAAAAAACGCGGTCGCTTAATCCTTATAGAGGAGTTGCTCTATTATAAACCTGGGCCTTTCCTTTACCTCCATGTAAATCTTTCCAATATACTCGCCTATTATTCCAAGCGAGAAAAGTATAAGCCCGCCGATTCCCCATAAAGATATGACTATGCTGGTCCATCCCGCCACGACGTTTCCCATGGCCCACACGGCCAGAAAATACACGAGCATGACTATGCTTATTGAAAAAACAAGTATTCCAAGTAAAGTAATCATCCTAATCGGCCTTACGCTGCACGACGTAATGCCGTCTATCGCAAACGAAAGCATCTTCTTGAGCGGATATTTGGACTCTCCGGCAAAACGTTCGCGCCTTTCATAATAAACCACATCCGTTTCATATCCGATCATGGGAACTATGCCCCTAAGGAAAAGATTCACTTCCTTATATTGTCCAAGCCCCTCAAGCGCCCTCTTGCTCATCAGGCGGTAGTCCGCGTGATCCTCCAGCGTATCCGCGCCCATAAACCGCATTACCTTGTAAAAAGCGTGGGCCGTACACCTTTTAAAGGCCGTGTCGGTCGTCCTTGCCGAGCGGACTCCATACACGATGTCTTTCCCCTCGTTGAATTTGTCTACGAACTGCTCAA
>CAZTVO010000038.1:12810-16535 GCA_964617075.1 uncultured Jutongia sp.
GCTCAATCGCGCCGACGTCGTCCTGCAGATCCGCGTCCATCGATATTGCGGCGTCCGCGTGGTCCTTCGCGGTCATAAGGCCAGCGAGCAGGGCATTTTGATGCCCCTTGTTGTGCGCAAGGTTTATTCCTACAAAAATATCGTCCTCTTCATGCAGCTTCGATATAATGCTCCATGTAGAATCTTTCGAGCCGTCGTTTACAAACGCGATCCTGCTTTTATCGCTTATCTTGCCCCTCGCGGCCAAATCCCTCATAATGCCGCAAAGCTGCCTGCTCGTTTCCGGAAGCACGTCCTGCTCGTTATAGCATGGAATGACAAGCCAAATTATCTTACCGCCCATTTGACAACTAAACCCTTTCCCTATTCCTTTTTCCTATATGCCGTACGCGCAAAAACTTGCCGTACACGCAGAAGTTTATGAAAGCATCTCCTCAAGCGTTTCGTTGACGAGCTTCCCGTCAGCCTTTCCCTTAACCTTTGGCATAAGCGTTTTCATAATTTTTCCCTTGTCGACGGGCTTTAGCTCCTCTATCCCAAGCTCCTTTAGCGTTTCTTCAATAACGCCCTTAATTTCGCCTTTATCCATCATTTTAGGAGCGTACTCCTCAAGCACGCTTATGGTGTAGCCGCACTCCTCAATAATGTCCGGCCTGTCGGCGGGAGTCATATCCAGGGTTTCCCTCGACTGCCTTATAAGCTTTAACGTCACTTGATTTTCCTCATCTTCGGTAAGGTCGTCCTTTTTGTCGATCTGCGCGTTTTTTAGAGCCGAAAGCAGACTTGAAAGCACATTTTTCCTTTTCTTGTCGCCCGCCTTCATTGCGGCCATCATTTCTCCCCTGATAAAATCTATCTTCGACATTTAAGATCCTCCAATTCTTTGAAAAATTATTTCTGTCCATTTTATCACGAGCCGCAAAAATCGACAAGACCGGGCGCGCTTTTTATCAGACCTCATATCTGACGAGACCCTCCGCGTCCACGTCACATATTCTGTCATAAAAATTTGGCGCCTCTTTGTCGCAATTATATTTTTTATATGTCAAAAGACGCGCCCAAACTTGTTCCCGCGCCGCCATTATCAATGTAACTGCCCGCGACCACTAAAAAAAGGGGAACGCCAAAATGCGTTCCCCAAAAAAGATGCCCATATTACAGCGCCATAAGCGTTTTTACAAGCTCGTCTATTTCTTCGTACGTATTGTAGATGGCTAACGTCGGCCTGACGACGCTTTCATATCCGTAGCTTCTTATGACAGGCTGCGCGCAGTGGTGGCCCACCCTGACCGCGATGCCGCGTTCATCCAGCCTTTTGCCAATTTCGTCGTTTGACCTGCCGTCAATTACAAAAGAGAGCGCGCTCGACTTCTCGGGCGCCGTTCCAATCAGATGGATGCCCGGAATCTTTGCCATTTCCCTCATTCCGTAAGATATAAGATCGCGCTCGTAGGCGGCCACGGCAGGCATGCCTATCCCTGACAAATACAAAAGAGCCTCGCCAAGCGCCACGGCGTCGCCTACGCTTCCGGTTCCCGCCTCAAATTTATTCGGAGCCGGATTATAGACGGTACGTTCAAACGTCACGTCTTTAATCATATTGCCGCCACCATGGTACGGCCTTGCCTGTTCTAGGGCGTCCTTTTTCCCATACAGGACGCCTATTCCCATCGGAGCGTAAATCTTGTGCCCTGAAAAAACAAAAAAGTCAGGATCCATCTCCCCCATATTCACCGGAATATGGGCAACGGACTGCGCCCCGTCGATTAGGATCCTCACGCCGTGGCTGTGCGCGATGGAAACAAGCTCCTCTGTCGGAGTAATTGTTCCAAGCACATTGGAGACCTGCGTGACCGAAACAAATTTAGTCCTTGGCGTAAACAGCTTTTTGTATTCCGAAATAATAAGCTGCCCATCCTCATCGGCGGGAATAACTTTAAGCACGGCTCCCGTTTCTTCACATATAAGCTGCCACGGAACTATGTTCGCGTGATGTTCCAAAATAGATATTATAATCTCGTCGCCGGGAGCCAGCATAGGCTTGACGTAGGCGTTTGCCACAAGGTTTATCCCCTCGGTAGTTCCCCGCACGAAAACTATATCGTCCTTAGATCCCGCTCCTATAAAATCGGCGACAATCTGCCTGGCGCCCTCAAGGGCGTCGGTAGCCCTGGCCGCCAGCTCATGCGCTCCCCTATGGACGTTTGAGTTTTCATGCATATAATAATAGCTTAACCTGTCTATTACCGTCCTAGGCTTCTGGGTAGTCGCTCCATTGTCCATCCATATCAAGGGATAGCCGTTCACCTTTTCGCCAAGTATCGGAAAATCGGATCTTATCTGGCTGACGCTTTTCGTCCCTACTACCGGATCCCCCTCGCGCGCATGAACGGAGGGCTGCCGCGCCTCAAGTTCCCTTGGATATCCCGCGGGCACAGAAAAGCTTTCCGCCCCAGACGTCACCTTTGGCGAATATGACACCGCCGCTTTCCGGCCCTCCGTATTGGCCCCATAATCTGAAAAATAGGCGGACGCCATGCGCTCAAGCTGCTCCTCCGATGGAAGCCCGTACTCCTCCGGGACAAAACCATTACTCGTAATCATAATATTCCCCCACCTCAACATCTTCAAGAACGGCGATGGCGTCGTCGGCAAGTATTGCCGCCGAGCAGTAGATCGACAAAAGGTAGGAAGCGACGCCCTTGTCGTCTATGCCCCTGAAGCGAACCGACAGGCCCCTGCCGCTCTCGTTCTGAAGGCCCGCTTGATACAGGCCTATGACGCCCCTCTTGGCCTCGCCCGTCCTAATGAGGAGAATATTCGTTTTTCCGCTCTTTCCTTTTGGATTTTTCAAGCCGTCCACCATAAGCTTATCCGTCGGCACGATCGGTATGCCCCTCCACAAAACGAAAGTGCCTCCCGCGATATTGGCGGTCAGAGGCGGCACTCCCCTCCTCGTGCACTCGCGTTCAAAAGCGGCTATCGCGCGCGGATGCGCCAAAAAGAATGACGGCTCCTTCCACACCTTGCTTATAAGCTCGTCAAGATCGTCCGGGGTAGGCGCGCCGTTAAGCGTCTGAATCCTTTGAGAATCCGCGACGTTCTTTAAAAGGCCGTAGTCGTCGTTGTTGATTAGCTGGCTCTCCTGCCTTTCCTTTAACGACTCAATGGCAAGAGAGAGCTGCTCCTGCGTCTGGTCGTACGGACTGCTGTATATGTCCTGAACCGCCGTGTTGATATTTATTATCGTTGAAATGGAATTAAGCCTATATTCGCGCGGCTCCGTTTCATACTCAACGTATCCTTGCGGAATAATGTCGGACTTTTTTTCCGCGCTGCACAGCACGTCGAGCGGCGTATCTCCCTCCACTACGCGGTTTACGCGGTATATGCCGCTTTCCAAACCCTTAAACTCCAAAAGCTTCGGAAGCCACTTCGGAGTAAGCGCACCGTACTGCGGCCTCGTTTTTGCCACGTCCGCCAGATTATAGGCAGCCTGCGCCCCAAGCGCGTTAATTCCAACATTTGCCTCATTAGCCATTTTTTTGTCCTCCTTAGATTTTTCTTAAAGCCATGCGCCTTCATGCGCAAAAATTATGTCTTTCGCAGCGTCCAGGCCTCCCTTTAAATTGTACATCGGGCCCTCGTACCCTGCTTCCTTCAGCGTGTTTATCGCCAGAATGCTCCTTTTTCCTTCCTTGCAGATAAATATCGTGTCTATGTCA
>CAZTVO010000039.1:0-16419 GCA_964617075.1 uncultured Jutongia sp.
CCGCGGCGGCATAAAAATTACCACACGGGGGAGGGCGAATGATGTCAGGATACGAAAGAGAGGACATATTGCGCATGATAGAGGAGGAGGATATTCAGTTTATCCGCCTTCAATTTACGGATATTGAGGGAAATTTAAAAAATATGGCCACTACCGCCGACCAGATAGACAAAATCTTGGACGGCCACTACAGGTTTGACTGCAAGGCCATAGACGGCTACGGCGGCACGGGATACGAAGAGCTTTTTCTCGTTCCCGACTTAAATACGTTCTCCATCTTTCCATGGCGTCCGCAGAACGGCAAGGTCGCGCGTTTCCTTTGCGATATTGTCAAGCCTGACGGTACGCCTTTTTCAGGCGATGGAAGATATATATTAAAAAAAGTAGTCAAGGAAGCGAAAAACAGGGGATACGAATTTGACGTCGCGATCAAAAATGAATTTTTTCTTTTTGATTTGGGCGAAAACGGAGAGCCGACCAATCATACAAGTGAAAAGGGCGGCTATTTTGATGTTGGGCCGGCTGACTGCGGGGAAAACGCGAGACGCGACATGGTGCTTTATCTTGAGCAGATGGGCATAAGAGTGGACACGTCGTACCATTCAAACGAGGCGGCGCAGCATGTGCTTACGCTTAGCTACGCGGATCCTGTCAAGATGGCCGACAACATAGCGACCGCCAGGCTGGTGGTACGTACCGTCGCAAAAAGGCACGGTCTTCACGCCACGTTTATGCCAAAGCCTAGAAAGCAGGTTAAGGGATCGGGGGCGCATTATGTTTTTTCCCTAAAGAGGGACGGGGCAAACGTTTTTACGGACGAGTCGGACGAGCTTGGAGTGAGCAGGGAAGGCTACAGCTTCATGGCGGGCATTTTGCGCCATATAGCCAGCATGTCGCTTGTCAACAACCCGATAGTCAATTCATACAAGAGGCTGATGCCCGGGTATCTTGCTCCGGTCATGGTAGGCTGGTCTTCCACGAACGCAAGTCCCTTGATAAGGCTTACGTCCGTAGGCTCCGACGGCGGGCGCATAGTGCTTAGGAGTCCCGACGGCGCGGCCAATCCGTATCTGGTGATAGCGCTTTGCCTGGCGGCCGGAATGAAGGGCATCGACGAGGAGGCGGAGCCTCCGATATGCATGGACGACCTTAGCGAAAAAGAGATTGAAAAGTCGGAAGTGCTGCCAAGAACCCTGCACGAGGCCGTGGGCCTTTTTAAGAAGGACGCCTTCATTCAGGACATACTAGGACCGCATATTTCAAATTATATGATAAAAGCCAAAAATGCCGAATGGAACGAATACTGCAAGCAGGTTACGGTTTGGGAGACGGAACATTATCTTTCCACAATTTAGGCGGACGGGGGACTTTTGATGGCAGACATAGTTGTGGCCCTTCCAAAGTTGGAGGACGCAAAGAATTTGCGCAGGCTTCTTGTCCGCAACGGCTACGACGTCGGCGCCGTATGCGACAGCGGGGCCAGAACAGTTGAAGCTCTAAACCGTCTGGACGGGGGCGTGCTGATTTGCGGCTACCGGTTCGCCGACATGCACTATTATGAAATTTACGACTATCTGCCAAAGGGGTTCCAGATGCTCCTTCTCGCCTCTCCGGCAAAAATCGACGAATGCGGCATATCCGGCCTTATGACGCTTTCCATGCCGTTTAAGCTTAAAGATCTGCTAAATACTCTTGAAACGATGTTTATTCAATACGGCAGGTGGAAAAAAAAGCAGAAGGACAGGCCGAAGGTTCGGACGGAAAGCGAAAAAAAGATCATCGCGGCGGCCAAGGATCTTTTAATAGAGCGCAACAACATGACGGAGGGCGAGGCGCACCGCTACATTCAAAAGCTTAGCATGGACAGCGCGACCGGCATGGTCGAAACGGCCCGCATGATAATGGAGCTGAACGGAAAGGAATGGGAATTATAGCATATGAAGGCATTTCTTATATTGGAGGATGGAACCGTATTTGAGGGCGAAAGCGCCGGCGCGAAAAAAGAGGCGGTTTGCGAGATAGTGTTCAATACTTCAATGACCGGATATACCGAGGTGCTTACAGATCCCAGCTACGTCGGACAGGCTGTCGTAATGACTTATCCGCTGATTGGCAACTACGGCATATGCCGCGACGACATGGAGTCGCGCCGCGCCTGGCCCGACGGCTTTATCGCAAGGGAGTTTTCCAGAATGCCAAGCAATTTCCGTTCCCAGCAGGACGTGCGCGCCTTTCTTGAGGAAAACGGCATTCCTGGCGTATGTTCCATAGATACGAGGGCGTTAACTAAGATACTGCGCAGTAAAGGCACAATGAACGGAATGATTACGACAAACGCCGACTTCGACATGGAAGAGGCCATGACAAGGATAAAAAAATATAAGGTGGCAGACGCTGTAAAAAAGGCGTCATGCGAAAAAAAGGAAGAGTACGCGCCGGGAGATCTTGGATCAGAGGAGGCGGACGCGTCAAAAAGGGTGGCGCTAATAGACGTTGGCACAAAGAAAAACATCATCCGCTGTCTTTTAAACAGAAGATGCGCCGTGACGGTCTACCCGTGCGGCTTTAACGCGGACGAAGTGACATCGTCAAGGCCCGACGGCATCATGATTACGAACGGGCCGGGGGATCCGGCCGAATGCGGCGATATAATAAGGCAGATTAAGGCTCTGGCGGATTCGGGCATTCCAGTTTTTGCCATATGCCTCGGACACCAGTTAATGGCGCTCGCGCACGGAGCGAAAACCTACAAGATGAAGTACGGCCACAGGGGCGCGAACCATCCGGTAAAGGATTTAAAGACAGGCAGGGTATATATATCCTCGCAAAACCACGGGTACGTTGTGGACGCGGACTCCATCGATGAAAGAGTGGCGGTTCCAAGATTTGTAAACGTAAACGACGGCACGATAGAGGGGCTTGACTATGTGGACAGGCCGATAAGGACCGTACAGTTTCATCCGGAGGCCAACGCCGGTCCAAAGGATTCAGAGCTTTTGTTTGACGACTTTATAAAGATGATGGGAGGGGACGACTAATGCCGAAAATGGAGGGCGTCAAAAGAGTATTGGTAATCGGCTCCGGGCCCATCGTCATAGGACAGGCGGCCGAGTTCGACTATGCGGGCACCCAGGCATGCCGTTCCCTGAAAGAAGAAGGAATGGAGGTCATCCTCGTAAATTCCAATCCAGCGACCATAATGACCGACAAGGATATCGCCGACAAAGTCTACATAGAGCCGCTCACGATTGATATGCTAAAGCGCATAATAGAAGTGGAAAAGCCCGACAGCATATTGCCCAACATGGGAGGGCAGGCGGGCTTAAATCTTGGAATGGAGCTTGCCGAGTCGGGCTTTTTGGAAAGCCATGGCGTCAGGCTTTTGGGCGCCACGGCGGAAACAATAAGAAACGCGGAGGGACGCTTAGAGTTTAAGGAGCTTATGGAGAGGATAGGCGAGCCGTGCGCCGCGTCCGAGCTTGTAGAGGACATAGAGGCCGGCAAAAGGTTCGCGGAAGAGATAGGATACCCCGTAGTGCTTCGCCCCGCGTATACGCTTGGAGGCTCCGGCGGCGGCATCGCGCACAACGAGGAGGAGCTAGTCGAGATACTTTCAAACGGCCTGCGTCTTTCCCGCGTCGGCCAGGTGCTGGTGGAGCGGTGCATAGCCGGCTGGAAGGAGATAGAGTACGAGGTGATGCGCGACGGAAACGGCACGTGCATCACCGTCTGCAATATGGAAAATCTGGATCCGGTTGGCGTCCATACGGGCGACAGCATAGTCGTCGCGCCTTCGCAGACGCTTTCGGACAAGGAATACCAGATGCTTCGCACGTCCGCGCTAAAAATTATAGACGAGCTTGGAATCATCGGCGGTTGCAACGTCCAGTTCGCGCTTCATCCGACGTCGTTTGAGTATATAGTGATAGAGGTCAATCCTCGCGTAAGCCGTTCGTCGGCGCTCGCGTCTAAAGCCACGGGATATCCTATAGCGAAAGTTTCGGCTAAAATCGCTCTGGGGTATTCGCTTGACGAAATACCGAACGCGGTCACGGGAAAGACTTACGCGAGCTTTGAGCCAGCGCTTGACTATGTAGTCGTAAAGATTCCCCGCCTGCCTTTTGACAAGTTTATAAAGGCGAAAAGGACGCTTACGACACAGATGAAGGCCACCGGAGAGGTGATGAGCATATGCACCAATTTTGAGGGCGCGCTTATGAAGGCGCTGCGCTCTTTAGAGCAGCACGTCGACTGCCTGTCGGGAGAGGAGTATAAGGACTGCTCCGCGTCGGAGATAGAGGAGATGCTTTACAAGGTGGACGACCGCAGGATATTTGTTGTCGCGGAAGCGGTCAGGCGTGGCATTTCCTACGACAGGATTCATGAAATCACTATGATAGACAAGTGGTTCATAGATAAAATCGCCATACTTGTGGAGATGGAGGAAAGGCTTAAAAAGGCACCCGTGCTTGACGAGGAGCTTCTTCGCGAAGCCAAGCGGCTTGAGTTTCCGGACGACGTCATAGCGCGTTTGACCGGAAAGACCCCGGACGAGGTGAAGGGGCTGCGCCATGAGTGGGGCATAACGGCGGCGTTTAAGATGGTGGATACGTGCGCGGCGGAGTTTGAGTCGGAAACGCCGTATTATTACAGCTGCTTTGACGGAAGCAACGAGGTAAGCGCCGATTCCGGCAAAAAAAAGATAATGGTTCTTGGCTCCGGCCCGATAAGAATAGGCCAGGGAATAGAGTTTGACTATTGTTCCGTGCACAGCGTCTGGTCGTTAAAAAACGAAGGATATGAAACGATTATAGTCAACAACAATCCCGAAACCGTAAGCACCGATTTTGACATAGCGGACAAGCTTTATTTTGAGCCGCTTACTCCCGAAGACGTGGAAAATATAGTGCGCCTTGAAAATCCGGACGGCGCCGTGGTGCAGTTTGGCGGGCAGACCGCCATAAAGCTGACCGAGGCGCTCATAAAGATGGGCGTAAAGATTTTGGGGACGAGCGCGAAGGATGTGGACGCCGCCGAGGACAGGGAGCTTTTCGACGAGATACTTGAAAAGTGCTGCATACCGCGGCCAAAAGGCCTTACGGTATTTACCGCGGATGAGGCGCTAGAGGCCGCGAACGAGCTGGGGTATCCCGTACTTATAAGGCCGTCCTACGTCCTTGGCGGACAGGGCATGAAGATAGCGGTTTCAGACGGCGACGTCAGGGAATATATGGCGATTATAAACCGGTACCGTCAGGAGCATCCAATCCTTGTAGACAAGTACCTTATGGGCAAGGAAGTGGAGGTGGACGCGGTATGCGACGGATTAGACATACTCATACCCGGGATAATGGAGCACGTGGAGCGCGCCGGCATCCACTCTGGCGACAGCATTTCCGTGTATCCCGCGCAGACGCTGTCGGAAAAGATTCAAAACGTAATTATCGACTATACGTATAAGCTCGCCCGTTCGCTTAACGTGATTGGTTTAATAAACATTCAGTTTATAGTATATAACGATGACGTGTACGTAATAGAGGTAAATCCGCGCTCAAGCCGCACAGTCCCATATATAAGCAAAGTCACGGGCATTCCCGTGGCCGATCTTGCCTCGCGCGTGATTTTAGGCAAAAAGCTAAAAGACATGGGGTACGGCACCGGGCTGGCGCCTAAATCGGACTATATCGCCATAAAAATGCCGGTATTTTCATTTGAAAAGCTCAGGGGTGCCGAGATAAGCCTGGGCCCGGAGATGAAGTCGACCGGCGAATGCCTTGGTATTTCAAAAAAGTTTAACGAGGCTTTATACAAGGCCTTTTTAGGCGCAGGGATCGATTTGCCAAAATACAGGAAAATGATACTTACAGTCAAGGATTCAGACAAGCTTGAGGCGGTGGGCATAGCCAGGCGGTTCAAAAAGCTTGGGTACGAGATATTCGCGACCAGAAGTACCGCCAGGGTCTTAAACGAGCACGGCGTCCTGACTATACCGGTAAACAGGATAAACGAGGAGTCGCCTACGCTTATGGATCTGCTGCTGGAGCATCAGATAGATCTTGTCGTGGATACGCCTACGTACGGCGACAAGCTAAAGGACGGGTTCATAATACGACGTACCGCCATCGAAACCGGCGTGACGTGCCTTACGTCTCTTGATACGGCGTCGGCGCTGCTTACAAGCCTTGAAAACAGGGACGCGCAGGATTTGTCGGCTGTGGACATAGCGTCCATATCGGAGGGCAGATAAAAGTGCGGATGGATTTAAAATTTTTGCATCATGGGGGAAGGCGTGACACTGTATGAAAAAGGCGCGAAAAATAATGCTTGCCTTTGGCGCGGCCGCAGTCCTCGCGGCTTTTGCCGCCGTTTCGTCCAGGATTTTAATCGACGTGCGCGACGCGAGGGAGGCCGACGCGAGGATAAAGCGGATAGAAGGCGCGGTTATGGATTATGACGGCGTTTCGTACGGCAACAAGTCGGTGGGAGGCGTCGATCTTTCCGGAATGACAAAAGAGGAAATTGTGGCGGCTCTTCAAAAGGAAAGCTCGTTTTATCAGGACCGCAGGGCGGCGCTAACAATAGACGGCGACAGATACGAATACACTATGAAGGAGCTTGGTGAAAACATATATTACAAGGCAAGCGACGGGAGGGAATTTGCGCCGGGCAAGGAAGAGGAGATCGCCGAGATAATGGTCGGCCTTGACAAGGACAGGGACGCAGAGGAGCAGTACTCGATAATAAACGGCAAAAGCGGGGCCACTTCCTATGACGTTTCCGTCATGTGCGGGCATAATGAAAAAAAGCTTGACAAACTGATAGGCGTTTTTAGGAAAAAATATGAAAAGCCGGTCAAAAATTCCCGCATAGACGGGTCGGGCGAGATTAGTAAGTCCAGGACCGGCCGCGCGTTAGAATACAAAAAGATAAAAAAGCAGCTTAAAAATTATCTTGATTCCGAAAAGAAAAAGGATTTTGAAGCCTCTTATGAAACGCGTAAGGTGGAGCCTGAATGGACGAAAAAGGATCTAAAAAAAGTCAAAGAGGTAATAAGCGAGTTTTCCACGACGTTTGTAAGTTCATCAAGCAGGGGGCACAACATCATAGTAGGGGCGTCAAGAATTGACGGAACGTGCCTGCTTCCCGGAGAGAGCGTGTCGTTTGACGAGGCCATTCACGACGGCTCCGACGGCCAGGTTTTTTATGAGGCAGACTCCTATCTAAACGGAAGGGTCGTTCAGACGGCTGGAGGCGGTATATGCCAGGTGTCGACTACGGCGTATAACGCCTTGCTGCGCGCGGGCATCATACCTGTGGAAAGGCAGCCGCACAGCATGCCGGTCCATTATGTGCCTCTTGGCCTTGACGCCGCGATATCCGCGGGAGTAAAGGATCTGGTAGTTGAAAATACGCTGGATGTTCCCATATGCATAAGGGCATTTTCAGATGGAGGCACTCTGACGTTTCAAATTGTTTCGTATAAGGACGCCTTAGGCGGCCGCGAATACGTGCCAAGGTCGGTTTTGCTTTCAAGCCTTAAGGCGTCGTCGTATCTTGACGTATATGAGGATGGAAAATTAAAAAAGACCATATACTTAAAAACTGATACATATAGGGAGGGGGAATAGCGTTATTTGCTGAAAGGATGATTGGAAATGGCTGTCATGACGTTTAGGCGCGTTGAAAAAAAATATATGCTTGACAGCGCGGCGTATCACCGGTTTATGGAAATCATAAGTTCCTATATGCAGGAAGACGAGTACGGGCTAAGCAGCATATGCAATCTTTATTACGATACCGAAAATTACGAGCTTGTAAGGCGATCCATCGAAAAGCCGGTCTATAAGGAAAAGATGCGCCTGCGCAGCTACGGCGTGCCGGCCCCGGGCGACGACGTTTTTTTAGAGCTTAAAAAGAAGTACGACGGCGTGGTGTACAAAAGGAGGGTGGAGCTTCCCTTAGAGGAGGCGTACAGAAGCATTGCCGAAAGAAAGCTTACGCACGAGGGGCAGATTGAGGCCGAGATCACTTATTTTTTAAATCAATATGAACTGGCGCCGCGCGTCTTTCTGGCGTACGACAGGATAGCCATGTTAGGAAAAGCGGACCGGGATCTGCGCGTCACTTTCGACTTCAGAATAAGAAGCAGGGTGCGCGACA
The DNA here is from genome assembly GCA_964617075.1 of uncultured Jutongia sp. Taxonomy (GTDB): domain Bacteria; phylum Bacillota; class Clostridia; order Lachnospirales; family Lachnospiraceae; genus Butyribacter. Next base: position 8,161 of record CAZTVO010000039.1, read on the forward strand.
TAGACCTTGAGGATGGGGACGCGGGAGAAATGCTATTTGACGACGATAGGGTGCTTATGGAGATAAAGGCTTCGGGATCATATCCTTTTTGGCTTGTTCATGCCCTGGAAAGATGCGGGATCTACCCGATTTCATTTTCTAAATATGGCATGGTCTACAAAAAGTATCTTTTTTCCGAGTACATAAAGGAGCATGACGACGCTCTGGAATTTTTTCAGGCGGACAGATAGGAGCGGATAATGAGCTTTAACAGCATTTTTCAAAATTCAAGCGCCTCTCTTACTTTTCAGGGAATGCTTGTCTGTACGGCGGTTTCGCTGCTTATGGGCATGGTTATCGCGTTTTGCCACTACTGGACTGGCAGAACCACAAAAAATTTTTTGGTGTCCCTAGCGATTATGCCGGCCCTTGTGCAGGCCGTGGTGATGCTTGTAAACGGCAATCTTGGGACGGGCGTGGCGATAGTTGGGGCGTTTAGCCTGATACGCTTCCGCTCGGTTCCCGGAAGCAGCAGGGACATCTGCAGCATTTTTTTCGCGATGGCCGTCGGCGTGGCGACGGGAACGGGAAACGTAAGTTTTGCCGTCTTTATGACAGTCGCCATCGCGGCCGTCATTCTCGCGGCCTATAAGCTGCCTGTCGGCAACAGGCATGAGAAGGGCAGGTCGCTTAAAATAACTATTTACGAAAATCTCGACTACAGCACGGTGTTCGATGACCTGTTTGACAAATACCTAAGGAAATGCGAGCTGGAAAGCGTAAGGACGACAAACATGGGAAGCATGTATCAGCTCCACTACATCATAGAAATGAACAGCGAGAAGGAAGAGAAGGAGTTTATAGACGCGCTTAGGGTAAGAAACGGGAATCTGACGATATCGTGCGGAAAGATTGACACGACGGACGAGCAGCTCTAGGATTTGGGGCGGCTCCAAAATATACAGTTAAGAGGGAGGATTGTTGTCATGCAGTTTTTAAAGCGCAATTTTAACATTATTCTTGTCTGCCTGCTTGAAGTCCTGGTAGGCATATTGCTTTTGGTAAATCCGGTCGCGTTTACGTCCGGCATAATTATCGCAGTAGGCGTCATGCTTTTGATAGCGGGCATCGCGGCCGTCATAGAATATTTTCGCACCGACCCGGTCGAGGCGTCTTTTAGGGGAGGGTTTGCGAAGGGGGCGGCCTTGATTTTGACGGGAGGCTTTTTTGTGCTTAAGCCGTCATGGCTTATCTCCACTTTTCCGGTGCTTACAATAATTTACGGCGTAGCCATCCTCATCGGGGGCCTTAACAAGGCGCAGTGGTTCGTGGACGCGTTAAGGATGAAGACCGGAAGGTGGATTTTTCACGCCGTCAACGCGGCGGTTTCAATAATCTGCGCGGTAATAATTTTGGCGAGCCCCTTTGAGTCCACGGTGGTTTTGTGGATGTTTATAGGCATTACGCTTATTGTCAGCGCGGTGCTGGATGTGGCCGCCATGTTTTGTTCAAGGAAAAAGTCGGAGGACGTGTTATAAGAGGGGAGTGGAGACGATGGATTATTTTGAACGCGCGCGCGCTTTAAACGAGGAATTGGTCAAGAACCGCAGGTATTTTCATTTTAACGCGGAAACGGGTCTTCATATGCCAAAGGGAAAGGCTTATGTGATGGAAAAGTTAAAGGAGTACGGCCTAGATCCTAAGGAATGCGGGGAGGGCGTCACGGCGACGCTTGGCTCCGGGGAAAAGACAATCATGCTGCGGGCCGACATGGACGCGCTGCCCATGCCCGAGGAAAGCGGGCTAGACTTCGCGTGTCCCGCCGGGGACGTCGCTCACGCCTGCGGACATGATTTTCACGCCGCGATGCTTTTGACGGCGGCAAAGCTTTTAAAGGAGGACGAGGCGTCTTTAAAGGGAACGGTAAAGTTTATGTTCCAGCCCGCGGAAGAGACTTTCGAGGGAAGCCGCAACATGATGGAGAACGGTCTTTTAAAAGATCCGCGTCCGGACGCCGCGCTTGCGTATCATGTAAGCCCCGGCAGGCTTCCCATCGGAACGTATATGTATAATGCCGGCAAAACGATGATGTTTTCAGTGGATACTTTTGAGATAGACATAAAGGGCAGGGGAAGCCACGGAGCCTATCCGCATCTTTCAGTAGACCCAATAAATATAGGAGTGCATATCTACCTTGCGCTTCAGGAGCTGATTGCAAGGGAAAGCGATCCAAGCGACGCCTGCCTTATCACTATAGGACAGTTTAGCGCGGGGGCGGCGGCGAACATAATTCCCGATACGGCCGTTCTTAAAGGCTCGATGAGGACGAACAAGAGGGAGGCGCGCGACAAGCTTGCCGGCAGGATTTGCGAGGTTTCAAAAGCGGTGGCTAAAGCTTACGGCGGATCAGCCGAGGTAAAGATTATATGCAGCGTGCCGACGCTGGAGTGCGACAAGGATCTTACGAACGAAATAGTTGGGTATATGAAGGAGCTGCCGGTTCCCGACGCGACAGGATATCCCGACGTCTCCGCGAGCGCTTCGGAGGACTTCGCGCTTATCGCGGAACGTGTCCCAAGTACTTTCATATATCTTTCGGCCGGATACCAGGACGAGCGCGGCGACTACTCCGCCCACAATCCGAAAGTGCAGTTTAACGAGGAGGTTCTGCCGATAGGCGCGGCGTATTTGGCGCACTGCGCTGTCAGATGGCTGGAAAATCACGCGGGCTAACGGCGGGGAAGTGGGGATCGATATGGATGGCATGAAAAAAATTGCCGCCTGTCTGGGCGGCGCGGCGCGCGTAGTCGCGGGAACGCTTTGCGGATACATAGGAATATTGTCCAACATCGCCGGAGCCGCGGCGGGCATTTTGACGTCGGCTCTAATAATATGCCTCATAGCCGGCTTTTGCGTATATATAAAAGTACTTCCGACGTATACGGAGGCCAGAAACGTCGTCTTCGACAAGATCGCGAAGATGAGCGAAGACGACTTCATAATGAAGGAGGACACCGTAGTCTACGACGACAGGGGAAGAGTCGTCGGTTCCGTAAACGCGGGCCAGTACAAATATGTTCCGATAGGGGAAATATCGGACTATGTATACGATGGATATATAGCCGTTGAGGACAAGAGGTTTAAGTCACATGGCGGCGTCGACCTTCTTGCGACCCTCCGCGCGGGAGTCGCTCTTTTGAAAAATCATATGCATATAACGCAGGGTGGAAGCACCATTACGCAGCAGGTGATTAAAAACAATCTTCTTACGCAGGAAAAAAGCTATACGAGAAAAATAGCGGAAATCCTCTTGGCGCCTACGGTCGAGGCAAAATTCTCAAAAGCGCAGATCATGGAATTTTACTGCAACAGCAACTACTACGGCAACAGATGTTACGGAGTGGGCGCGGCGAGCAGATATTACTTTGGAAAAGACGCGTCGGAGCTTGACCCGCAGGAAGCGGCCATGCTCATAGGCCTCTCAAACAGTCCCGCGTCTTACGACCCCGTAAGCAATCCCGAGGCTGCCCTTAAAAAAAGGAACAGCGTTTTGGAAACAATGAAAAAGGAAAACGTGATAACGGCCAGGGAGTACAGGTCGGCCGTCAAGTCGGAGCTTAAGGTAAAGCAGTTTTCCGAGGAGGGCGAAAGCGAGAACTACGTTGTAAGCTACGCAATACACTGCGCGGCAAACGCCCTCATGGAGCAGGAGGACTTTGAATTTAAGTACGTATTCGATGACAGGGACGATTATCAAAGCTACAGGGAAAAATATTCGGAAGAATACAGCAAAAAATGCGAGGAGATTCGTTCCGGCGGATATAAAATATATACGTCGATAAACATGGGAATGCAAAGGAAGCTGCAAAAGTCCATAAACGACGGATTGTCGTACAGCACGGAAAAAGATCCTGAAACCGGCAAGTACGCGCTGCAGGGCGCGGCCGTATGCATCGACAATGAAACGAATTACGTGACCGCCGTTGTAGGCGGGCGGGGAAGAAAGGACGAGTACAACAGGGCCTACCTTTCCGCGAGGCAGTCGGGAAGCTCCATTAAGCCTCTCATAGATTATACGCCGGGATTCGAGTCTGGCGCGTATTCTCCGTCAACCCTTGTAAACGACCACAAGTTCGCGAACGGGCCGGACAATTCGGGCGGGAGCTATTACGGAAACGTAAGGATAAGAGAGGCGGTCGCGAGGTCTTTAAATACGGTCGCCTGGCAGGTGCTTGAGGCCATAACGCCGTCTTACGGGCTGTCCTACCTTGAGAAGCTGCATTTTCGCAACATAAGCTACATCGACAACGACAATATGGCCCTTTCGCTTGGCGGCTTTACGGAAGGCGTAAGAGTAGTCGACATGGCGAAGGGGTACGCGGCGCTTGCGAATAACGGAGTGTACAGCGACAGAACCTGCGTGAAAAGCATCGAGCGCGCGTCGGACGGCGTCATCTACAAAAACAATGACGAAAAGACGCAGGCATATTCCGAGGACGCCGCCTGGATGATGACGGACGTTTTAAAGGGAGTGTTTGACGAGCCTTACGGCACGGGCCGCTCCTTAAAGCTTGAAGGCAAACAGATATGCGCCGGAAAGACGGGCACTACAAATTCCAGCAAAGACGCGTGGTTTTGCGGATATACAAAATATTATACGACGGTCGTATGGGCGGGATACGATTCGCCAAGGGCGATGCCCGGCGCGTCAGGCGCCTCGGTCGCGGGCGTCATATGGAAGGACTATATGGACAAGATCCATGAAAACCTCGAGCCGGCGGACTTTAACATGCCCGCCACAATCAGCCTCGCCAAATACGATTCCGCCGGCGACATTATAGAGGGAACTGCCATAACGCCAGAAAAAGAGCGCCCGTACGGGATGGACTATTTTTCAAAAACGATACTTGAGGAAAAGGCCGAGGACGCGAAAGTGCTAAGGGATAAGGAGTACCAGAAAAAGGTCGCCAAGCTTCTTGAGAAATATGAAGGATATTATATATATGAAATGTCCGACTATTACAAATTCGAGGAGGATTACATCACGCTTAGGGACATGATTTCTACCATAGTCGACGACGACGTGCGCAAAAGCTTTTCAAGAAGGCTTAAGGACAAGCACAACTCGCTTCGCGACGAATCGCTTGACTGGGGCGAGGTGACAAAGGCGTACGAGGAATGGAAGGCGGAGGAAAATGAACGGATCGCGGAGGAGAACGAGCGCAGGGCAAAGGAGGCCATAAGGGAGCAGAAGCATAAAAACGCCGTTTCTCTTGCCAGGACGCGCATAAAAAGGCTTCATGGACGCAAGTACAGGCCGTCCAATATCGAGGAGCTCATCGCCAGGGCGCGTTCAGCGTTGGACGCGTGCGAAGCGTACGTCGAATATCCACAGTTAAAGAGCATGTTTGACAAGTACAGGAGGGAAATAGAGGCGCTTCCTACATACGAGGAATACAAGGAGGCGAAAAACCCGAGAAAGCCCGCGGCTCCGTCGCATACGCCCGCGCCGGCTCCGTCCGATACGCCGGCGCCTTTGGAATCGTATGTTCCGGAGATGTAGAAAACGCGTTCATGGGCCGATAAAAGATTTAATAAGGAGGGGGTGTGCGTCAGATGGGAGGTTTGAAGAGAAACGAAAACGCGCCGGCGGGCTTTCGCGCCTCAAAAAGAACGGCGCTGGAAAATTTCGCCGATATAGGGCAGTGGTTCCAGACCATATGTATGCTAAAAATTCCTGTAGCGGGCTTTATATATATGATTGTTCTTCTGGCGTCAAAAAAGACGCCCGTTGAAAAAAAGAGCTTTTTGTGGGGATATTTTATTTACAAGGCACTGGTATGGATTCTTGCCATAGTCCTGATTTACTGCCTGTATAAGGTAGGGCTGGACTTTGTGGATGAGATGCTTAAATACATAGGCTGATTTTTTGAGGAGGAGTGTTTTGCCGCGCCAGGATAAAGACAGCGGATTTTTATACCATTATACGGATTTTCACGCTTTGGACGGAATACTTAGGATGGCCCAGCTTCGATTGAACAACATCTTAAATATGAACGACGCCGCCGAGATGAGGCTTTTTATGGGAGGCCTTTGCGCGGCCATAATAAAAAGGCTTGGAACGGACGGCATGGAGGGCCGGGCCGAGGAAGTAAAAGGACTTTTTAGAGATGAATTGAAAAAAGAGTTTTTCTATTCGGCGTATGCCGCGTGCTTTTCGCTTTACCGCGACGATGCCGCGCAGTGGGAGAGGTACGGCAACAGGGGGCGGGGCGTGTGCATCGCGTTTGAAGGGGAACTGCTAAAAAAGATGGCGGAGCAAGAGGACGTCGTTTCGCTGCAGACGGTTTTTTATCAGGACGATATGACGGAACATAAGCTAGTCGAGACGTTTTGCGCCATCATAAAAGATACGGACAGCCTTACGGACGATATGAAGAGGGTGCGCTCGGCCCTAAACGACGCGTGGATATGTTCCGCGGCGTTTAAGCATCCGTCGTTTGCGAGCGAGCGGGAAGTGAGGCTTGTGGCGTCTCCGTTTGAAAAAGGATATTTTGACGTGAAGCCGTGCTACCATGTGTCTGCCGAGCGCATTAAAAAGTATTATCCTCTTGATCTTCATATGATGTGCGAACACGCGCGCTGCGATCTGCAGGATTTGATATGCGAGATAATAATAGGGCCGGAGTCGACGCAGTCGCAGCCGATACTGCAGGACTATCTTGAGGACAACGGCCTAAAAAGAATCGCGAAAAAAGTGTATCTTTCAGACTGCCCATTAAGAAGCCCGACGTGATTTATAAAAAATGGAGGAAGCTCATGTTTGCCAAAAGAAAAAAAGAAGAATCCGTCCTGTACGATGAAAAAAACTGGAAGCCCGTCCTAAAGTGCAGCATATGCAACGGCGAGAGGGTGGCGGGATTTTTAAATGTTAAAAACGGCGAGTTTAGGGAGGAGAACTTTATACGGGACGAGGCGGATTTGCAGATTTTTAAAAAGAAATACAATATAAAGGCTGAAATTGAAAAAATATACTAAAATCAGGGCAAAAGAGACGCGCCGGAAATAATTTCCGGCGCGTCTCTTTTTACAGGCTTGCTCCAAAGTCGGTCACCAAAACCTGCCCCGTTACGGCCAGCGACTCATCGCTCGCGAAAAACAGAAGAATGTTTGCCACGTCCTCGGCAGTGCATGGCTGAGTGCGCAGATTCGAATGGTTCGACATCGCGCCGAACATATCCTGGTCAAGCTGGTCTGCCTGCATGGACGACGTCATAGGCGTAACTATCGTGCCTGGGCAGACGGCGTTGCACCGTATGCCCATCGCCTGAAATCTAAGCGCCGTGTGCTTCGTTATGCCGATGATGGCGGCCTTTGACGAAACGTAGGCGGCACCGCCGCATCCGGCGTACCCGGCGACGGAGGCGACGTTTATTATGCTTGAGCCCTTGGACATGCGCCTTGTCGCGGCGCGCATGCAGCGCATCGTTCCTTTTTGGTTCGTCTCAAGGATGCGGTCCAGATCGTCGTCGTCGTAGCGGTCGATAGGCTTTAGCCCCTCTTCAAGTATGCCGGCGTTGTTTACAAGCACGTCGATTCTTCCATATCTGTCCACAACTTCTTTCATCAGGCGCTCCGGATCGTCCGGCTTTGAAATGTCTGTGGATATGGCAAGGACGTCGCCGCCCGCCTGCTTGATTTCATCGGCAATCTGCGCAAGAACAGCTTCCCTGCGGGCGGTTATTATTACGGACGCGCCTTCGGCCGCGAACAATTTTGCGGCCGCCGCCCCCACTCCCGAGTTGCCGCCGGTAATGACGGCTATCTTGTCTTTTAGTCTATCCATAGATTATACCCTCCTGTGAGAATTATTGAAAATAGCTAAGAAAAGCAAATTAAAAAATCTAAAAGCGTCACTTAAAAACAACATTTTCAATTCTAGCCAATTTTAACAATATTGTCAATTATTGGCCCTCGCAGGTCAATAAGATTGACGGGGGCGGCGGAATAGATCTGATCATTATTGAGACGGTTGTAGAATAAACATTAACGTCATATCCTACACGCGTAGATTAACGGCGCCGGCATTTGCGGGTCCGTATTTTTGACACTGCCGGACACAATATATTGACAGCGCTGTATTTTTGGCTAATCTCGCGCCCGCGCCTTATAATATGTGTCGTGTAACGCTTCCGCCCTTTTTCGGACACCGGAAGAGTTACAATATCTTGTGTCGGCAAAGTTATGCAAAATCATCGTCTGACTTGATACGAAGCGTCT
>CAZTVO010000040.1:0-16409 GCA_964617075.1 uncultured Jutongia sp.
TTCGGACGGCATTTGTCATTGTAGCATCTTGGGCGGGCCGTGTCAACGGATTTTTTTGCGAAATTCGGCCGTTTATAAACCGAAAATGAAAATGCCCCGACAAACCGCCGCTACATGACTACGTCTTCATTAAAATGCTTCATCAAAAATCTTTTTTTGTATTTCATTGCCGCGTAATCGCTTATCTTTTTCTGGTATATGACGTCTGAAACCCCGCCCACTATGCCGACTACCGGCATCCCTTGGATAAATTTCAAATAAAGCATTTCATCAGACAGGGCCCTTGACGTCATTTTAATCTGCGTATCCCGGTCGGTAGAAAAGACTCCGGAGCCGGACGCTTCTATCCAATCGTCGATTTCTAAGTTGGCTTTAACAATTTCATCGCCGTGCAGAAGAGAGGCTTCTATGAGCTTTAATATGAACATCTGCTCTTCCGGCGTGTCATATTTAAAACCATAGTCTATAGATATTTCATATATGCTTTTTAATATTACGGCGAGAAATACAGGTATGTCAGGGATTCCCATGCCGAATATCCCCATGCTCGTTCCTTCCACCGCGGAAATGGCTATGTTTAGCGTCTTCCTGCCCATGACGTTTCGGCTGAATTTCTTTACGCTGCTTTTGTTGTCTCTAAGATCGGCCGAATATTCGTTTACCTTAAAATCCTGCTCCTTTTTCTCCTTGTTGTAGGTTTTTTCGATTATGCCGGTCCCCTTCTCAAATATGATCTCAAACGCCTTGCAAAAAGCCCCGTTTAAAGTGTCGCTTAGCGCGTCCGGCATATATTTGTCTATTTTCTTCTGCCACTCGGGCTCCTTTAGTTTTTTGTTCTTTTCTATGAACTTTTTTTCCACGTCGTCGAGCCTGCTTAGCTCGCTTTTTATCTGCTTCTGGTTCATTTTCGCCTCCCGCCGGCGCCTCGCGCGCCGAGCTTCAATTTATTTTTTGCCGCTCGCGCGGCTGCAAAAATTTTTGCGGCCGAAAGCTGAAACGGCCGCCTGGCCGGCCGCATAAACAGCCACGCGCCGGCCGCCATTCTGTAAAAAGGGTTGGAAACGTCCGTATACCTTCCGTTTCTGATAAAAGCCGTTAAGACGCCTTTTATCTGTTCAACGCGCAGCGGCCCCTCCACCTCCGTCTGGTTGTCGCCAACGGCATAAAAAAAGCCGCCCTCGCGCCTACAAACGCGGTGGAGCACAAGCATCCCATCCTCCCGTCTGTAAAGCGCCACGTCTCCCCGCCTCACTTTGTCAAGATCCGCCTTTTTAAGGATTGCCTCGTCCCTTCCCGGATTAAACATCGGATACATGCTGTATCCCTTAGGCCTTATCTGCACAGCCAAGCCTCTTTCAAGCAGCTTTTCAACGTCCGCCTTTTTGACGTCAAGACCGTCCGCCATATGTCACCGCCTTTGCCGATTCTTCTGACAATTGTAGCATTATCGCAAAAAAAATGCTACAATGAATTGCGAAAATATCTGGCATGAACTAAGGAGCGGCGTACATGAAAACTAAAGATGAATATATAAAAGCGGACGTCTTCGGCGTCCCGTACCAATGGGAAACGTGCGACACTGCTGTTGGTGAACTCTCGGATTTCAGCGTCTTTGGCGCGGATGAAAAGGAAAGGGAAGAGCTTGCACGCGACCTGAACGCCTTTATCGACATGCTCGCGTCAAGCGGCCTTTTAAAACGCGACGAAGATAAAAAGCGGCCGCCGTCGACGGGTTTTGACGTCAGTTATTTTAAAATAGCCGGACTTACATTTGCCTTTGATGGACCGGATTTCATATTTGAAAAATATTTCCATGAATTTTCATGCGGCGAGGGCGCGCCCGACCAGCGCATACGCATATGGAGGGGCAGGCCTTTTGACCGCGTCCGCGGCGAAATCCTTATAATGAGCGACGACATTGCCATAATTGACGGCGGCGAATGCTACGCCTACGCGTTTCCAAAAGAAGAAAAGATATACGGTATGCGCGTTTCAAAAGACGCCTCCGCGGCTGACGTCTACTGCAGTCCCGCCATAGAAGAAGAGCATGGAGAGGCAGTATTTCACGCTTTGCGCCACGCGTTCCTTTTGCTCGCGCAAAAAAACGGCCTGTTCGCCCTGCACTCTTGCTCAATACTTTACGACGGACGCGCGTGGCTTTTTTCAGGGCGTTCGGGCATTGGCAAATCGACACACGCAAATCTTTGGCGAGACATGTACAGCACGCCCATACTTAACGGAGATTTAAATATAATAGGATTTAACGGCGGCAGGCTTGACGTTTTTGGCCTTCCATGGTGCGGCACGTCCGGAATATATACGACAAAAACATACCCGCTTGGCGGGATTTCCTTTTTAAGCCAGGCCTTTGAAAACAGCGTAAGCATCCCTAAAGACGACGAAAAAGCCGTTCTCCTCCTTCAGAGGATGATTTCTCCATCATGGGACGCCGGGCGGCTGCTCAAAAATAAAAAATTCGCCGAGGAGGCCGTCAAAAAATGCGGCATCTTCAAGCTGAAATGCACGGCTGACGGCACGGCGGCTCAAGTAATGAAAAAAGCAATTGACAACGCGCCGACGCATTGAAAAAACTTTGAAAAAATTGGCTTTTTTGCGCATTTTATTGTTGATATAAACCACTTATTATGTTAATATAGCATTACAGGAGCAACGTTGTTTTTATTTTAGAAAAGAGGGATAATTATGAGGAAGAGTTATGAAAGGCCGGTCGTGATCCAAAGTGATGGGCTTATGGAGGGCGTGTACATGGCGAGCGGCGGCGACTCCGACTGCTACACCGTCGAAGCTTACATCCATCAGACGCCTGAAACTGGAAGGGAGGACTACCGCATTCAGGTGAATGCCAAGCACAATGCTTTGGACAACCACCACTCCACGCTGCAGCATCTGATTATAAGCTTCAATCAGCCGGTAAACTTTGTATCTTGTTCCGACTCCCACGCGACCTTGGAGAACGGCGACGGCACAACCACTCTCGACATCAAGTACGACTACCATAACAACGCCGTAGAAAACATCGGTCTTGGCGACCTGGTGGTTACTTCTGACGATGGACTTGCGGTTACAAACTGCGTACTTACCTGCAACCACAAGTGCGAACAGCACGACGGACTATAATCAAAAACAGCTTTACTCGGGAACAAAAAATGAGCCTCCGGGGCTTTCGCCCCCGGAGGCTCCTTTTTTGTTCCCTGGCGGCGCTTATTTTAAAAATCCCTTATCATCTCATCGATTTCCGCGTCGCTTAAAAGCGCACATTTCTTTTCGCGTATAGCGTAGACGCGCCGGCATATCCCAAGCACCGTCGGACGATGTGTCGTGACTATGCACGTCCTGGGGTATTCGTCCTGCATGATGTTTCTAAGCACCCGCCTTTCGGTGGCTACGTCCAGCGCGGACGTAGCTTCGTCCAAAAGAAGCAGCGGAGATTTGCGCAAAAGCGCCCGGGCAATGGCAAGACGCTGTGCCTGTCCTTCCGAAAATCCGCCGCCGCGCTCCTTGATGCCGCTTTCAATGCCGTCCGGAAGCTTTTCAACAAAATCCCAGGCGCACGCCATCTTTAAAGCTTCTATTATCTCTTCGTCCGATGCGTCCGGTTTTACATTTCTCATGTTATCAGCTATAGTTCCCGAAAACATGGTATTGCCCTGCGGCACATACGAAAAAAGCTTCCTGGCCGACGCGCAAAGCTCTATCTCATCCTCCCGCGGTTCTTTTGAACCGTCGTTTCCCGCAAGGTAGGCCCTTCCTCCGTGAGGCGTAATCAATGCCAAAATAAGCCTCATCATCGTCGTTTTTCCTTCTCCGGACGGCCCCACAAGCGCTATAACCTCGTGGGGATGCGCCTCAAGGGACGCTCCGTCAAACACGTTCGTTCCATTGCTGTAAGTATATTTTACATCGCTCAAATAAAGGCTTATTCCACAGTTTTTGTTCTTTTTGTAAAACTCGTCGACTTCCGCGACCTTGCCATAATCTTCCCTCGGCATTTCAACTATATCCATAAGCCTGCCGGCGGATGTGGTAAGCGAAATTGCCGTCGGCACGAGGGATGTAAGATTGTGCAGCGATCCTGTAAGCTGGCCGGACAAAGTTAAAAACATTGTCATCGTTCCAAAGCTTATGGCTCCGCTCCAGACGCGGTAAACGCCCCAGCCGTAGGCGGCGTACGACACCGCCATGGAAGCGGCGGACAATATAAAAGACGTGCCCATAGACATCCTCTGGAACTCCAGCCTCATGCCGATATACTCCTTTTGGAGATTTTTTAGCTTTTCGATGTAGGATTTTATCAAATCAAACGCTTTAATTGTCTGTATGTTGGAAAACGCCTCCTGATTGAATCCGGACATTTTCGCCCCCATGGCGGCGCTGCGCTTGTTGTTGTTCACCATGCGGCTCATCAATTTTTTTGACAGGATGAGGCTGACCGGCATGCCCAAAAAAGCGAATACCGCAAATGTCCAGTCGTGATATACGACCATGGCGAAAGTGCTTATAAAGCGAAATACGTAAATTACCAAATTAGGAATGAAGTTAAGCACTCCATTGGATATATTTGACGAGTCCGAACTCCATCTCGTAAGCAAATCTCCCGTATGGTAATTCGTAAGCGATTCCCAGTCCGTTACAAGAATCTTTTCAAAAATGTCGGCCTTAATCTCGGCGTCTACCTTCATGCTTATGTATCCCGACGCGTATCCAAAAATTTGATTAAGAACCGTCATTCCAAGATTTATGGCTATCATCAGCAAAAAAGTCTGGATCAGTTCCCCCGTCTTTCGTCCCGTGACTATGTCCACCATGTCCCTAGACACTAAGCTGCTGCCAAGAGAAGCCACCGTGGTCGCCATTCCCAGAATGGTATAAATTATCATAGCAAACCAATGGCTGCCCGCGTACTGATAAATCCATTTCACCTGACGCGCCATTTCCTTTAGCCTGCCCGCCTTTACGCGTTCCCAGTAAAATTTTACCTTGTTCATCATCAGATCCCTTTCCGCTGATTTCCCTACTCACAAAAACTACTCGAAAAGCTTCATTTTTTCCGTCAATCTGCTTCTTTTGGCGGCGTTTTTTAAGACTGACGCGCTCGAAACTTTTCTTATCTTTTTATTTCTGTACAAAAAGCCTGCCAGCGTCATTGCCCACAATGCCGGCCAGGCAACGACAATCTTCGACGCTTTTGGATAGGTAAGCTTCATTTGATGATGAAATTCCCTCGCGTACGCCAAAACGGAACCATCCCTTACCGCGACCATGCGGTCGGCGCTAGACCGTCCGAACTCCTCCGCCTCAAATATGTCGCCCATCAATTCCTCCGCGCCTTTTTCATCTATTTCATCCTCGCGCATTATAAACGACATATTTTTGGCATCAAGCCCCATATACAATACGCACGCCCCTGTTATGGCTTTTATAAAGCCTGATATTCCGCTTTCTTTGGAAAGCCGCCAAAACTCCTCCTTTTCATTTTCGGGCACGTCCCTGTTCCAAAAAACAGTCCAGTCGCAAAGAAGCTTTATCCCAAATCCCGCGCGCAAAAAATGCTGCAGCATATGGATAGCAAGGAAAAATGCATGGTGCGCCTCCGAAAGGACAGGCAGCTTTACTCCCATTATTTGCTTTCTTGACGAGCGGTCCAAAAAGTCGCGCTGCCTGCCCCTTAAATATCCATTTATTTTATCGTTGTCAAATGGCTCCGCGAGCGCGGAGTGGAGCTCTATTTCTATGCCGTCCGGAGAGATGACGGCGATATGATGCCCGGCATGCTGATCCTTCGCGGCAAAAAAACCGCGATTTTTCAACAATTCATAAGCTTTGCCGGCTTCTTTTTCGTCCTCAAAAAGCAGGTCCACGTCGCCGGATTTTCTATATTCGGGCACGGGATACAGGCAAGCCGTCGCGCATCCTTTAAGCAGCGCCGTTTTTATGCCGTTGTCAAGAAAAAGATTTGTAAGATATTTGGACATGAAAAGAAGATGATACCACTGGCACGCGGCCTTAAAAGCGCCGTCTTTTGCCATCGCCGCCGCGTCCTCCATTTCCAGGGCGCAAAACGCGTCGTAAAGCAGCGGCAGCACGCCGTGCTTTGCCGCCATTTTAGCGGCATTTTGCCACTCTCCCCCAGATAAGGACAAGTCTTTCACGTTATTTTTTTTCCAATTATTTTTATTGATGGAAAATCGCAGCAAATCACATAAAAAAAGTTCATCCCGGCCAAGCAGCGCCATTTCACCCTCCCTGATATTTACCCGTTTTTTTCAAAAGAAGACTTTCGTGGAAACGCGTGTTCGAAGCATTTTATCAGCTCCCGCTTGACTCCTTCGAAATCAACCGCGCGGTCGGCATCGTTGATGCAGATTGTCTTGCACGCCCTTTTTTTAACTGTTTCGTAAAGCTTTTCGTTGTCGTCCGACGGCTCGAAATACCTAAATCCCTTCTTCACGTTCGCGGGCTTAAACATGTTTGAAAGTTTTTGCCATTCCCGTATAAGATATTGGTTTACGTCGCCGGTATTTCTAAACTTGTGCCCGCATACCTGATTAAGGTACGCCTCCTCCTTTTCCCACACTTCCCTAAAAGCTTCCTTTAGAAAAGGCGACGGCCCATGTACCGTATAAAGCCCCGTGTATCTTGGAAAGGCAAGCTCCAGCATGTTGTAAAAAAAATAAAGCGGCGGATATCCTACGTGAAAGTAATTTTTAGGATTTTTTTTCACGTTGTCCCTCTTGTCGAAATATTTTGAAAGCACCATTATGTTGTTGAAAAAAATGTACGACATAGTGGGATTTTCGCGGTTCGCAACGACCGGCTGAAACGCCAACATGTCCTTTGGAAGCCCTTCCACGAAAAAATCGGTCGGCTTTACGTCGTTTATTATAAAGAAATCGTCATTGAAATATACGAACTGTTCCGACAGCCCCTTTATCCTGTGCAGATTAAGCTCTATCGCGTGGGAATTGAAAGTGGGCAGAAATTCTTCGGGAATATAGTCCCTGTGATTGACTATCTCAAGCTTTTGGCTGTCAACGTCAAGCCATTCGGGAACATGTCCCCACGTTACAAAAAAAATTTTATGGACCCAGGGCGCGCATTCCTCCACGCCGCGAAACCAATATCTTAAAACGTCCCAATTTCTGTAGCGCTCCGTCCTGTTGTCAACCGCGGGCACGGCGACGGCGCACTCGTCCGCGTATTTGGCCTTCTGCTCAAGCCACGCTTTGTCCGAGCCGTCCACCCAGGTCAATACAAAATCTATATCAGACATAAAAAATCCGCGCCTTTCCGTAATACTGCCGCACCATCAAAAACACCCAATTTGACTATAACATAGCATTTTTATACGCGCAATGCTATAATGGCCGTAAATAAATCATAATATGGAGGCTTTTATGAAGCTTAAAATATTTTTGCCCGCGATATTGACGGCCGCGATTGCGATATCGGCCCTTCCATGGTACCTCTACATCAAATATTCATCGTACCGTCCCATAAGCTATGAGGCCGAAAGCTTTAGGGAAAGCGCTAAGCATCTTGACAGCCCGTTTACGGGCTTTTATCAAATACACGGATATATCCTCTCCGACGACGCGGATTTTGACATTTCCCGTGACGCGGTGTCAAAAGAGCCGAACCGCCTTGTAATGATTCAGGTAAATCTAAGCAATTACAGAGGCTCGCAGATAAGCGGCGCCGCCCTCTCCTCCCTCGACCATATACTGTCGTCCTGGGCGGAGGGCGGCAGGCAGATCATATTGAGGTTTCTTTACGACTGGGATGGAGTCGAAGCGGCGCAAAGCGAGCCCGATGACATAAACACCATTTTGACGCATATGAGGCAGACGGCAAAAGTGTACAATAAATACGCCAAAAGCATATTTACGCTGCAGGGCCTTTATACTGGCAGCTATGGGGAAATGCACGACACCCGGTACGGAAGCGGCAAAGACATGTCAACGCTGGCAAAAACCCTCTACGAGGAGTCTGATCCGTCCATATTCCTCGCCGTGCGCACTCCCGCCCAGCTTAGAAGCATTTCAAAGGAGCTTGACGGACTTGTAGATGACAGGCTTGGGCTTTTCAACGACGGAATGATGGCCTCCGATACGGACGCCGGAACGTACGCCGAAGGAAAAAGGGAAGACGAGCTTAAATTTCAAAACAAGCTGTGTTCCATGGTTCCAAACGGGGGCGAAGCGATCTCCGACAATCCTCTAAACGATTTTGAAAACGCTGTCAAGTACATGGAAACGTCCCACGTTTCCTACATCAATTCGCTCTACGACTCCAACGTGCTAAACAAATGGAAAAATACGACGGTATCTTTCGACGGCCCGTACAAGGGCGGCAGCGGATACGACTACATAAAGACGCACCTCGGGTTCCGCTACGTTCTGCGCTCAAGCTCGCTAAATCAAAAAAATCCATTCACCAAAAAGGCGCGTCTCGCCGTCAAAATCGAAAATGTCGGATTCGCGCCCGCGTATTATGGCCTTGACTATAAGCTTACGCTCCTTAATGTCAGAACGGGCAAAAGCTATGTGGTTCCTGTAGAAGTAAAAAGCGCGGGCACAGGCCGGGACGACGTCGGCCTTTTTTCAGAAATCGACATAGACGCCTTGGCGCATGGAAAATATGGCGCGTACATAAAGGCAAGCGACAAAAAAACGGGCGAAGCGATAAAATACGCAAACGACGTCAATCCGTCCGAACGCGGATATCTGGTGGGAACTGTCGCGGTCAGAAAAAAAGATTTGAAGAGCTTTTTAAAAGATCTTCTTTAATTTGCGTAACAAGACTCTTTTTTGCCGGCGCGGGCCGCTTTTGACGCGCTCTATGTGGTTTCGCCCAAAAACAGCCTGCCCTGCGCTCCGCCGACAAATTCGACAGCCCTTCCGTCGCTTTTTCTTTTAATCGACAAATAAATTCTGCCGCTGGGCTCGAAAAACGCGCTTCCGCGCACAAGCGCCTCGGCCCTGCGTCCCCCGTCCAGGCCCGCTATGTCAAAACCTTTTACTTCCTCCTCGAAGCACGTTCCATCGCGCCGCTCAACCGCGGCAAAAAGGCCGGCGTCAAAATACATGCGCGCGAAGCCTCTGTTTTCAATTATGATTTTAAGATACGGCCCGTGCCTGCCGTCCGCACGCGCGCCGACGCCCGCCACGGCCATACGGTACCCCATATGGGCGCCTATATATTCGTATAGATTTTCCCATCCGCAAAAAGGCGCGCAGCTTTTCCAATATCTAATCATTTTTTCATCATGGACGCAGTTTAAATAGCTTATTCGCATCCCTTTTAAAACGCCGACGGCCTCGTCCGGGGATGGCAGGGCGCCATTGGCGACCGCTTCGCCCCCGCATGGCGCCGCCGCGGCGATCGTCCTTATAAACTTAAACTCGTCATCGCGGCCCCATGGCTCGTCCCACCCAGGCTTTTTGCCGCCCTTTTCCACGCTTTCCGCAAATGTTCCAAGATGGCCTCCCAACGCAAGAATCGCGTCGTCAAATAATCCTATCATCTTGCCGCCTGAACGCATATATTCGTCAAAATTTTCGCTCCCGCCGACCGCGCTCCTTATCTGCGCCGGCTTTCTAAACGCCATCCCCACGCCGCCCGCGGCCTCGTTCCATGTGCCCGCAAGCTCTTTTAGGCCGTTTGCGGACAAAAACTTGGATGAATGCATCTCTCCCCAGCTTCCGACGAATACTCCCTGTGAAATATATATGTCGTCCAAATGCCTTTTTACGATTTTGCCAAGCTGGAGCATGTGGCCCTTTACCCGCGAAAAAAGAGAGGGTTCCTTCTCCAGGCCCTTCCCCTCCCTGTCGTAAACAATTCGAAGTATGATTTCCTTGCCTTCCCGCCGAAATTTCTTTATTATATTCTCAAAATAAATAAGCGCGTCCCCGTCTATGGGCCCGTCCCTGTACGCGCCTATGTCTATCAAAAGCAGCGCGAGCGTCTCATTTTCATAATACGGGAGCCACTCAAGCTCGTTTTCGTCTTTTTTTTCAAGCTGAAACGTATATATATGGTACCATCCCCTGCCGGGATTGACCGGCTTTTCATTACGGTCTCCAAAAGAAGCCGGGACAAATTTAGGCGCGCCCGTCCTTCCTATTTTTAAAAAATTAAACAACTTCGCTTACCTTGTCCCTTTTTAGCACCTTTATGCGCAAAACCACCGCAAGTATTGAAAAAGTCATCCTAAACATATATATAAACGGCTTAATGCCCGAATGCATGCTCGCGCCCGAATGCCTGTTGTGCATGACGGCGGGCACTTCCTCTATGTCAAATCCAAGCAGCAGCATCTGTATAATCATGTTGGCGTCAGGATATTTGTCGTCGAAATTGGCGTACTTTGAATAATGAAGCGCCGCTTTTCTGTTAAGACCCTGCAGGCCCGTCGTTGGATCGTATATTTTTTTCCCGGTCACGACCTTTATTACTTTTCTAAAGAACTTAATCGCCACGCTTTTCGCGAACGACACGCTGTATGGAGCGCTTCCCTCCATAAAACGGGAACCAAGCACTATATCCGGACATCTGCCGTTTTCATCGGGGGTCTTTAGCTTTTCATAAATCGTCTTGATGTTGCACGTGTCGTGCTGACCGTCGGCATCCATCTGTATTACATATTTATACTTGCGCCTTATCGCGTATTTGTACCCTAGCTGAATAGCACTCCCATATCCTAAATTGAACACATGGGTCACAATAGCGTGATGCCTGTTTTTTACTATCAAATTGGTATTGTCCGACGAAGCGTCGTTGATAACAAGCAGATCGGCCATTTCCGATATTTCCAGCGACTCAATTTTTTCAAGCACGTCGCTTATATTGTTTTCCTCATTATAGGCCGGCATTATAATAAGCAGTTCCCTATGTTTCATATTCGCATCATCCCTAATCTCCCATAAGATTTAAAAGCTTCCCAAGCTCGCTGCCGCCGCCAATTTTTTTTGCGGCCGCGCGTCTTTTAAATTTTTTAAGCTCATCCTCATTTTGCAGCGCGTATTCGACGGCCCTCGCTATGTCCGCCGCGTCAAGCGCGCACAAAATGCCGTCCTCTCCGTCCACAATCTGTTCCCTATTTCCGCTGCTGTCAGACGCTATTATGGCGCACCCAAGCGTCTGCGCCTCCTGTATGGCGATGCTTTTTCCCTCAAAACCCGTAGCATGCACGTACAGATCCGTCTGCTTAAAGTATGGATACGGATTTTTTTTCGCGCCCAAAAGCACAAAATCCTTCTCAAGCCCCTCTTTAGCTATTTTTCGTTCAAGCGCGCGCCTTTCCGGCCCTTCTCCAATCACGTACCAGCGGACGTCTAATTTTTTTTCTTTTAATATTTTCATGGCGTCGATGGCCGTAGGATACGATTTTTGATACGTAAGCCTTCCCACCGTAAGTATGCGCTTTCCTTTAAATCCATCGTCAAAGCCCCCGCTATCCCCGGCCATTTCGCGCAAACGCTTTTGATCTATTATATTGTGAAATACTCCCACCTTGTCTTTATGCTCCGGGTACGCCTCAACAAACCTCTCCCTAACCTCGTCTGATACAGCAAATATCGCGTCGTACGCATCGTAGCAGCCAAGGTCAAGCTCCCTCGTATACCCCGCTTTTCCATAATCGATATGTATAAACGCCGCCTTTTTTTTTGCTTTTACGTGATTGGCGACGTAGTACGCCGAACCTCCCTCTATATAGGCGACCGCCAGGTCATACTCGTCGTCGAAAAAATCCGCTCCATCTGAAAGCGTCTTCCATAAAAGCTTGTCCGGCCACACATGGCCTTTTTTTATCATGCGCGTCAAATTTTTTAAAATGTACGGCAGATTCTTTATGACGGCGCCCCTCTTAAACATGGACCTTAATATGCTTTTATGCATATCGCGCTTCCCTTCTCTGGAAAGCACCGATTTTGTGCTGTATTTTTTATTTAGAAGCCTGACGTTAGGCGGAATCTCGGCCGCCAGTTCGCCCTGGCCCATAAGCACGTATAGGGAAATGTCGTACTCTGCCTTTCCGTCCGCGCGCCCCTCTTCAGACAGGGTTCTTAAAAGCTCGATCAGCGCCGTCTCCGCGCCCGCCCTGCCAAGAGTGTTTATTACAAACAGCGTTTTTTTCAATCAGCTTCTTCCTCTCCGTCCGGTATGATTCCAAGCTCATGCAGCATTCTTTCATTCTCCTGATTAAGAAGCGAAACCTGCATCGCAAGCTCCCTGTTTTTCATTATGAGCACAGACACCGTGGTGCAGAGCAGAAACAGCATCATAAGCACTATGATAAAACATATTATGCATATGACAAACAGCGGCGTGGACAGTATCCTGTGCGTATCCATGGATATCCCCATCAAAAAGAGAAATATGGAAAATCCTCCCCAGCAAAGCGCCATCTCGTCCGTAAGCTTTTGACGCACGTACGCGTTAAGGCACATCAATAAAAAAACTATTCCCATAATAATAAACGCCGTCTTTAAAATAGCCATTATGCCGCGCCTCCCTTTCGCATCCCCGCTCTTTTTTCTTCTTTTTGAACAGCGTTCCTGTCATAAACCTTGCCCGAAGGCCTTTTCTGCTTTTTTGACGGAAAAAGCGTCCCCTTGCAGAAAATATGCTCGTCCATATGCTTTTCGACCCATCGCAGCCGCCAATACGCTATCGTAAACCCGCAAAAGCTTCCCGCAAGCATGCCAGCTCCATACCAAAGCTCCGTAAAATTTTTTGAAAACATGCTTCCTACGAGCGTCACCACGCAAAGCACGGCCGTCGTAAGAAAGGCCCCGTTTAAATCGTTATAGTAGTACAAAAAAATTATCTCGGAATACATTACGAAAAGCACGAAATATCCGGCCGCGAGACAAGGGTATATCTGCATAACAATGCCCGAAAAACCATATCTTGGAAGTATTATCACCATTACAATGAATACAACCACCGATATTATAAACTGGATTCGTACAAGATTGAGCAGTTCGGCGGAAAGCTGGCGAAACATCCTCTTCTTTGTGTTTTTTATATCGTCCCACCTGCCTCCTATAACGGCCTCGGAGTATGCTTTATACCGGTCGTGGAAATACATCTCAACGCGCGAAATAAATATTATTGTGGCGGATATGTTTGTAAACATCGCAAGACACGTAGCAAGATCGTACGCGGGCGCGAATACGAACGTCTTCGCCACCACAGTCCTTAAATCGGTAGTCCAAAACACAAAATTATGTATATAAAGGCTTAAAGTGTACAAGAAATTTATATATACGAGCTTGCGGTAATATATGAAATATTTAATTACCGCCATGTATTCGTTGTTGTTCTTCTTGAAATACTGCTTTATGGTGGCTATCTCAAGGCACGCCGTCAAAAAGAACCCGCACGTGAGCGCCAAAAGCATGCTGTATATCACGTCTCTGTGCCACACCTTTACAAACAGGAGGGAAAGCAGAAAAGACGCGGCCATGCCAATTAAAAAGAAAAACGATATCTTGGAATAGTCCTTGCAAATCGACAGATAGAGCATCGAGTAGAACACGAGTACAAGCGATATATACCCGCAAAATCCGGTGAAAACGAAAACAAGACCGACCCCGCCCACAAAATGCTCCCATATGCAGAACGGAATGCCAAATATGCAGCTGAACGCAACGTTAAGAAAAAGCCCCACGTAAAAACACGGGAGTATTCCGTCGTACTTTTCCTCGTAAATGACGTCCGACATATATCTTGAAAGTACCGCGTTGAACGGGGCCGACGTAAGCAGCGAAAACATAAATATATAAAGAATAGTTCCGGAAAAAAGGTTTCGCTTCGCGTATCCCACGTCGTCATATCCAAGCACTACGCTCATCAGCAGTACGTTGCCTATAACGACAAACATCGGGGCAATAGTGACCATGGTGCTGTACCCAAAGCCTATCATGTTCGTGGTAATAGTCCCTTTTTCAAAAATCTTATTTAATCTTGCGCCTATTCCCGCCATTTTTTCGCCCCATTTCCATTAAAAACCCTTTAGTTTTGCCCGCTGTCACGCGTCCAGCTTTTCATATATCCGCCTGTACGCTTCCTTCATATCCTCTATCCTGTATTTAGACATCATGCGCTTGTAGCCGTTTTCGCCAAACATCCTGCGTTTTTTTTCGTGTTTCGCCAAATCGACCATGGCGCTTTTAATCTCCTCTACGTTCATTATATGCGTAAGTATTCCGGAATCGCCATATTCGTCGCCTTCGCCGTATATCAAGCCGCGGCAGTTGCCGACGTCGGTGGCAATGGCGGGCTTTGACGCCGCGTACCCCTCCAGAATCGTAAGAGGCTGGCCCTCGCTTATGCTTGTAAGTATTGTCATGTCCATTCCGCCCAGGTATTTTGTCACATCCACCCTTCCCGTAAATACCACGTCGGAAACTTTTAAAAGCTCGACCATCTCAAAGCATTCGTTCGCGTAATTTTCATCCTCGTCCACCGGCCCCATGATCCAAAGCTTTAGCTCGGGCACTTCCTCTTTCGCGAACGCGAAGGCGCGTATCAGAGTCTTTACGTCTTTTATAGGCGTGACTCTAAGCACCGCTCCAATATGTATTTTGTCCGGTTCAATATCGGGATTTGGCTCATAATGTGCAAACCTTGAGGCATCTATGCCGTTTGGCGTAACAATTGTCTTTTCCTTTGGGCATCCCAACTCAACTTGAAGCTCTCTCGCGTGTTCGTAAAGGCTTGTTACGATGTCGGCCCTGCTGTACGCAAGCATCGACATTTTCTTAAACTGCTCGATCCAGATGTTTTTGTACACGCCCTCCACCCATTTCGCGCGTATAAGCTCTTCCTCCCTTTCGCGCGTATATATCCCGTGCTCCGATATCAAGAGCCTGCACCCGTACCTCTCTTTTGCCATGCTGCCAAGCACCCCGGCATACCCGGTAGCCACACAATGGTACAGATCGGCTTTTGGCAAATCAGTTTCCAATACAAGAAACAAGGGCAGGTATATGGAGCGCATCGTCCATAAAAAATCCGAAAAAACTATTTCGGGATATTTTAGCTGATAGCATTCCCTTACCGCCTGAAAAAAATCCTTTCCCATCAAAAGCTCGTTGAGGGTAAATTTCCTCTTTTCAAACATGTCGAAAAGCTCGGCCCACATGACGCTGCGATTCAGCAAAAGGCTGCGCAGCGCGTCGTATTGTGTGGAGCTCATCTTGAATTTTCTTCTAAGCCTGAATCTTTTGCCTGTCCAATCCGCGTCCTCAAGATATACCTCATGCACTTCTGAAACATTGTCCGGCAGCTCATACTTGAATTTTCCGCCCACAGAACGGTTCGCGACTATCGCAAGCACGACAAACTCGTGTTCTGGAAAAGATTTTATCATGCTGTGTATCCAGCTTGACACGCCGCCAATCACATATGGATAGCATCCTTCGGCCACAATGCATATTTTCATTGCTCATCCTCATAAAAATAAACGTCGTCGTCAGATTTATTTTCCCACCTGACTTTGATGTGCGCGCTGTCCGCCTGTATAAGGTACACGTCGTCCTCGATCTCGTCAAAGCTTCCGCCGCCCACCGAAACGATCCTCTTGTTCTTAGTCTTAAATATGAACCAGGCCTGCTCGTCGAAATTGCTTATGTCCACGTCCACGCCGCCCCTGACAAGCGATTTCGAATAATCAAGCGCCAAAAAACGCCTGATCCTCATGTCGCTTTCAGACGCGACCGTTCCGTCAAACGCCTCAAACGGCTTCCAGTAAGTGTCGACTGTCGCCGTCATTTCCTTTGAGTACTTTTCCCACGCGTCGACGCTCGCCGTAGGATAGGCGACCTGATCAAGATTTACCACTATGTTGGAATATCCGAGCGCCGTCTGCAGGCTCTTTAGCATTATGTCGTCAGTGTACGTGTGTGAAATGCCGTTGCTTGTCGCCTTCTGCATCACGATGCTTTCTTCTCCGTCAGCGTTTTGCACATAGCTTATGATAGGAATCAGCTTTCCCGTCGATCCAAGAATCACGGTTTTTGCGTTCAGAGAATACTTCGATTCCAAAAAATCGCTTGCGCGCTTTTCCGACTCCGTATAATACGCTCTAAATTTATAATCCGGCACGTTTACGTCCCAAAAATCCTCGTCCTTCGACATCTTTTGCAGGACGGACGTATTCGAATGCGCGTCGAGGGAGACGCCCGCCTCGCCATACGTTTCCTTTAAAAGCTTAAGGTAGTATATCGCCTTTCTGCCCTCAGGCTCGTTGTCATCGTCATAATCATATTCAGGCGTCATCATCAGGCTGGGCTTGTCGTCGGCCACCTCTGATGTAGAAACGATGGTAGGCCAGACGATCTCGCCAAGAAGCGCGTCAAGCGATCTGCTGTAGATTC
>CAZTVO010000041.1:0-11102 GCA_964617075.1 uncultured Jutongia sp.
TCCCGAAGAGTTTCAAAAAACTCTTCGCCAATAGACACGGTTCTTGGCATACGCATCCCCCGCCATTTCCATATACCTTGCCGATTTCTTCATAGTCTGACATGACGATTGGATTCTCATACTGTCTAATGCAGGCGCTTTCATACATTCTCTCGTCATGTGAAAGCAAAGAACCGGCTAATTAAAATAAACCAGCTCTTCCTTTGGAACATTAGCGGGAGATACGTCTTCGGCGTAAAAAACCGGACCTTCCTCTCCATATTCCTTCATAAACTTGTACTCAAATCTTGCGGTAACGGTGACATACTGCCTGTTTTTAAAGCCGCTCCAGCTGTCGGCTTTACACAAAAATCCCATATATTGAACGTCTTCGGCGCAGCACGTCATGGCAAACCTGCCAAATATCTCAAAGCCTTTTGGAAGTCCCGGCGGCTTTTGTATCATGCCGGTCACCTTAAGCGTCTTTCCTTCGTAATTTTTAGGATGATCTACCATGTCGACATACCAAAGTCCAAAATCGTCGTCCGATATCTCGACCACATCCGCGTTTATATCGAACGGAAGCTCCTCTTCCATCTCGTAAAACGCGTCGTCATCCGACTCGTATACTATCTGCGCGCGAGGATTCACAGCTTTTATGCTTCCCCTGATTGCCAGCTTGCTTGTACTTAAGCTGCATCTGTTCACTATTACCATTTCAGCGATTTTGAAATGCTCGACCATCATCGACGGCATATTTTTCATATACAGGGAAAAAGTTTCATCATTTGCTACGTCTATTGTCTGAAAAACTACCTCATATTCAGGATGTGCCTCTTCTATTTCATCATAAAGGTCGGGTATGCGCGCACACGGCCACATTCCATTGTACTCTATAATGATCCTGTCGGGCCTGTGCTTCCCTATGAATCCGTCTATGATTTCGCAGTTGAATGATTCCTCGTCCTCGATATATTCACAGACGGCGCCGCCCATCTTCAGCACGGCATCCTCATATTCCTCCTCGCCCTCCTCGCACACTAAAATAAGCGTTTTCGCCTCATCGTCGAACATATCGTCGGTGATAAGGTCGCGGATAAGGCTAGTCTTGCCCGCCTCTAGAA
The DNA here is from genome assembly GCA_964617075.1 of uncultured Jutongia sp. GTDB lineage: Bacteria > Bacillota > Clostridia > Lachnospirales > Lachnospiraceae > Butyribacter. Next base: position 1,104 of record CAZTVO010000041.1, read on the forward strand.
AACCTAGAATGACATACACCATCAATTCCTTTTTTCGCCCTATCAATGTAACCGCCTCGCAATCCTTTCATATATGACCAAACCAAGAATCTACGCCACGTAAAAAAGCTCCTTAATGGCGTCTTCATTGAGCTTTGAACCTATCACGCACACTCTGCCCGTGTAATCGGCGGATCCGCGCCTTAACTCAAATTCATTTGGCACAAGGTCAAAGTGAAACCATGCGCCCGAGTCCGAAGCCACGATCCCCTTCGCCCGAAGCACCTCACCATACACGGGGTCTGTCGAAAGCTTGTCTATGGCGCCGCGAAGCTCCTCTTCAGTAAACATATGCGGAGTTTCGCCTCCATAGCTGGCAAACACCTCGTCGGCGTCATGGTCATGGTGATGATGGCCGTCATGGTCATGGCCCTCATGGTCGTGATGATGCTCATGGTCGTGATGATGCTTTTCTTCCTCAATAAGCTCCTTTTCGATGGAATTGATCTTTTCCATCGCTTCAAGCACCTTGCTTCCGCTTATCTCGTCCCATGGAGTAGTTATTATCGTCGCTTCTTTGTTTTTTTCACGAATAAGCTTTACGCACGCGTCAAGCTTCTCACTAGAGATATTTTGAGTCCGGCTAAGCACAATCGTGCCAGCATATTCTATCTGATTGTTATAAAACTCGCCGTAGTTTTTCATGTACATCTTGCATTTGGACGCGTCGACGACGACTGCGGTGCTGTTGACTTCAACCGAGCCGCCTATGTTATTTACAGCTTTTATTACGTCCGAAAGTTTTCCAACGCCGGACGGCTCTATGATTATTCTGTCCGGAGAATAGTCGTCAAGCACCTCTTTAAGCGCCGTTCCAAAATCCCCCACAAGCGAACAGCATATGCATCCCGAATTCATCTCGGTGACTTGAATGCCCGTTTCCTTTAAAAACCCCCCGTCAATGCCTATCTCGCCAAATTCATTTTCAATAATAATAATCCTCTCTTTTGGAAAAGCGTCGGCAATAAGCTTTTTTATCAGCGTGGTCTTGCCGGCTCCCAAAAAACCTGAAATAATATCAATCTTTGCCATTTTAACCCTCATTTCTGCGCTGCTTTTTCTATCAAGCGGTTCTTAGGCGCCAGGCAGCGCTTTTGGTGCCGAACCGCTTTGTCCTTCGTTAAAAATCCTTCTTTTTAAACTCTTCTTTCGTGACTTCGTACATGGCTATTCCAACGGCTACCGACAGGTTTAAGCTGTCGATTGCGGCTGAATGCGGAATTAAAACGGGCGTGCCTATGCCCGCGAACGCGGACGGCAGCCCGGCGGCTTCGTTCCCAAATATAAGCGAATACTTTCCTTTTGGAGATATGTCGCCTAAGCTTTTTTTCGCGTCAAGCATGAATGGATAAAGCTCCCTGCCGCCAAATCGCGCCATATATTCGTCAAAGCTGTCAAAATATAAAAAACTCATTGAAAATATCGCGCCCATAGACGCCCTTACCGCCTTGGGGTCGAATACGTCCGCCGCGTCCCTTATTATCGCGATCTGATTTATGCCAAACCCAAGCGCGCTCCTCATAATCGTTCCCATATTCCCGGCATTTGACGGATTCACGAGCACAATATGCGGCCTATCTCCATCGAGAGGACTTTTAAATTTTCTAAACTCGCCTATTACGTAGCAATTTTCCTTTTGTGACAAAATATTAAATATTTTATCTGTATAAACGACCGAAACGCCGGCGGATCCGCACACGTTTAAAAGCTTTTCCAAAACGCTTCCCCGCTTCATGGAAGAATGCACATATACTTTTTCCGCATACTCTTTTTTAAGCTCAAGAAGCTCGAACGTAATAGAAATTCCAAGGGAATACGACACGTCGCCATCCCTGCGATAACGTTTGTATGCCGCCATCAAAAACCTCCGAAGCGGGCGCGTCCCAGATTAGTTGAGAAAGTGCAAGCCCTTGGGCTTGCACTGGAAAACATAATTTACGATGATCAGGAGTCAAAGGATATGTCTACTGACAGATCCCCGATCTCCGATGTAAAAGGTATGCTAAAAAGCGACTTGTCGCCGCCCTGATACTGCCCTCCCAGGCAATACGCCGGCGGCGTTATGTCAAGCAGAATGCTGCTGTTCGCAAAAACCGTGGCTGCATTTCCGGCTATCATGTTTCCCAGTTCGGAAATCGCGCTTTGCCCCATCTCGTCTATGGAATCAACGGGAGCCATAATCATCTTTGACACAATTCCCAGCGCGGTATCGTGGTTTATATTCAACACGACTTCGCCGGTAAGATTCCCAACAAGCCCAAGCTTAATCAGGGAACTGTCGGCCAGATACCCGCCGGTCTTCATGCTTGGCTTCCCAATCTTTAAGTCTATCATGCACATATCCTTCATGATCTTGCACACAGATATTATGAAAGGATTAACATGCTCCGCCTTCACGTCATCACCCGCCATTCCTCTTAAATACAATAAGTATAACAAATCAGCCCTGCCATGTAAACAATTACATTTCAAAATTTTCCCAAAATTCCTGGCTTATATTGACATTGCATTCCGCAAGCCAGCGCGAATATTTCGACTTGAACATGTCCGTCTGCCTCTGCTCTATTATCTCCTCTTTCCGCTCGTGCGTAGCCTCTTCATTATTTTCGTCGACGCAAAATATTATATAATAGCCGTCCGAGCCGGTGCCGCTGCTTTGAACCACATCGCTTATTTCCCCGCTTTTTAGCGACATGGCCGCTTCAAGCGCGGCGTCGCCCATCTCGTCGCTGCCCTTCCCGACGGTAAGCGCCGAATTTGAACTGTCGGAATTTTCTTCCGCGAAAGAAAGAAAGGCGTTTGACTTAACCGCCGCCTTTCGTAGCGAAACGGCCCTTTTATACGCTTCTTGTCTTGCCCGCGCATTCATGTCTATATTATTTCCATTCCTGTCAACGCCTTTTGTAATTATTTCTATGTACTGTATATCGGCCTGCCTCGCCTCGTCGTCGGAAACGGTCGTGTCCGCGTCGTCCGTCGATATGTAAAACATTTTCTCCGCGAGCATATTGTCTTCATAAAGCTCCGTCATACCCTGAAGATTTAAACAATATTTTTTCTTGTCCCTCTTCGTGGCGCCATCCATTATCTGCTCCGCCTGCTGAACCGCCTCGTCGGTCTCATCCACGGTGAGGGCTATTTTTTCCTCTTCAGCCGTCTTTTTTATGACTTTAAGCTGCGTGATCAGGTTTACTATCTCCTGCCTCGCCTCGTCGCCAATGGTAAAATTTTTTCCTATGTCAAAGTCCCAAAGCCCGCGCCCGTACGTATTTTCATACTGGCGCTTCAAAAGATAGCAGTAATTCCTCACTTCGCTGTATTTGACCCCTGTTTCTCCGACTGTAATAACTATTGAATTTTCCGCTATTTCACCCATCTCCAGTCTGGCGGCGGCTCCGCTCCCGTCGTCCACGCCGCATCCGGACAGGACGCACGACGCCGCGGCGCACGCGCACAAAAATCTGGAAAAAAAACTAATCCTTTTCATAAAGTTCCCCTATGCTTTTTATTACGCCGTCAACAATGCCAAAAACATCGTCTGCCCCGAGTTTCTTCTGGTTTTTTGGCGCAAACGCCCGCTGCGCGGCATAACGCCCCCCAGACGCCGATTCGACGTTTCCTCCAAGCATATATTTAAAATAAGGTTCTTTGCCCTGAACGTATCTAAGCCTTCCCTGATGCTTGTCCATCATGGCAGATATTTTGGATACGTTAAACGGCGCGTTCTTCAGCAGGTAGAAATTTATTCCGTCGTCATCCTGAGAAATCTGCAATATAAAATTTTTATGCGCGTTTACCTTAAGCAAAGCTATCCGCAAAAGATTCCTGGTCGCCGCGGGAGGCTCTCCAAACCTGTCCAAAAGCTCCTCTTCCATATCCGAATACTCTTCATCGTCTTCAATGCCCGCGATGCGCTTGTATATGTCAAGTTTTTGAAATTCGCTTTTAATATACGCGCTGGAAATAAACGCGTCCACGGACAGATCCACGCTCGTTTCAAATTTCTCCTCAAAAACGCGCTCGCCTTTAAGCTTCTTTACCGCGTCATTTAACATCTTGCAATAAAGGTCGTACCCCACCGCCTCCATATGCCCCGACTGCTCGGAGCCAAGCAAATTTCCCGCGCCCCTTATTTCAAGATCGCGCATAGCCACTTTTATTCCAGAGCCCAGGTCGGTAAATTCCCTGATTGCCGCAAGCCTCTTTTCCGCGTCCTCTTTAAGCATTTTGTCGCGCTTATACATAAGAAACGCGTACGCCGTCCTGTTCGAACGGCCGACGCGCCCCCTTAGCTGATAAAGCTGCGACAGGCCCATGCGATCCGCGTTGTCTATTATCATCGTATTCACATTGGCGATGTCAAGTCCCGTTTCAATAATGGTAGTGGCCACCAATACGTCTATCTGGCCGTTTATAAATGAAAGCATGATGCCCTCAAGCTGCCTCTCATTCATGCGCCCGTGCGCGAAAGACACTCTCGCGTCGGTCACAAGGCCCGCCACCTGCGCCGCCATCTCCTCAATATGCTCAACGCTGTTGTAGACGTAAAAAACCTGCCCGCCCCTCGCAAGCTCCCTGTTTATGGCCTCCCTTATTATCTCGTCGTTGTGTTCCATCACAAAAGTCTGTATGGGCGTCCTGTCCATTGGAGGCTCCTCAAGAACGCTCATGTCCCTTATGCCGGACAGGCTCATATGCAGAGTTCTTGGTATCGGCGTGGCGCTAAGCGTAAGGACGTCCACGTCGTTTTTTAAATGCTTGATCTTTTCCTTATGCGCGACGCCAAAGTGCTGTTCCTCGTCAATTATTAGCAGTCCCAAGTCTTTAAATCCAACGTCGTTTGACAAAAGCCTGTGCGTCCCGACCACGATGTCGACCTGCCCTTTTTTCAGCATTTTGACTATCTTTGCCTGCTCCGCGGACGTACGAAACCTTGACAGCATTTCAACTTTTATCGGAAAATCGCCTATGCGCTCCCTTAGCGTATTGTAATGCTGCTGGGCAAGTATCGTCGTGGGTACCAGAAACGCGACCTGCTTTCCGTCGTTCGCGGCCTTAAACGCGGCTCTTATAGCTATTTCCGTCTTGCCGTAGCCGACGTCGCCGCATATCAGCCTGTCCATTATCTTGGAGCTTTCCATGTCCTTTTTTGTAGCCTCTATGGCGTCAAGCTGATCTTTGGTTTCCTCGTACGGAAACATATCCTCAAACTCTTTTTGCCAAACCGTGTCGGCGCCAAACATATATCCCCGCCTCTCAAGGCGCCTCGCGTACAAACGAACAAGTTCTTCCGCGATTTCATTAACCGCGCTTTTAACTCTCGACTTTGTTTTTTTCCACTCGGCGGAGCCGAGCTTATTCAGCTTTGGCGTTTTCGCGGCGTCTTTGTCCGCGTATTTTTGCAGCACATCGACTCCCGACGCCGGCACGTAAAGATTTCCGCCGTCGCCGTATTCTATTTTCACGTAATCCTTCGTTACGTTGTCGACGCGTATCTTTTCAATCCCGCAATAGACTCCAAGCCCATGCTCTTCATGTATTACGTAATCGCCAACGCTTAGCTCGTCGAAGCTTCTGATGCTTTTTCCGTCGTATCTTTTCCTCTTTCCGCGTCGTTTTAAGTCCGCTGCGCCGAATATGTCGCTTTCCGTAATCACCGCGAATTTCTGCAAAGTGTAGAGAAAGCCGCGGCGCAGCTGTCCATAGGAAACAAGCGTCTGCTTCGGCTCAAGCTTGACGTCGGGCTCCTCCCTGTAAAAAGCAGGTATTCCATACTCGTTTAGGTCGTCCGCGAGACGCCTGGCACGGACGCGCGACCCTGAAAGAAGCAGAATCCTAAACCCCGCGCCGCGCCATTTTTTTATGTCTTCGACAAGAAGATTAAAACGCCTGTTGTACGAGCCTATGGGCTGAACGGCCACGCTTAAGCTTTCCTTTGGCTTGAAGCTTTTGGGAAGAATATCTGACGCGGCGATATAGACGCATCTTTTTTTCTCAAGCAGGGCCAGCACTTTTGACGCGGAATAAATCGCGTCTGCCTGGCCGGGCAAAACCTCGCCTCTTTGCAGCCTTCCCTCCATGCCGTCCCTAAATTCGGCTTCAACGGCCTCCAGCTTTTCGACGCAGTGCGCCGGCTCGTCTATAAAAAACAAAGTGTTTTTTTCGTCGAAGTAGTCAAACATCGACTCGCTTCGCATGTTGAAATATCCTATCAGGCTTTCCGCGTCGATGCTTCCATGATGCATTTGAAGACTTTCCTTTATGTCGTCCACCTTCGTCTTTAGCCTGTTCAAAGAGTCTATGCTGCCGCTTTTAATGAAGGCAGCGTGCAAAATCTCATAATCCTTATCGATATTTTTAATGCCCGCGGCAAGCTCGCCTTCGGTTGCCATAAGTTCTGACGCCGGAAATATATCCACGTAATCGACGTTTTCAATCGAGCGCTGGCTTTCCACGTCAAAAGAGCGGACGGTATCCACCTCGTCGTCCCACATCTCTATGCGGTACGGGCATTCCTCGGTCACAGGAAATACGTCTATAATGCCTCCCCTGATTGAAAACTCCCCCGGCCTTTCGACCTGATACTGCCTTTCATATCCAATATAGGACAGGTGTTTTGCAAACTGCTCGACGTCTAAAACGTCGCCCGCCCTTAACGTGCGCAAGGCGCGGGAAAACAAATCGAGCGCGGACGCCGATTCCATCCCCGCGTCTATAGTAGTGACAACAGTGCCCGATTTTTCAGTTAAGAGGGACTTTATCACCTTCAGCCTTTCGATGCTCGTCGCGTTTCCGCAAATATCCGCGCTGTAAAATATTATGTCTTTGGGCGGGTAGTACAGGACGCTTTTGTCGAACATGCGATAATCCTGCGCTATCTCTTTCGCGCGCAACTCGTTTTGGGCTATTATCACCCTCCATGGGATTTTTTGCGACAAACCATAGATAAAATGGCACTTTTGCGTTTCAATACAGCCTGAAATATGCACCGGCAGATTATCGTCGCCGATGCATTTCATGGCTTTTCCATACGCGTTTATCTCACTCAGCGGCGCAAGCAGCGTGTCCATTTTTGCCTCCATCAGTTAAATTTGTTCATAGCGGCCGATACGCCCTCAAGCATTACCGTCCTGCAGGCGGCGGCCGCGTCCCTGACGGCGGCGCGCATGACAGGCTCTTCATCCTTGTCAAACTTTCCCAAAACATAGTCGGCAAGATCCCATCCATTGGGCTTTTTGCCCACGCCTATCCTTATCCGGCAAAAAGACTGCGTCCCAAGCCTTTCTACGATGCTTTTCATTCCATTGTGCCCTCCCGCGCTTCCTCTGGCGCGTATTCTTAGCTTTCCGGGCTCCAAATCCACATCGTCGTATATTACTATAAGCTCGCTTTCAACATCCGCTTTATAGTAGTCCACAAGCTCCCTAACGCTTTCGCCGCTAAGATTCATATAAGTCTGGGGCATCGCAAGTATCGCCTTTTTCCCGTCTATAAGGCCCTTCCCGCACAGCGCCTTGTGTTTTTTTAAATCAAGAGGTATGCCGCTTTCGTCCGACAGCACGGCAATCGTCGAAAATCCAATGTTGTGCCTTGTCCCTTCATACCTTCTTCCGGGGTTCCCAAGTCCGGCTATAATATGCATTCCAACCTCCGCCTATTTTTTTCGTATTGCTTCCCCCTCGTACTGCGACAAAAGATCGTTGTCTATCACGTGCCTGTTGTCCATGGTCCTCATTATGTCTTTTATCCCGGCCTCCCCTTTCTCGCTAAGATTGTGCACTTTGTTGTCTCTAAAGCTTAGCACGAACGGTTCAAGGACATTGTCGTCGTTTGCCGTTATTACAAGCCCCTTGTCGCCGTTTTCCAGCTCTACGCATACGCCCGGCTGAAGTATGTTTATGCTCGCTAAAAGCGCGTCGACCGCCTCAAGGTCGTATCCGCCGCTTCCCGTAAGATGCCTTACCGCCGCTATCTCAGAAAGCGGCTCTTCGTCAAAATTCATGGCGGTCATCGTGTCAAACACGTACGCGACCTTGAGGGCCCGCGCCTCTTTAGGCATTTCGCGCCCATCCTCGCTATTTTCGACTATTCCCGGGTGAATCTCTCCTATTATGGACGTCAATATGTTTATTATGTTCAGATTAAGAAACTGGTCCTTGACAAACATCTGGCATGCCGCCAAATGGTACGTATTGATTTTTTTTACGTCCTCTTCCGTAAGATCGCCTTTATTTTTAAACCTTAGATTCGGCGGTATGAGAAGAGATCCGACGTCGTGCAGCAGGGCAGCCACGACCGCGTCGAGACGCCGCTTGAATTCCATATCCAGCTTATACGTCATCATCGCGCACAAAATCGCCGTGTTCAGGGAATGCTTGTAAACGTAGTCCTCTCTGCTTCTTATGTTTTGGATAAAGTTTATCTTTCTGTGAAGGGAACCGTATTTTTTTATTATCGTATTCGCGAACTTATACAGGTCGTCCGGATCCTCATGCCTGCATACCGCGTCTAAGATGTCCTTTATCGTAAAAATGGACATGGCCTGAAATCTTTCAAATTCGACGTCGTCGTCCGTCATCGGCGGAACCGGCTCCGCGGCCTCAAGAACGTATACTCCGATGAGCCCAAAATTTTGCACGCTGACAATTCCCTGCCTGGTCAATTTTGAATTGCGCTCATAAAGCATTACGCCGTTTTTATTGTATATCGGCTTTGCCAGCCTCATGCCCGTCTTTAATTCGTCAGCTTTTACAAACAACATAAAGATTCACCTCTTTTTCCCGCCTGCGCCGCGTGCCGATCCGTAAAATCCTTATTACTATTCGTTTTTTTGCGCGATATTGTTCGTAACGCGATTGTACATCTCAAGCGCCGCGTTGTAACCCATCCTCTTTTGCCTGTGGTTTACCGCGGCCGACTCGCATATGACTGCGAGATTTCTGCCGGGCCTTATCGGTATCGAATGGCATACCACCTTATTTCCCAAAAATTCCATATACTGCTCTTCAAGTCCAAGCCTGTCGTAATCCTGATCCTTGTCAAACTCCTCCAGCTTTATCACAAGATTAATCTCCTGCTCGTTCTTTACGCTCTCTACCCCGAAAAGCGACTTGGCGTCTATGATTCCTATGCCTCTTAATTCAATGAAATGCCTGATGGTTTCAGGCGAGCTGCCTATGAGCATATTGTCGCTTATGCGCTTTATCACGACCATATCGTCCGATACGAGGCGGTGCCCCCTGTGTATCAGTTCCAGCGCCACCTCCGACTTTCCTATGCCGCTCTCGCCCATTATCAAAAGGCCCTCGCCGTAAATGTCGACGAGCACGCCATGCACGCTGCATCTTGGCGCAAGGGCCGAACTGAGCCAGCGTATTATCTCCGCCATAAACTGGGAAGTCGCCTTTTTTGTCCTAAGGATAGGCACGCTGTAGCGGTTCGCCAGCTCTAAAATTCCGTTGTCAATTTCAATCTCGCGGCAGTAAATTATGCATGGCGGCTTAGGCGTCTCGCTGCTTCCGGCCATTATTTTTTCCATCATCGCGAGGCTTCTGTCAAGCCCCGTGTACTGCATGTAGGTGTTTTCCACATGACCTATTATCTGTATTCTGCCGGAATCAAAATAGTTGAAATACCCTGCAAGCTGAAGTGCCGGACGGTTCACCTCGCTTTGCGTTATGAGAACTTTCCCGACGTCTATGTCCGGCGTGCAGTTTTCCAAATTCATCTGTTCGACAAGCTCCTTTAACGGAACTTTATACTCTCCACTCTGCATAATCCCCTCCTGTTTTGCGCCTCCGGCTAAAACCGCGCAAAGCTAGCCCGCGTCCGCGCTTTTATGAAAAAAATTATAGACGTCCGCCGCAATGCCGGCATTCATGCCCTCCACGCGCGCCAATTCGTCTACAGACGCGTCCGTTATCGCGTCTATAGACTGACAATGGCTCATTAACGCTTTTC
>CAZTVO010000041.1:11112-16322 GCA_964617075.1 uncultured Jutongia sp.
ATGCCCTTTATGTCGTCCAAAGACGATCTGACCTGTGCCTTGCTTCTTAACGAACGATGGTACTCTATCGCAAACCTGTGTACCTCGTCCTGAATCCTTGCCATCAGATGAAATCCCTCGCTGTCGGATTCGATTGGAAGCTCGCGCCCCCTAAAAAAAAGCCCCCTGGTCCTGTGCCTTTCATCCTTTACCATGCCGCACACCGGTATCTGTATGTTCAACTCGGCAAGAGCCCTTTCTGCCGCGTGAACCTGCCCAACTCCGCCATCCATCATTATCAAGTCGGGAAAACTCGCAAAGCCCTTAAGCTCTTCGGGCATTTTGCCTTCCTCAAGCGCGCGCCTCTCCTCAAGTCCATGCGAAAAGCGCCTGCTTAATACCTCGTACATGCTCGCGTAGTCGTCGGGGCCGCTGACGGTCTTTATCCTAAACTTGCGGTAATCGCTCTTTTTCGGCCTGCCGTCCACAAACACCGCCATGGATCCGACCGATTGAAATCCATTCGTATTGGAAATGTCGTACGACTCTATACGCGATATTTCGCCAATGCCAAGCCAGGAAGATATTTCCCGCATCGCGCCAAGCGTGCGCTCCTCTTCCCTTTTTATCCTTTCCATATCCTGCGCAAGGACAAGCTGCGCGTTTTTTTTCGCAAGCTCCATAAGCTTTTCCTTGCGCCCCTTTTTTGGCACTCGCACGCTCACTTTCGCGCCCCTTTTCATCCCCAGCCATTCCTCAATAAGCCCGCGATCCTCTATTTCACATTCTAGCATGACTTCACGCGGAATAAAAGGAGTTCCGGAATAAAATTGCTTGACAAAATCCTCGAGAACGTCCGCCCCGCTCTCTCCGGAAACGCCCTTGAGATGAAAATGATCCCTCCCGATCAGCTTCCCGTCGCGCACGAAAAAAACCTGCGCCACGGCCTCGTCCATATCCTGGGCAAGCGCTATGACGTCCCGATCCTCGCCATTGAAATCAACGGCTTTTTGCTTTACGGAAATCTTTTGAATGCTGTTTATCAAATCCCTGTATCCGGCGGCCTCCTCAAAAGCGAGCCGCCCCGAGGCATCGGACATTTTTTCCTCAAGACGCTCCACAACATCCGTGTAGTCGCCTGAAATCAACTTCAGCGCGCGGTTGAAATTTTCCATGTATTCTTCCTTGGAAATCCCGCCCTGACATGGAGCGCTGCACTGCCCTATGTGATAATTTAGGCACGGCCTCTCCTTCCCGGCGTCTTTTGGCAAATTTTTCGAGCACGTCCTGATTTTATAGGTTTTGCGCGCAAGCTCGAGCACGTCCTTGGCCGCGCCAGGGCTTGTAAAAGGCCCAAAATACCTGCTTTTGTCGCGTTTTTGCCGCCTGGAATACACGAGCCTGGGAAAGTCCTCATACACCGTAGCCTTTATGAACGGATACGTCTTGTCGTCCTTAAGCATCGTATTGTACTTGGGCCTATGCTCCTTTATCAAATTGTTCTCAAGAACAAGCGCCTCTACTTCCGAATCCGTAACTATGTATTCAAAATGGTCGATCTTTGAAATCATGCGCTCAATTTTTGGAGACGTATTCCTGCCCGGCTGAAAATACTGCCTGACGCGGTTTTTAAGGCTCACTGCCTTGCCGACGTAAATGACCGCGTCCTTCTCGTCATGCATAATATATACTCCGGGCTTCGCCGGCAGCTTCTTTAACTCCTCTTTAAGATCAAACATGCGGCCGCTCTTTTTTATCTTCCGCTTCTTTTTCATCAGGTTTTGGCGTCATGAATTTTTCTATTATGTCAACTATGCCGTCCTCGTCATTTGACAGAGTGACATAGTCGGCCATCTCCTTAACTTCCTTCTGGGCATTTCCCATAGCCACTCCAAGTCCCGCGTACCTAAGCATGGGCATGTCGTTATAGCTGTCGCCTACGCATATCACCTTGTTTTTCTGCAGGTCGAGGTGTTTTACAAGCTTCTCGACGGCCACTCCCTTGTCAATATATTTTGGAAGAAGCTCCACATAAAAAGGATCTGACCTAAATACGTTTAGCCTGTCTCCAAATCTTTTCTCCATGTGCTTTTCCACTTCTATCATATGCTCGGGATCTCCGCTTAGAAGGAACTTGTTGAACGGAAAGTCGACAGCCTTCACAAAATCGCCGACTTCCCGTATTGAGACTTCGCACGCCTTGGCGTCCGCCTCTATGTATTCGTTTACTCCGTTTCCGGATATCATTTCCTTGCGGCCGTCGTTATATATCACAATGCCGACCCCTTCTTCCTTCGCCGCCTCATACACAGGCTTTAAAAGCTCTGGGGGCATCATCTGATTGTATATGCATTCGCCGGTTTTGCAGTTCACTACCGTCGTTCCATTGTACGCTATTACAAATCCGCCATACTTTTCAAGGGCAATGCGGCTCGCCGACTTCCTTATCCCAGCTATCGACCGCCCGGACGCTATGGCCACCTTCTTTCCCCTTTCCTGCGCCTCTATTAAGGCGTTCCTGGTTCTGTCGCTTATCTGCTTGTCCGAGCCGGTAAGCGTGCCGTCAACGTCGAGTATTATCATGTCGTATATATCGCCTTCCGGCTCCTTAATTCCCTTCACCTTCCTAAATATCTTCATGAACTCCTTGCCCGTGATGGTTTCATGTTCAATCAAAAATTCCGCAAGCTTGTCGAGAGCGTCCCTGTCTCCCGAAAGAAGATTCTCGGCCTTTGCGTAGCATTCCTTCAATATGCGCATTACTTCCTGATCGATCTCCGCCTCCGTGGCGTCGCCGCAGTTTAAAACAGTGCGTCCGTCAAGATATTTGCTCTCAACCGATTCAAGACCTATCATGCCGAATTTTTCGGTCATGCCGTACTGCGTGACCATGGCCCTCGCAAGCTTGGTAGCCTGCTCTATGTCGATTGACGCCCCGGTTGTTATGGAATTAAACACTATCTGCTCCGCCGCCCGGCCTCCGAAAAGCGTCACAATGCGCGTAAGAATCTCTTCCCTGCTCATCAGGTATTTTTCTTCTTCGGGAACCTGCATGACGTATCCTAACGATCCCATGGTCCTTGGCACAATAGTGATTTTTTGCACAGGCTCCGCGTTTTTTTGCAAAGCCGTCACAAGCGCGTGGCCAACTTCGTGGTACGCGACTATCTTCTTTTCGTCTTTTCCAAGAATCCTGTCCTTTTTTTCCTTTCCCGCGATTACCACCTCGACCGCCTCGAACAAATCGGACTGCGACACGGCCCTCCTGCCAGCCCTTACGGCCATGATGGCCGCCTCGTTTATCATATTGGCGAGGTCCGAGCCCGCGGCGCCGCTCGTGGCAAGCGCGATGGCGTCGAAATCCACGGAATCGTCCATGAGGACGTCTTTCGCGTGGACTTTTAATATATCCACCCTGCCCTTAAGATCCGGCTTTTCAACAATTATCCTCCTGTCAAAACGGCCGGGCCTTAAAAGCGCCTTGTCCAAAACCTCCGGCCTGTTAGTGGCGCCTAATATGACAAGGCCCTTCGAGCTGTCGAATCCGTCCATCTCCGACAAAAGCTGATTAAGCGTCTGCTCGCGCTCGTCGTTGCCTCCCCCGTACTGCGCGTCGCGGCTCTTGCCGATTGCGTCGATCTCGTCGATAAATATGATGCACGGAGCCATGGACTGCGCCTGCTTGAACAGATCCCTTACTCTGGACGCTCCCACTCCGACAAACATCTCCACAAAATCAGAGCCTGAAAGCGAAAAAAACGGAACTTCCGCCTCCCCCGCCACGGCCTTTGCCAAAAGCGTCTTGCCGGTGCCTGGAGGTCCTACCAAAAGCGCGCCCTTCGGCAGTTTCGCGCCTATGTCCGTATATTTTTGAGGATTATGCAAAAAATCCACGAGCTCGTTTAGCGAATCCATCGCCTCTTCCTGGCCGGCCACATCCTTAAAAGTTACGCCCGTCTCTTTCTGCACGTACATCTTCGCGGTGCTTTTGCCGACTCCCATTACGCCTCCGGAATTCTTCGACATCATGCGAAAGACAAGAAAGAGGCCGCCCCACAAAAGGAGCACGGGCAGCAGCGTCGTAAGCAGCATATAAAGCACGCTGGAGGAGCCGCTTTGTATTTGCCTTGAATACTTCACTCCCGCGTTGTTTAGCCTGTCCACCAGGCTGTAGTCCATAGATATGATGCCGGTATAGTAGGTGACTCCATAAATGGCGCTTCCATCGGTCTTTGGCTCGATTTCAAGCCTGTCCGAGGTAATTATAACCTCCTCTATCCTGTCCTGCTCAAGCATCTGCAGAAACTCGTCGTATGTTATCTCCTTATTTGACGCTTTTTCCACCTGGCTGTTCATAAAAGAAAAAAACATGAACACGCCAAGCGCCGCCACAAGGCATATCCACATGCTTCTTCTGTTTTGACTTCTATTCGGATCCTGCCTGTTGTTATTTTCCAAATTCGCGCCTCCTTTTCCTGTCGTTTAAATCCCACACCCACACATTATAAAACCTGTTTTGATATAAATCAATATATTGCGAACCGATTAAAATTTGAAATTTCTGTGTGTTTTTCACGTTTTTACGCGGCCAGGCAAAAAGCGTTGTACATAATTTCGCATATGCGCTATAATTAAAAAACGGCAGCGCGCCGCGGCGTCTGTCGGATTATACTTAAAAACCTTTGCAGCAGGAGAATAAGATAAATGGCAGTCAAATACGTATTTGTTACAGGAGGCGTGGTTTCAGGCCTCGGCAAGGGCATAACCGCCGCGTCGCTCGGCAGGCTGCTCAAAACGCGCGGGTACAGCGTCACCATGCAAAAATTCGATCCATACATAAACATAGATCCCGGCACAATGAACCCGGTGCAGCACGGAGAAGTGTTTGTCACGGACGACGGAGCCGAAACCGACCTGGATCTGGGCCACTACGAGCGCTTCATAGACGAAAGCCTTACGAAGCAGTCTAACGTTACGGCCGGCAAAGTATACTGGTCTGTGCTTAACAAAGAGCGCCGCGGCGACTACGGCGGCGGCACCGTCCAGGTTATTCCGCACATCACAAACGAGATAAAGAGCCGCTTCTACCGCAACGACGGCTTTAAGGACACGCAGATCGCGATTATTGAAGTGGGCGGAACAGTCGGCGACATCGAAAGCCAGCCGTTTTTGGAGTCCATCCGCCAGTTTCAGCACGACGTTGGCAGGGAGAACGCGATACTCATCCATGT
>CAZTVO010000042.1:0-15921 GCA_964617075.1 uncultured Jutongia sp.
CTGTATCCCGCGTTATACCATCCTTGTGTGCCCTTGTCGCCAACTCCTTCAGGTCCCCACGCCCAGTTGTCCGAACGCATGACGGCATATTCCTTATATCCGGCGCCGCCGACTACGCCCTCGTCGCCCTCATATATTACAAGCAAAGGCGCTTCCCAGTTATTTGTCGCGCTCTCATTTGACGTACTGTTAAACTCTATGGAAACACCGTCCTGCGTAACCTTGTATCCTTTTGTGTGCGCGCTCCAAAATCCGCCGCAGTCAAGCTCCGTATCGTTTGGCGCCGGAGTCTGCGTCGGGATTTGCGTCGGCTCCGTGGACGGCTGCGCCTCAGGCATTTCAAACTGGGACGGGCCAGCCATGAATGTTCCTACCTGTGCGATTACGTGTACCGAAACATCGGCTCCCATATTCGTCCCTATAGCCTTAAGCGTACAGTGCTCCTTGTTTCCCGTTACGTCAAAATATGTAATCGTAAAATCGGTGCCTAAGCGCAAAATCGAAATCTTATACAAATGGCCAAGCTCGATGGTTCCGCCCAATGTAGCCCCTTCAACTGTATCGGCAGTCGCCCCTTCCGCCGTCCATATATTTATGTCGGAGCCAGTTGTAATGTATTTGTTTGTGTCGCTTACAAGCTCCACAGTAAACGCTGGGTCAGCGGCAGCTACGGCCGCTGTATAACCCACGTAAAGATCCAAATTGCCATCGCCCGAAAGCGTATAGTCCTTTGTCCTCTGATTTCCAGCGTCCCACCAGGCAGTTCCTGTCAAAGTTTCTGCTTCCGCCGCGGGAGTTTGGGTCGAAGCGGTAAAATTTGGTTTTTCCGAGGCGTCAGCCGCTACGCCCCCCCCCACTCAACGATTCGACGCCGCCAAGCGTAACCGCCATCGCGGCTGAAAGAAGCGCCGACAGCGCTTTTTTAATCGTTCTGCGCATGTTATCCTCTCTCCTTTCTTAAAAAACAAACACGGCCGCAGCCCGACGCAAACTGCCGCATATTGAGCAAATTTGATATAGTCGTCCGCTGCGGCCGTGTTTTGCCACAATGCAATTCCATCCTAACGCGCTACTTGACTTTTACAGTCTTTACCACGTCCCTGTAGCCGTCCTTTACGGCCTTAATTTTTATTTTCGTTCCTTTTTTCAGCTTCTTTGAAGCCTTAAAAGTAAATTTTTTGCCGTTAACCGCCGCTGCCTTGTACTTGGCGCTTCCAACTTTCACCGTAACGGAAGCTCCAGCTGTGGAAACCTTGCCGGTTATCTTCTTCGTGCCCTTCTTTGCCTTGACCGATGAAATCGTCATCGTTTTTTTCGGCGTCGTCACGGCAGGAGTGTCGCCGCCAGGCGCCACATCCAGCCCCTTTGCCGACGTAAGCGCCGCGATGTCCGCCGCAGGCAAAGCCTGATTGTATACGCCAACGTTATCCAAAGAGCCCTGCAGATCCGCGTCTGCCGTCCAGTACGAAGTGCCGACGTAGTTGTTCTTGGCGACTTTTAGCCCGTCAAGTATCGATGAATAATCTCCCTCCGCTGACTGAACCAAAACGCCGTTTATATACGTGGCCATGTTTGACTTGTCAATCGTCACCGCAATCGTATCCCAGCGATTTTGATTGGCAGTATTTGAATACCAGTCCCATGTGTACGGCGCCGAGATGCCGTTGCCAAAGTATCCCTGCTCGCTTAAGTCCGCCCTTGACGAAAATCCCTGAGTGAAGTGGTACGCAAAAGTCGCGCCCGCGGCGTCGCTGCCAAGCGCGCCGTCGCCAAGCATAAAGATAGGCGTCCAGTCGCTTATGTATCCCGTTATTTTTACGTCCGCTGTAAGAGTTATGCCATTTGAAAAATCAAAAGCGCTAAGATCGGCTATCTTGGCCCAGGACTCCTGATGGGACTCCTTTGTCGCAAGATTTAAGACTCCGTCGGCCACATTCGCCTCTCCTCCAAGCTCAATTCCGTCGGCGGCGTCAAACGTGTATCCCGCGACAGGCTGCGTGGCAATGCCCGCAAAATTCGTGCCGGGAGCCTCTCCTCCGGGAGCGGGCGTCGGAGCCTGCGTAGGTTCTGGCTGCTGCACCTCGGGCATTTCAAACTGGGACTGGCCCACCATAAACGTGCCCACCTGCGCGATTACGTGCACTGCGACGTCAGTTCCCATATTCGTTCCAACTGCCTTAAGCGTACAGTGCTCCTTGTTTCCCGTCACGTCAAAATATACAATCGTAAAATCGGCGCCGGAGCGCGAAATTGAAATCTTGTACAAGTGGCCAAGTTCGATGGAGCCGCCCATAACGCCGCCTTCCACATTGCCGGTCGCTCCTTCCGCCGTCCATATATTTATGTCGGAGCCAGTTGTAATGTATTTGTTTGTGTCGCTTACAAGCTCCACGCTAAACGCGGGGCCGTCGGCTACGGCCGCGGTATAACCCACGTAAAGATCCAAATTTCCGTCGCCCGAGAGCGTATAGTCCTTTGTCCTCTGGTTTCCGGCATCCCACCATACGGTTCCGGTAAGCGTTTCAACATCCGACTCGGCGGCCTTTGCCGACGCGTCTCCCAAAGGCAGCGCGGGAACCGCCGTAAGAGCAAGGCATGCCGCAACCGCCGCCGCCAAAATCTTTTTTATCATGTCGCATCCTCCTTAGAAATTAAAACTGCTGCAAAACGTCTGTTTTAAAGCGCGTCAAAAACGCGAATCAACCATATTTAGTAAGCGGCGCGGACAATCCAGTCCGCACCGCTTAAGTTTGCGCGCCGCTATTTCTGTGAATTGTAAAGAGCCTTTACCTGCTTTGCGGAAAGGGCCTTAGTCCAGAACTGCACATCATCGAAATATCCCTTGAACGGCGTGTCCCATCCGTTAATTCCAAGGAAGAACTTGTTCTTGCCGCTCACGGCCTCCTTGGCGACGGCGCCATTGCCGTAATACTTGCCGTTTATGTACGTCTTGCCATGGTATCCTTTGTACTTGAGCGCTTCATACTCGATGGTCTTTTTCGTATTGACGGTAAGAACGACGTGAACCCACTTGTTCGTGCCGATAGCATCGTCGGCAACCCATTCGTTGTTTGAATACCAAGGAAACGCCGCGTCGCCCTCTGTCGCGGCTCTTGACCATACGCAAGGCGTAGCCGCGCCCAAAGCGTCCATCCTGGTGATAGACACCCACCTGGCGTCTTTTTCCGCAACGCTGCTGGTAGTAAAGAAGATAGGCATGTACTGGCTTACGGACGACTCAGCCTTTACCCAAAACGAAACGGTCCACGATCCCTTTCCTACATTGACGCCTTTAAGCTGTGCGCCGTATGAGCTCTTCCTGTCAAGATGAAGGGCTTTTCCCTTATGGCCTTTGGCGTACTTTAGCTTGATCTTTTTAGCGTTCGCCGCGGTAGGCATGGAATCGGTGTTCGTGAAATTGTCAGTTTCTGTCTTCGCGCTGCGAGCAACCGCAACGACGTTCTTGCTGGCTCCATCCATGCTGAATTTGTACTTTGCGGCAGGAACCTTCGCCGCCGCGTCCGCGGATACGTCGGCAAAAGACGCGCCGCCTACAGCGATGGCGGCCGCCAAAGCGGTGCTGATGAACTTTTTAAACCTCATTTTTAAACTCCTCCTTTTTGTAAAAACGTTCAATACCTTCTAAAATACTTTAGCATTTTGTTTGATTTCTGTCAACACAATGCATAAAATTCAAGCGTAAATTTTGGTCAAAAAACATATCAAAAAATTTGCGTCCCGCCTATTTTAACTTAACCTTTGCCACGGCAAACGGCCCGCTCTCGGTTTCGCCCCCGGACTCCCTGTACGCCCTTATCCTAAAGTAGTAGGTCTTCCCTTTTTTAAATATGCCGTCGCCATCCACGTACCTGCATCCCGCGCTTTCGCAGTCCCTTAGGTATTTATATCCTTTGGCCTTCTTCCTGCTGTAGTATATCTCGTATCCCTGCGCGCCGGATGTTTTTTTCCAAGCGAATTTAAGCGTATATTTCTTTTTTCCGGCCGCCTTCACTTTAAATCCCTTGACTTTTTTTAGCTTTTCTATGACTGAAATTTTAACGGCCGCGGTTTTTGTGACGCCGCCTTCGGAATATGAGACAAAAACCGTCTTTTGGCCGGCCGTAGTCATATCCGCGCCTGACGCGTCGCAGGAAAATCCCGAAACCTCCCTGGATGTTCCGTTCGCGTACCCGGCAGTGACCTTTATATCCTCTTGAGAAATCCTGCCGCCAACATAAAACTGCTTTTTGGCGGGCTCCGCGGCTATCGAGCGCAAAGAGGCGTCGTTTGGATCGACGTCGGTGTAAAAGGTCGCGGCGCCTTTGTCCGCGCCGTCAGAAAGCGCAAGCTTTCCTCCCTCAATGGCAAGGTACCTGCCAGGGTAGGCCACGCTTTCAAAGGAAACCCCGTTTGGATCGTCAAGCCCCTTTACGCTCCTAAACGTCTGCTTCTTTGCCGTGTCCGCTTTTCCGTCTGTATCCTGCCTAAGCTTTGCCTGCGTTTCGCTCTCGGCGCTAATATAGAGCCCGGGCTTGTTGTCGGACTGAAACGAAATATACGCGCTCTTAGACGCGTCCGCCTTTCCGTCCATAAATATCCACCGCGCGTCTTCCTCGTTTTTGCCAAGCCCTGATCCAAGCTCTAAGCTTATCGGATAGTCGCCGTCGCTGGACGAATTCGTCCATGTGTCGTGCGAAAGCGTCTTTCCCGAATTTGTGTAGATCATGGAAGTATTTCCAAAAAGGCCCGACGCCGTTTCGGGCACTGGATTTACATTGCCGTCCCCGTCAAATGTAAGCTCCGCTATGTTGGCGATGCGCCTGTATCCGTTCCCCCCGGGAAGCGAGCCGTTGTGGTAGACAAAGTACGTCTTTCCCTTAAAATCTATTACCGCCATATGGCTCGTGTTTGACGTAGCGTTAGGCGGCATTATGACGCTTCCGAAATCCCATTTTCCGCTTAAAAGATTGTCGGTTACGGCATATGCCGACTGCTCCCTCCATCCGTACGCGTAAAAAAGATAATACTTGCCGTAGTAGTTTCCATTTTCATCCTGCCGCCTGTAAAGCCAAGGCGCCTCCGTGTACGACGCGATTTTTTGATGTATTATGTCCGCCGACGCGGAACTGCTGCCGCACGTAATCTCGCCGTCGCCGTTTAAATCCTTTACGGACGTCATATCCTCATTCAATTCGCATATATAATATTCCGTATTACCCCACGCCAGATATCGCCGCTCCGTTCCAGAAGCGTCCTTTTCAACCCAGACCGTGGGATCTATGTCGTTCCAGTTGCTTGACTGCGGCTCGGTAACTGTTCCCTTTACTATAGGCTCCCCCTTGTCCACAAACGGCCCCGTCGGGCTGTCGGAGACGGCTACTCCTATGCTCTGCTTGCCAAGAGACGTCTTGTCCCATGTGCAATAGTAGAAATAATACTTGCCGTCATGCTTTACTACCTGGCCGGCCCATGCCGAAGTGCCGTCGCTGCTCCACGATATGTCGGAGCCCGCGTTCATTATCGGCCCTTCATAAGTCCAGTTTTTCAAATCCTTAGTCGAATAGCATATCCATTCATCGATATTGTATATGGCGCTTTCAACCTCGGCGTCCGAAGATTTGTCGTGGCCCGTGTAAAGATACACGGTATCGCCGTCCACAAGCGCGGAAGGGTCGCCTCCGTATATCAGGGAGCCGTCCTCGCCGCGCCCGCCTATCGGATTGCCCGCGTCGTTTTTTTCAAGCGCCGTCTCGTCGGCGGCAAGGTCTAGATCCGCCGCTGCCGCCCCCTTGCCGCATCCTGACGCCGGCAGCGAAAGCGCCAAAACCGCCGAAAGCGCCAGCGCGGCAATTTTCTTTTTTTCCATGCTCTTCCTCCTTTATGCTTAATGGTTGGAACAATTACCGGGTGGAAAAGTAAAATACTTTACCATTTAGCCATAATTATAACGAATGGATATGTAATATGCAATATTTTTTCCGCCGTCCTGGCATTTTTTTCATGCACTTTATCCAAATCCCCGAACCGATTTTAAAATAATCCTAAGTTTTTTCATTCGAAAAGATATCAAATACAAAGCGTTTATGATAGAATTTATGGCGGACGCGTTTAAAGCGCGACTTATCCTTTTTTGCAAATTCACTTTTTATTTCAGGAGGTGTGTCAATGAAAAAATTTTTTAAAAAACAGGCGGCCGCCTTTATCGCCTGCGTCGTGGCGGCATCCGCCGTTTTTCCCGCGCAGACATGGCCTAAACCCGCGGCGGCCGCGTCGGTCGACAGGCTGACGACTAGCCCCAGCCGCGTCTCCGTGCATGATCCGTCGATCATGGAGGCGGTAGATGGAACATATTACGTATTTGGGACTCATATCGACGCGGCCAAATCCACCGATCTCGTAAACTGGACGACTTTTACAAATGGCTACGCCGCGGAAAACAACGCCCTGTACGGCAATCTTTCGCAAAATCTTTCAAAGCCCTTCGCGTGGGCGGGAGAAAACGACCGCGACTCGGCCGGCGGCTTTTCCGTATGGGCTCCCGACGTATTTTACAATAAGAGCTACATAAACGAGGACGGCACGGCCGGGGCGTACATGATTTATTTCTGCACAAGTTCCACCGCCACCAGATCCGTCATCGCGTACGCAACATCGCAAAACGTAGAAGGCCCGTATAAAGTCGTAGATACGGTCGTTTACTCCGGATTTACAAAAGATTCCTCCTACGATGCCGGAAGCACAATCAACACCAAGTATACAAATACGAATATAGGAAGCCTTATAGACGAAGGCGTGCTTAAAGACGGGCTAAACGACGACTGGTTTACCCCGGGTGGAGGATACGACAGCTCCTACGCGCCCAACGCCATCGATCCCGCTCTTTTTTGGGACAAGGACGGCAAACTGTGGATGGCCTACGGCTCGTGGTCCGGCGGCATATACATGCTTGAAATGGATCCAAAGACCGGACGGGCAATATATCCCGGATCCTCCTCTACTACAGCGGACGGGCTTGTCGTAGACGAGTATTTCGGTACGCGCGTGGCAGGCGGATACGCCAGGTCGGGCGAAGGCCCTTACGTTATCTACGACGCTAAAACAGACTATTACTACCTCTACGTTACCTACGAGTTTCTCGATTCCGTAAGCGGGTATAATATGCGGCTTTTCCGCTCAAAATCGCCGAATGGGCCGTATTATGACGCGGCCGGAAACAACGCGGCGCTTTCTGAGGGCCAAAGCCACGACGGCGTCGGAATAAAAGTTATGGGCAATTATAAATTCTCGTCTCTTGAACAGGGATACCGGTCGCCCGGGCACAACTCCGCGCTTATCGATTCGGACGGACAAAGATATCTGTTCTATCATACGCGTTTTGAAAATTCGGGCGAACTCCACCAGCTGCGCGTCCACCAGCAGTTCATAAACGAAGAGGGATGGCCTGTCACTGCGGTATTTGAAAACAGGGGGGACTACATCTCGCAAACCGGATACGACGTAAACAAAATAGCGGGCGATTATGAGTTTATCAACCATGGCACGCAGTCCGACAAGGCAAACGTCCTTACGCCAAAAAATATTTCTCTAAACGCCGACGGCTCGATATCGGGCGACGCGAGCGGCTCCTGGAAGGAAAAGGACGGCTCGTATATGATGACCGCGGTAGTCGACGGCGTAGCCTACAACGGCGTATTTTTCGCCCAGCACGACGAATCGGCGGAATGCGTCAAAGTCATGACTTTTACCGCCATAGGCAGCGACAATAAAACAATATGGGGAGTAAAAAAGACTCCGTATGCCATATCTGATTCTGAAATACTTAAAAGGGCGGCGGACGAGGTGGAAAACTTAAACGCCGTCTCTCCAAAAACGCTTTCAGATATCGCGCTTCCATCCACGGCATACGGCGGAGCGGCAGTAGTATGGGAATCGGACAACCCTTCCGTAATTTCAAACGACGGCAAGGTCACGCGTCCTAAGGAGGCCGTAAAGACGACCCTTACGGCAACGATATCCTACGCCGGGAAGTCGGTTATAAAGACATTTTCAACGACGGTGCTTCCCGCCGACGTCTCGCCCGACTATATGTATGACTTTGAAAGTGTGAACGGCACGTCCGTCGCGAACACCGGCGACACGGATTCGCCCGCCGCGCTTGTCGGAGGCGCTTCCATTGAAAAAGAGCCTCTTATAGGAAACGTGCTGAAAGTCAAAAACGAATCGGGCGCGACGGATTCCTGCCTTTCGCTTCCGTCCGATATGTTCTCAAAAATCGACGAATCGGGCTTTACGCTCGGCATGTGGGTAAACTTTAGCAGCTCCACGGCGGAAAGCTCGCCGCTGTTTGAGGCAAAATCAACGTCATCTTACGACGGCCTGCCCATGACGGCGCTGCACGCGGGCGCGTACGCGGACTTTATAAGCCATGAGGCAAGGGCGCAGGGGGAGCTTGGCCTCTCGCCGGACCCGGGCGAATGGACGCACATCGCGTATGCCGTAGACCGCTCCGGCGTAAAAGTATATGTAAACGGGAAGATGCGCTCTGGCACGGAGGCCGATTTGAGCGCGGCGTTTAATAACGGCGCGATTTCACAGATAAAGGACGCTCGCGTTGGCGGAGGAGACGCCGCTACTGCCTTAAACGCAAGTTTTGACGACGTTGAGTTTTACTCCGTGGCGCTGGGCGAGGCCGACATATCCTCCAAATATGCCAAAATAAAAGGCTCACATCCAAATATAGCGCTTTCGTTGTCAAAAAGCGTCATTTACTCCGGCGGCGACAAAAATAAAACGGCAAAAGCAGGCATAGCAGCCGACGCGGACATAGACTATCTTGCGGCATACAGTTCGTCAAACGAGGCGGTCGCCGCGGCGGACGCCTCCTCTGGGCTTATTTCCGCGAAAAAGCCCGGCAAAGCCGTAATAACCGCCTCCATAACGGCAAATGGCGAAACATTCGCGCTTACAAAAAAAATAACGGTTAAAAAAGCCTTCCTCAAATTTTCAAAAAAACCTAAGTCCGTAATAAAAGCCGGCAAAAAGGTAACGTTTAAGGTAAAGGGATACGGGCTTAAAGCCAACCGGATAAAATGGTCGTCGTCAAACAAGTCGGTCATATCCATCAACTCAAAGGGAAAAGCCGAATCAAAAAAGCGCGGCACGGCCAAAATAACAGCGAAATACAAAGGCTTTAAAGTTTCCATGAAAATCAAGGTAAAAAAATAAGGCGCGTACGTATTAAACCGCCGTATGCCTAAAAAAGGCCGCCGCAGTTCCCTTAAGGGGAAACGCGGCGGCCTTTTTAGACAATATAAAACAGAGAGTGATTCTTCCTCTCTTTTCCCATTTCTTTTTTAGATAAAGTTAAAATCCATTCCCTAAAAACTGGACAAACTTCCAACACATAGGACAAAAACGTGTTAAAGCCCCGCGGTGCTGGGCTTATCCTTAACTTTGCTCCTTTTTAGATAAAAGTAAAACATATGTCATATTTGTTTGACTATAAACGCTTTTATCTATTATAATATGCACATAGTTTAAGTGAATACGCAACAACTTTTACGGAAGGAAGATGTCGCTTTTGCTGCACATTACGTCATTGAACGAAGGGCTTGAAATTTTTAAGGCATTGGGCTCGGACGTTCGCATTCAGATTTTAAACATACTTCTTGAAAACAACAACATGAGCATGAAGGAGCTTGCCTCGCGACTAAATATTACAAACGGCGCCTTGACGGGCCACATTAAAAAACTTGAAAACTGCGGCCTTATAACCACGTCCGCGGAATCGATAGTACACGGCAACCAAAAAATATGCTCCATCCATTGGGACAGGATTTTAATTGATTTGGAAGAACAGACGGAAAATGAGGACGTATACAACGCCGAAATTAAAGTCGGCCACTACTCCAGTTACGACGTGGCGCCGACATGCGGCCTGGCCTCTTCAAAAGCGCTCATTGGCGAAGTGGACGATTCAAGGTATTTTGAGCATCCCGACCGGTACGAAGCCGAAATATTATGGTTTTCCAAGGGATATTTGGAATATTCCATACCTAACTTCATACCAAAGCTCCAAAAAATAACAAAAATTTCCATCACCATGGAACTAAGCTCCGAAGCTCCCGGCATAAACAACGAATGGCCGTCAGACATAGGATTTTACATAAACGGCACCTACCTTGGCAGCTGGACGTCGCCCGGGGATTTTGGAGACGTAAGGGGAGTGCTGACCCCCGGCTGGTGGCCTGAGAACTGGAACCAGTACGGACTTCTAAAGCTTCTCGTAATAGACCGAAAGGGAACTTTCGTGGATGGGCTAAAGATTTCGGATGTAAGTATAGATGATTTGAATCTGGACTATCGAAGCAGCATAAAGCTAAAGCTCGCCGTCGACGACGGTTCCAAACATAAGGGCGGCCTTACAATATTTGGCAAATCGTTCGGCAACTACGGACAGGATATAAATATCACGATAAAATACGCCCCCATAAACCCCGATAACGCAGACGGACAGACGGCATAACGCCGTCTGTCCGAATTTTATTTATCCTTATATTTTGCCCCCCCCAGATTCATTGACGTCAGCCGTCATATGAAAACACGGGCCTGCCGCCGTCCCATCTTATCTTCATAAGCATCGCGTGCCTGTTTGGATTGTAAAGGGGATCTCCCTCAATTTCGGCCTCCTTGCGCGCGTGGTACACTAAAACGTCGTTTCCATCCTCATCGACCGTAAAAGAATTATGCCCCGGGCCGTATATCTTTAACTCTTCATTCGTCTTAAGCACCGGAAGCCTTTCCTTTTTCCATGAAAGCGGATCGATTAGATCGGCGTCCTCGTCGGCGGTAAGCATTCCCATACAGTAGTTTACGCCCGTGTCGCTCGCGGAGTAGGTAAGATAAATTTTTTTGCCGCGCTTTATGACGGCCGGCCCTTCATTCACCCAAAATCCGCGCCGCTCCCAGTCATAGTCGGGAGTAGATAAAAGAACCTGTACCGTTTTAAGCTTATATCCAGACTCCATACGCGCAATATAAAGATTTGAAATCTGCGGACCCACTCTCAGCTTTTCCGCACACACGTAATTTTATTCGCCCTTATTTTCGTACCCGGTTGGGTCATGAGAAAACGCCTCAAAAGAAAATATGTCTTCGTCCGCCCGCTGCATCTTTCCTTTTTCAACCCATTCGCCGCAGTATGGATCGCTTCCCTCGCATTCAAGAACGTAAGGACGGATGTTCCATATATTTTCCTTTTCTCCTCCGGCAAAATATATGTACCATTTCCCAAAGAGGAAATGCAGCTCGGGCGCCCATATGTTCTCGCTCATGGCCCCGCTCTCATGCTTTTTCCATATGGTCTTTTCCTCCGCCTGTGCAAGACCCGCGAGCGTCTTAGAACGCCTAAGCGCTATGCGGTCGTATTCAGGCACCGAGGCCGTAAAATAGTACCACCCGTCATGAAAGCACACGAACGGATCAGCCCTTTGCAAAATCCATGGCTCATTGTATTTTATGTTATTATCTGTTGACATGACAGCCCTCATTTCCGCGCTGCTTTTTAAGCATGGGCAGCTTTTTATCGCAGGCGCCTGGTTCTTTTAATCTAAACGTCTCATACGAATGCGCTATTCGTTCTCCGAAACCATCGTTTCGTACTTTTTGACTTCCTCATCCGACAAGACGTCATATCCGTCCTTGCCAAAATACTCAAGCATAGCCGTGGCGTGATACCAGTTGGCTTTTCTGGTAGCCTCTTCCGCGTAATCGGCGGCCTGCGCCTCGCCGGAGTCAACAAGGTCGTGTATGCCTATATCGTTGAAATACTCGTCGCAGTAGTTCCAGTATCCCGCGATGTTTGTCCAGCCATAAGGAATAGGCTGCAGGCAGCTCTGGAAATATTCTTTCCAGTATCCCACATGCTCCTCGTCCATGCCCTTGCAGTACATGTCGATATATTCGTCCCAGACCTCGCTGTCAGTCGTAATCGGAGCCGGCATTACGTCGTACTTAAGCGCGAGTCCAGAGGCATTCACCTGCGATTCGTCATTATAAAGCTCTATCCTAGTCTTCCAGCCGTCTTTGCCAAAGCTCATGAATTTGAGCAGCTCGTATGCCTCGCGCGGATGCTCGCATGACGTGGTAAGTCCGCCGAAGTCAATAGTTGCTATCGTATGGTGATCCGACGCGGCGTCCTCCTCATTTACGGCAGGCACTACATAAGGCACAATATCCAGATTGTACTGCTTGTATCCTTCCGTAGCCCACGTATTCTGATATGTCCAGAACGCCTCGGTAAACAGCGCAACGTGTCCTGACGCGCCGCACCATCCGTTCCAGTCTCCCATCCAGTTCTCCATCTCGATAGTCTCGGTTGCGGGTGCGATGTATCCTCCCTGCTTAAGCTCTGCAAATTCCTGCTCGCCTACGGCCCAAACCCCCAAATCGAAGTCGGTGCCGTCGAATCCAAACTCGCCCTGAATAGTCTGCGCCGCCGCGATGCCGTAATATGAATCAAGCCTGTTGTAAAATCCGCATCCGTAATATGGCATGCCGTCCGGCGAATCCTTTACGGTACAGTCTTTTATCAGCTGAATCATCTCGGCCCAGGTCCAGTTTCTGTCCGGAGCTTCGACATTGAGCTTTTCCAAAACGTTTAAGTCGACATACATGACGCCTGGGAAAAATTTCACAGGAACGGCATATCTTTTAGACGTGGAAAACGTGCCAATGCCGCAGTCGTTGATCGTGGAAGCCACGTCCTTCGTTTCAGGATCCGAATCCCAATACTCCGAAATGTCCCTAAGCAGGAGGTTGCTCAAAGCAAAATCCGCGTCGGAATACATGATTACGTCGGGAGACTCGCCGTTGTTTACAAGCGTATTCAACGTGTCGTCGTACGTAGAAACGTTTTCGTACACCGGATTGACTTTTATGTTGGGGTAGATCTCCATAAAGCGCTTCGCCAAGTATTGAACCGTCTCGTCCTGGTCAAAATGAAAATACGTAAGCTCGATCTCCTCGTCCGTCAAGTCCGTCGCCTTGTTGTAGGTTATGCCGTTGATTTCAACCGGCTCCGTTTCCCCCGACACGGCGGCCGTGCCCCCGCCGCTGTCCGCTCCGCCTCCTCCGTCTTTCTTGCCGCATGCCGCGAGCCCCATCGCCATGACCGCGACAAGCGTCAATGTCAGTAGTTTTTTTCTCATAGTCTGCCTCCTTTTTATTGTATTGTTTTCGCTGTGTCAGCGAATGAAATTATAACATATAGGGCTTTCAGCCGCCATATATTCTTGTAAATTACTTTAGACTTTTGCAAAAGAATAACGTCATTCGCCCGTGATTCCGGTTCGGTCGATGCTCTCCACGAAATACCTCTGCAGTACGAAATACATTATAAGAAGCGGAAGTATGCTAAGCATCGTGCCGGACATTTTTATCGATTCGTTAAGCGACACCGCCGCGCTTGCCGCCGTCTGCGCGTACGCGTTGAAATTGTCGCTGAAATTGTCAAGCTGTATTATGAGAGAAGTCCAGCCCGACTTGACCATTACGCCGGAAACGTACAGCGAGGTAAGGTACGACTCGTTCCAATACCATACGAAAGAGAAAAGCGCTACCGTTATGATCGCTGGCGCCGCGGACGGAATGGAAATCCTAAAAAACGACTTGAAATACCCTGCTCCGTCTATCTGTGCCGCCTCGATGAGCACCTTAGGCACCTGCTTGAAAAACTGGTAGAATATAAGTATAAATATTGGCGCGTTTATTCCCATCCCCAGTATAGCTGGAAGAACGAACGACCATATTGTTCCAAGTATTCCAAGATTTGAATAAAGCACGTACGTAGGTATCATTGTAATCTGGCTTGGCAGTATGAACCTAAATATTATAATTCCCAGCACAAGCTTCTTGCATGGAAACTCAAAACGCGCGAGGCCGAACCCTATTACGGAGCACGAAATCAGGTTGCATATAGTAGGGACTCCCGCTATGATTATGCTCTTGACAAATGAACTCCAAAAGTCCATGCTTTTCGCGGCCTGCCGGTAATTTTCAAGGTTTATGGAGCTTGGGATCCAGTTTATGGAAGAGTCAAGCAAATCGTCAAGCGTCATAAAGCTCGTGCTTACCATATGCAGTATAGGGTATATGTAGATAAACCCTATGCATATAAGCAGGGCATAAATTATGAACACCTTCAAAAAGCCTTCTTTCTCTTTCGAGCCAAGCATAAATTTCCGGACTTTGTCCTTCGCAATCTGCCTTCTGTCCTTGACAAGCATCTCTCCGGAAGGGCCGGCCATCTGCACTATCTTAGGCCCTGCCTGCCTTTGCATTCTTTTTAGCATTCTTCGCGCTCCTCCTTTCTATCTTTTTAAGCTGCCTCTGCTCCTTTTTGCGGGCCTTCTTGGCCTTCTTGACCTGCTTTTCATACACGTCCTTCTTGGCAAAGAACGCCAGCGCAAATATCCCGACTACCAAAAGCACTACGATTGAATACATCCACGCCATTGCGGAAGCGTATCCGTACCCCTTTTCTTGAGTGCCCGAAAACATCGAGTTTTTGATAAGCTCTATAATCGCGTTCTGGTCGTTGTTCGAAATGAATACGATGGTATATACAAGATTTAAAAGTATCATGGGCTTGATGTTTGGAAGCGTAATCTTCCAAAAACACTCCCAGCCCGAACCTCCGTCAATTTTTGCCGCCTCATACATCGACTTGTCGATCTTTTGCAGTCCTGACAAAAATATAAGGATTGGCACCCCAGAATACCAAAGCAGCGTCACCATATTTTCAAAAAGCGAGGATATCGGCTTTGCCAGCATATCCGGCAAAACAGCCTCTATAGCCGTGGTGATGGACTGTATGTCTATGGCGGTCACGCTTCCCGCGCCCTCTTCTCCAAGCATTCCCAAAATAGGGCCGCTGACTATTATGACCGGCAAAAAGAATATAAGTCTAAAAAATCCCTTCCCCTTGATGTTTTCATTAAGCATTATCGCTATAATCAAGGCAAATACCACTATAACGGGCACCGACACGACAGTGGAAACGAGATAGTCGACTATTTCCATCGGAAAATCCTTGTCCATCAGGGCTATATTCGTATAATTTTCCATGCCGACGAAATTAAACTTTGTGCCGAGCGGCGTGGTGCGGATGTTGTTTAGCGAATACCTAAAGGACATGATAAGCGGATACGCGAGGAATATCAAAGCTCCAATTATCCATGGGGTTATGAACAAAAGCCCCGTAAGCGCCTCTCTTTTTGCCAGACGTCCGGCCTTTGCCTTCTTGCGGTTCTTTTTCTCTTCCTTCGTTAATTTCTGCTTTTTAGCCATTTGGTTCACCTACCTTATACGACATTGCGTCGACGTCTACGCCGTCGGCCGTCTGCGGCGATTCCGAATAATTGACGTAAATCTTTGTTCCATTGTCGTATGTCACCCTGACAACGCCGCCGTCAAGCTTCTCATGGCTGACTATCTTGGCGTCCCCGACCGCGTCGCTTATCTTTCTAAGTTCCTTGTCATACTCGACGATGGTATCTTTGTATACGTCATATTCCGTACTGTACAGGTCGGAGGAGTTGGTCAAAATCAAGTCGGATGAATTTTCGTGCGTCACATAAAACGATGGATACACTCCCGCCTCAATCATCTGCAGCAAAAATTCCTGCTTGTTCGCCTCGAAGTTTACGTAGTCGGAATACATCGGCACAATTCCCTTAAGCGCCATCGAAATAAACGGCACCTCCTCGTCAACGTACATATAGTCGGACGAACCAAGGGGCATGTCTATGAACGCGTCGGTATTCTTCCACATATACTGAACCGGCTCCTCCAGCATCAGGTTCGCGTTTTCGTCTATCTTGCCGATAAGATCCCTGTAGCGGTCGGCCGTATATCCCCGCG
>CAZTVO010000043.1:0-15913 GCA_964617075.1 uncultured Jutongia sp.
AAAGCCTCAGGGAGATGCGGGAGGGGCGATGCTTGAAAGAATGAACAAAAGCCATTTTGAGCTGACAAAATGGGGCCTGACTTTCGCAAATCTAAGAGACGGCGACGGCGTTTTAGACATAGGATGCGGCGGCGGTTCCGCCCTAAGGCTTGTACGCGAGACGATAGACGCGGGACGCCTTTGCGGCATCGACTATTCGGACGTATCTGTTAAAAAGACTGTGGAATTAAATAAAGAAGCCGTCGTAAATAAAAAAATGGACGTCATAAAGGCGTCTGTTGAAAATATTCCATTTAAGGACGAATCGTTTGACAAAATTTTTACGGTGGAAAGCTTTTATTTTTGGCCGGAGCCAAAAGAAAATTTAAAAGAAGTATTTCGGGTTTTGAAAAAGGGCGGCAAATTTCTTTTAATTGCCGAGATATACGGCAGGGACGGCCTTAGCGGCGAAACGATTGAAAATATAAGAAAGTATGGCCTTTTCAATCCTTCTAAGGATGAATTTCGCGAATTGTTTGAAATGGCGGGATTTGTCAATATAAAAACCCATACAAAAAAAGACGCGGACTGGATCTGCGTGGAAGGCGAAAAAAACTAGGCCTTTTCGTACGCGCGCCTATATTATTACGATATTTGCGCAGT
The DNA here is from genome assembly GCA_964617075.1 of uncultured Jutongia sp. GTDB lineage: Bacteria > Bacillota > Clostridia > Lachnospirales > Lachnospiraceae > Butyribacter. The sequence goes on from CAZTVO010000043.1 coordinate 643, forward strand.
TTAAATCATTCGCGAGATCGTAGACGTTCCCATTTTCGGAGCAGACGACGACCGGACGCAATATGGACTCGGGGTTGTTTTTTACGACGCGCGCCTCCTCCCCGTTGCTTAGCTTAACTGTGGAATCGACGGGATAGAGTATAACGCTTGCCAAAAAGCTCTTCATGGCCGTTATGTCAAGCTCCTCCGTCATGGACATGATCATTTCTATCGCGGTGCGCTGCGAGAAGGATTTTTTATATGGGCGCTCGGTCACTAAGGCGTCGTAAACGTCGGCAACGGAAAGTATCTTGGCGTACGGCGTGATTTTTTCGGCCGTCACCCCCATCGGATACCCCTTGCCGTTCGCCTTTTCATGGTGCTGCAGCACGGCAAAGGAGATAGCGGAGCTAAATTCGTTCTTCTCCTTTAATATTTCATATCCAAGCATGGAATGGCTTTTCATTATGGCGAATTCATCGTCGTTTAGCCTCGCGGGCTTATTTAAAATTTCATTTGGAATCTTGGACTTGCCCATATCGTGAAGGAGGCCGGCAATCCCGATGTTGTAGACGTCCTCCTTCTTAAGGCCCTGCTTTTTGGCTATTATCATCGACATGGTGGCTACGTCGACGCTGTGCTTGAACGTGTACTCGTCGCTTGTTTTTAACGCGTTTATGTCCACCGCAATCGCGTCGTTGTCCTGTATGGCTTTCATCAAGTCATTCGTGATGTTGTTTGTCGTATTCGCGAATTTTTCCCCATCGGAATTGTTATACAGGTACTGGATGCCCTCCGAAACTCTTTTCTTTACGCTCTCGGTCAGCTTGACTTTTGACGGATCCGGCTCCCTGTACCTTTCGATGTTATTTTTTGCCATCGCGCAAAGCGGCTTAGGCTGATCCTGCGATTCGGGAATGATGTCCTCTTCGCCTTCGCTTACGTATATCCCGCCTATCCCCAGTTTTTTTAAGGAAGAGATGAGATATTCGTCAAGTATGGTGCCGCGGGCAATAAGCACGCGATCCATCCTGTCCTTTATATTCTGGTCGATTCTCATGCCTTCTTCAAGCGAGCGGGTTCTAACAAAATAGCGTTTTACCATTTCCAAAACTCCTATTCATAAAGCGGATATTTATCCGTAAGCGACTTGACTATGTCCATGGCACAATCCTTGTTCTTTTCATGATCGTTTATAATCAGCGCTATGGCCTCGGCCACCCTGTCCATATCGTCCGGCTTAAATCCCCTTGTAGAGACCGCGGCGGTTCCGAGACGCACGCCGCTCGTTACGAACGGCTTTTGAGGATCGTTTGGCACGGTATTTTTATTGCACGTGATGTGGACGTCGTCAAGCCAGCTCTCCACTTCCTTTCCCGTTAGCCCCTTATCTGAAAGATCTACAAGCATTAGATGGTTGTCCGTTCCGCCGGATACAATCTTAATTCCCCTGTCCTTAAGCCCCTTGCAAAGAGCCTGCGCATTGTCTATGATGTTTTTTGCATATTCCTTAAACGACGGATCAAGGGCTTCCTTTAAGCATACGGCTTTCGCCGCTATGCAATGCATAAGAGGGCCGCCCTGTATTCCTGGGAAAAGCGCCCTGTTAAGCTTGTGCTCCTCGGCAAATTCCCTGTTTGAAAGTATCATTCCGCCGCGAGGCCCGCGAAGAGTCTTATGAGTCGTAGTCGTGGTGACGTGGGCATATGGAATTGGGCTTTCGTGATACCCCGCCGCCACAAGTCCGGCTATATGCGCCATGTCCGCCATCAAAAAAGCCCCGACCTTGTCGGCTATTTCCCTGAAGCGTTTGAAATCGATTTTTCGCGCGTACGCGCTCGCGCCGGCTACGATAAGCTTCGGTTTTGCCTCGACCGCGATGCGCTCGACCTCGTCATAGTCAATAAATCCGTTTTCGTCTACGCCGTACGATACGCAGTTAAAATACCGGCCTGAAAGATTGACGGGACTGCCGTGGGTAAGGTGACCTCCCTGGTCTAGATTCATGCCCATAAAAGTATCGCCTGGGTCCATCAAGGCGAAAAAGACAGTCATATTGGCCTGGGCGCCCGAGTGCGGCTGTACGTTTGCGTATGTGCAGCCAAACAGCTCCATGGCGCGGTCTCTTGCCAAATTTTCAACTACGTCCACATGCTCGCAGCCGCCGTAGTACCTTTTGCCGGGGTACCCTTCGGCATATTTATTTGTAAGGGTGCTTCCCATGGCGGCCATAACCGCCTTGCTAACAAGATTTTCAGACGCAATAAGCTCTATATTTTCCCTCTGTCTGTTTGTCTCCGCAATAATCGCGTCCGCCACATCGGCGTCAAATTTCTTAACTTCGTCCAATGAATACATATTTATCCTCCTAGTCGTCTGCCTCGTCTATGGCTTTTCCTATGTCGCTACGCATATATTTATTTTCAAAGCTTACCCATTCCGCGGCTTTATACGCGTTTTTTCTCGCTTCTTTAAGGGTCGCTCCTTTGGCTGTTATTCCAAGTACTCTTCCGCCGTTTGTCACCAATTTGCCGTCTTTTTTCTTTGTTCCGGCATGGAACGCATAATATCCTTCTTTGCCCTCAAAATTTTCAAGGCCGCAGATAGGCTTGCCCTTGTCATAGTGTTCGGGATATCCGTCCGACGCAAGTATGACGCATACCGCCGCGTTGTCCTCAAACTCAAGCTCCACCTCATCCAGCCTGCCGTCTATGCATGCCTCCATAACGTCTATAATGTCGTTTTTCATACGGGGCAGAACCACCTGAGCCTCCGGATCGCCAAATCTGGCGTTATACTCAAGCACCTTCGGCCCGTCCTCTGCGAGCATAAGCCCAACAAAGAGTATTCCCGTAAAGCTTCTGCCCTCCGCCTTCATCGCGTCAATAGTCGGCTGATAAATCTTTTCCTCGCAGAATTTTTTTATCTCGTCGGTATAAAAAGGACTTGGCGAGAACGTACCCATGCCGCCCGTATTAAGTCCCGTGTCCCCGTCTCTGGCGCGCTTGTGGTCCTGCGCGCTAGTCATCGGCTTTATATGCGTTCCGTCGCAAAAGCATAAGACGGACGCCTCGCGTCCGGCGACGTAATCTTCTATGACAATGACGTCGCCTGCGTCCCCGAACTGCTTGTCAAGCATTATGGACGCGACGCCCGCCTCCGCCTCCTGCAGATTTTGACATATAAGCACGCCCTTGCCAAGCGCTAAGCCGTCCGCCTTTATGACGATTGGAAAATCAACGTTTTCAAGATACAAGATGGCTTCCTCGGGGGATGTAAACGTTTCATAATGGCACGTCGGAATGCCGTACTTTTTCATTAGATTTTTTGAAAAGCTTTTTGAGCCCTCGATGATTGCGGCGTCCTTTTTGGGGCCAAACACCCTAAGCCCTCTTTCTTCGAACACGTCCACGATGCCGCCTACAAGAGGGTCGTCCATTCCTACTATAGTAAGTCCGATATCGTTTTTTTCGGCGAAATCGGCCAACTTGTCAAATTCCATCGGACCTATGTCGACGCACTCGGCCACATCGGATATGCCGCCGTTTCCCGGTGCGCAAAATATCCTGTCCGCTTTCCTGCTTTTTGAAACGCTCCAGGCTATGGCGTGCTCCCGGCCGCCGCCTCCAACTATCAAAACGTTCATATCGTCATGTCCTCCCAAAATTCATCGCGCGCCGCCGGCAATATGCGCAATGCCGTCTTTAAGATAAACTCTGCCCTTTCCTATCAAATCAATGGCTTTTGGCAATATCTGCCACTCCGCCTGCTCCATAACGCGCCTCTGCAGCGTTTCAGGAGTGTCGCCCTCCATCACGTCCACGGCCTTTTGAAGAATTATCGCGCCGTGATCGGCTTTTTCATCCACAAAATGCACCGTGGCTCCCGTAACCTTATTGCCCGCCGCAAGAACGCTCTCATGCACCTTTAGGCCGTAATACCCCATGCCGCAATGAGAAGGAATTAGCGACGGATGTATGTTTATGATACGGTTCCTATATTCCGAAACAAGCTTTTCGGGAATGATGGCCAGGTATCCGGCAAGCACCGCCAAATCGACGCCGTTTTCATTTAGAACATCAATCATCGCGTCCGCGAACTCTTCCCTGTCGCCGTATTCCTTAGGACTTATGCACACGGCGGGGATGCCTTCGGCCCTTGCGCGTTCTATGGCGTACGCGTCCCCGCGGCTGCTTATTACAACGGCTATTTTTGTATTTTCAATAGTTTTGTCTTTAATTCCATTTATAATTGCCTGAAGATTGGTGCCTCCGCCCGATACGCAAACAGCGATTTTTTGCATATTCAAGTACCCGTCCCTTATTTTAAAAGCCCGCGAAATTTTTATTTTAACCTGAATTTATATAAGCTCCACGCCCCTGCGTCCTTCTATGATTTCGCCCGCTATAAAGCCTTTTTGCCCCGATTCGCCTATAAGCCTTACGGCGCTGTCGGCGTCGCGTTCGTCTACGGCAAGGAGCATGCCCATTCCCATGTTAAAGGTATTATACATTACGTCTTTTGATAGGCCGCCGTCTTTTTCGATCATGCCAAAGATCGGAGGCACGTCAAAACTGTCAAGCCTAATTCTTGCCCGTACGCCGTCATGGAGCATGCGCGGCACGTTTTCATAAAATCCGCCCCCCGTAATATGGCTGCACCCTTTTATGACGACGCCCCCTTCTTTAACTGTTTTAAGCGCGTTTACGTAAATAATGGTAGGCTCAAGAAGCGCGTCGCCTAACGTCGCGCCGCCAAGAGACTCGTACGGCCTGTCCAGCGAGGCCTTTTTTATGTCGAATATCTTCCTTATAAGCGAAAATCCATTGCTGTGGACGCCGGACGACGCGATTCCCACAACTACGTCGCCCGGATTTATATTCCTGCCGTCAATCATGTCCTTTTCATCCGCTATTCCGACGGCAAAGCCCGCGAGATCATATTCATTTTCAGGATAAAATCCTGGCATCTCGGCGGTTTCGCCCCCGATAAGCGCGGCTCCCGCCTGTCTGCACCCATCGGCCACCCCGCTTACTATCGCCTCGATTTTTTTTGGCATATTTTTCCCGCATGCTATATAGTCAAGAAAAAACAATGGGTCGGCGCCCGCGCACGCGATGTCGTTTACGCACATTGCCACGCAGTCAACGCCCACCGTGTCGTGTCTGTCCAATTCAAAGGCAAGCTTAAGCTTCGTACCGACTCCGTCAGTCCCGGATACGAGCGCGGGATGATCCATATTCTTAAACGATTCGATTGAAAACGCTCCCGCAAATCCTCCTATCCCGGTCAGAACCTCGCTGCGCATAGTGCCCGCCGCGTGCTTTTTTATAAGCTCTACCGCCTCATATCCCGCGTTGACGTCGACGCCCGCATTTTTATAATCCATCAAGCCCTCCGTTTCGAATTACGATGTCGTAAATTATTAAAATTCGCGGAGACGTGCAACTAAAGCAGCCGCGCAAAAAACTCCGCGAAACATGGTTAATTGTAGCATAAAGAACCCGGCTTGTCATTCATTTTACTGTTTTTATCACTTCTTCAAGGTTTCGCCGATGGAGCACACCGTGTCTGAAATGCATACCAGCCAGCTCTCTGTATATTTCGGCGGAATCGGCGTGAGCGGAAACATATGTTTTTTAATTATGTCTTTTTCTATGTCGGTGAGAACAAAGTCGCGTGTCGCGTTTTTTAGCGCGGCGGACGGATGATAAAAGCCATGGGGCCTCTTATGCTCATGCTCCCTGTCATGCCAGTCGTAGAGAAAATAATCGTGAAGGAGCGCGCCGCGTATCATCTCCTTATATGACACGCTCAGCCCGCGGTTCTCGGCAATCTGACAGCATCTATACGCCACCATTATACTGTGTTTGCATACGTTCGTATTTCCATGCTGAACAAACTGCCTCCCCTGTCTAAACGAAGCGGCGTTTATTTCGCACAGCACGTCTTTAAGTATTTCCTCATGCTCCGCAGATATTTCTAACAATGCATTCATCCCTTCTTACTTTGCCGCGCGCGTTTAAGACTCATTTGCGCCGACATTTAAAAGCCTGTCGCCATATCGGTTCATAAAAAAAATGTACGCCCGGTCGAATATAATCCAGAGCGCCTCAGCCGCTGCCGCCGCAATGATGAAAGAAAACGCTGTAACGCCGCCTAGCCTCCCCAAAATGCCATATGTGTCAAATCCAAAAAAATATTTTATTAAAACAAGCGCCGTCGCGAGCAAAATATGGTAGCACGCGCCCTTCGCGATCCAGACCGCGACGCCCCCGTTCCTTTTTCTGAAGAATTCGGCGAGCGCGACGTATACGGAAAATCCGGCGAAAGTAAAGCAGTACAGCTTTTGCGGAGCTATGAAAAAACCTACTAAAAACGCTCCCGCCATAAAAAGGATCGACGCTTTTATTGAAATCCTCCTTTCAACCATGCCTGTCAAAAAAGACGCCGCGGCAAGCAGAAACAGCGAGCTTGACTCGATGACGCCGCTAAGCGCGATCAAAATGGCCGCAAGGGCCATCATTATGCCGCCCCACGCGATTTCTTTTGATTTTACATGCAATTACACAAATCCCCTCCCATACATTCACAAAGAGAATCGGCGCACCAGAGGTCGCAGCACATATTCCCGGTTCCGCATCCTCCCCCGTATCCGTAAGAATTGCGTCCATAATCCTGACCATAGCTGCTGTAGGTCTGTCTGCTCTGTCCGCCGTTTTGCCAGCCGCCCTGTCCGTTTTGATATCCTCCGTATCCCTGCTGCCCGGAGCCGTATCCGTACCCGCCTCCTCCGTATCCTTGCTGTCCCGAGCTTTGACTGTATCCTCCGGAACGGGAGTTCATTATCTGGGTGTATGCCTCTTGAATTTCCTTGAATTTGTCTTCGGCAAGGTCTGCGAGCGGATTATTTACATAAGCGTCAGGATGGTACTTCCTGCTAAGCTCCTTGTATGCCTTCTTGACTTCTTCGTCAGTGGCATCGCGGGAAACGCCAAGCACCTCGTACGGATCGCTCATTATTTAAGCCCTCCCTTTTGTTCCTTTTAATTTCATCGTATCTGTTCCATACGCCCACGTAAAGTATGTTTCTTAGAATGTCCACGTACTCAAGACACGGGAGCCGCTCAAACGCGTCGCCCGCTTTTGCCATTTCGTCAAGAAGCATCTCGCCCGTCTTTTCTTCAAAATCCTCATCTTCGCGCAGACTTATAAGCGGATTGAAGCTGCCGTTTTTAACGTCCTTGTCCAAATCGTCGTAGGCATCCATTATATAGATGTATCTGCCAAGGTGGTATCCCAAATCGCCAAGATAAGTTCTAAACGCGTCCTCCTTGTAGACAAAGATTTCGGCAAGCATGCTTCCAAAGCAGTCCGCGGCCTTCATAACGCCGCCTTCTTTTTGCCGCTCAATCTTTGAAAGCCGTGAAAGGGATCTGCGTATTGCCGTCGACTGCCTCTCATATGCCGCGGAAATTTTTCTCGCTTTATTTTTGTACGCTAAAACCCCGGCGCGCGCCATAACGCCGCCTTCGTCCCTTTCTTTGTCAAGAAGCCGGTAGTACCCAAGCAGGATGTTCATGTCGGCGCAGTAGTCGGTAGCCTCGCTGTATAAAACGGCGTGCTTTTTTGCCGGATGAACAACGCAGCGCTTTTTTTCACGCCTGCATTTTACGTCATACACCGAGCTTAAAAGCACCGCCAAAAAAGTCAAATCATACGTAAGCATTATCCGGCCTGCCACGCCGTATTTTAATCTGAGCCTTTCGCACAGGCCGCAATAAAACGCGCGGTACGCCGCGTAGTCTTTTATCTTAAGTTCGGGCTTTCGCACCTGTACATATCCAAACAAAACGCCGCCTCCTAAAATTGAGGAAGAAATCTATAATCAGGCCTTCGTACAGACATATGCCAATCAATACATAATTTTATCATAAGCCAAGGGACATTTGCAATAGCGAAAATGTCGCAATTTAAGGCGCCGCGGGGCAAAGATGTTTTTATGCATATGCCTTAAAACTTGTGCTATATTAGTGGAAATAAAAAGATAGGAGAAAAAGCCATGAAATTTCTTATACAGAGGGTAAACTGCGCGTCCGTCCACACAGACGAGGGCCAAATTAGCTCCATAGGAAAGGGCATACTGATATTTGTCGGCATAGGCGACGGAGACGATGAAAAAATAGCCGACAAAATGGTTAAAAAAGCCTGTTCGCTAAGAATATTTGCCGATGAAGAAAATAAGACCAACTTATCTTTAGGTGACGTGGGAGGCGAGCTGCTCCTCGTTTCTCAGTTTACGCTTTTTGCCGACTGCAAAAAAGGCAGCCGTCCGTCATTTTTTGGAGCGGGAAAGCCCGAACACGCAAAAAAGCTTTACGAGTATATCGTAAAAGAAGCCATGTCCTACTGCGGCACGGTAAAAACCGGGCAGTTTGGCGCCGATATGACCGTAAGGCTTGAAAATGACGGCCCGTTCACGATAATGCTTGATTCAGACGAAATCATGTAAAAGGGAGCGGCACTTGTCTAGGCAATACAAAAGGACTTCGTCGTCGCTTGAAAACTTATCCTTTTCAATCCAAATCGCGTCCTTTTCCCTTCGGAACCACGTAAGCTGCCTTTTCGCGAAATGCCTTGTTTCGCGCTTTATTTTTTCAAACGCCTCGTCCATAGTCATGCCGCCTCTTATGGCGCAGGCTATTTCTTTGTACCCAAGTCCCTGCATGGACGTCATGTCGGGCGACGCGCCGCGTTCAAGCAGCCCTCTTACCTCATCCTCAAGGCCGCGGCGCCGCATGTCGTCGACGCGGGCGTTTATTCTTTCATAAAGAACCTACCAAGGCAGATTTAACACGAAATATCTAAAATCAAACCGCGGGCTTTTTTTTCGCTCCATTTCGTTGTGACGCGATATGGGCACGCCAGTCAGCTTAAAATATTCAAGCGCCCTTATCGTGCGCTTTATATTGTTTTCGTGAATGTTTTTCGCGGATGCCTCGTCCACCTCCATCAGTTTGGCGTGAAGCGCTTTTGCGCCATTTTTTTTTGCGAAATCTTCAAGCTCCTTCCGATACGACAAATCGGCGTCCGTCTCTTTAAAATCGACGTCATAGAGGGCCGCCTGAATATAAAAGCCCGAACCGCCGACGATTATGGGAATTTTGCCGCGGCTGTGCGCGTCGGATATATACCGGCCGCAATATTCTTTAAATATCGCGACATTAAATTCCTCGTCCGGATCAAATTCATCAATTAGATGATGCCTTATCCCCTGCATCTGCTCCGGTTTAATTTTGTCCGTTCCAATATCCATGCCCCGGTACGCCTGCATGGAGTCGGCCGACATGATCTCCCCTCCAATAGCCTTCGCGTGGCCTATTGACAGCGCGGTCTTGCCTACGGCCGTAGGCCCCGCCAAAATGACCAAAGGCTTTTTTCCCATAACCGCGCGAACCTCCAATTTTTATAACGTCCTCTTAAATTTCTTCTCGAGCTCCTTTTTTTCAATCCTTATCATGGTGGGCCTGCCATGCGGACAGTTATACGGATTGTCAAGCGCCATAAGCTCCATTAGAAGTTTTCGCGCCTCTTCTTCCGTCAAATTGCTCCCGCCCTTCACCGCCGCCTTGCACGACATCTCCGCTACGCGTTCAAGAATGGCTTCGGGCGCGCCGCGCTTTTTTATGGTCGCCAGATCGTCAATTATCTCAATCAAAAGGGAGCCAACGTCCACATTCGGCAGATTGGCGGGCATTCCGCTCACCATATATTCTCCTCCGCCAAAATTTTCGATGCGGTATCCAAGCCTCTCAAATATTTCCATGTTGTCCTCAAGAGCCTGCCTCTCAAGCAAAGACAGGCTAAGCACGGCGGGAGGCTCAAATTCCTGTGTAAGCGGCTCGTTTTTTTTAATCTGCCTCATAAACCTCTCATAAAGCACTTTTTCATGCGCGGCGTGCTGATCTATCAAAAACATATCGTCATTATACTGCAATATCCAATACGTGGAAAAAACCTGTCCTATTATTTTTATTTCCTTTTGAGCCTGGGGCGACAAGACATTCGACTCAAATAAAGTTTCCTGCTTTTCGTCACGCGTGGAGGCGTACGCGGCCTTTTCCATAAAAACGCTTTGATTTTTTTCATTTATCTCTTTTTGGGGCCGGTCTTTGTCAAAAAGGGCTGCCGTCTCCTCCGCGGTAAGGCTTCTTAGATTTACAAAGCCCGTGCCGCGGCTTTCATCATGATTTTCGTCAGGGATGGGCTTTTTTTCCTCAGGTTCATTTTTTTCATCGTATGGCGCAAATTTCACGTCAGGTATAAATTCCTTATGCCTTAGTATTTCCGAAATCGCGTCAAAAACGTCGTTATATATTTCTTTTTCATTTGTAAATCGTATCTCCATTTTTTGCGGATGCACGTTTACGTCGGTCAGTTCGAACGGAATTTTTAAATGCAGAACAGTAAACGGGTATTTATGACGCATCATGTACGGCGAATACGCGTCCTCTATGGCCCTGTAAATTATGCTGTTTTTAATATATCTTCCGTTGATGAAATAATTCATATATCTGGCGCTGCCCCTGGCTAATACGGGCTTTCCGATATATCCCTCAATTTTTGCGTTTTCCTTTTTTATATTGGCGTCGAGAAGATTCGACGCGATATCGCGACCATATATGCTGTATATCGTATCTTTAAGGTTCATGTTGCCTAGCGTATGGAGCGCGGGCTGGTTTTGATTGATGAATTTAAACGAAATCTCCGGGTGTGACAGAGCCATTTTTTCCAAAACGCCGCTTATATATCCGGCCTCGGTCTGCGCAGTCTTTAAAAATTTAAGTCTTGCGGGCGTATTGTAGAAGAGGCTGCGCACAAGAAAAGTCGTTCCGTCGGGACATCCCGCCTCCTCAAGCTTTTTTTCGTCTCCGCCGTCTATAAGGTACCTAAATCCTCCAAGTTCTTTTCTAGTCTTTGTAATCATTTCAAGCTGCGAAACGGACGCGATGCTTGAGAGCGCCTCTCCCCTAAATCCAAGCGTCGATATATGAGAAAGATCTCCCATTTGACCAATTTTGCTTGTGGCATGCGGCTCAAAGGCAAGGCGTATGTCGTCCTTTTCAATTCCCGTGCCGTTGTCCGTCACGCGTATGAGGCTTTTGCCGCCGTCTTTTATTTCCACGGTTATTGAACTGGCTCCCGCGTCTATGGCGTTTTCCACAAGTTCCTTGACGACTGCCATAGGACGCTCTATGACTTCCCCGGCGGCGATTTTATTTATCGTTTCCTGATCTAAAACATGTATAGGCATATCATTATCCTCCGATAATTCGGCTTTAATGATTTAAGAGGACTTTTGCTTTTTTGCCCGCGTCCTTTTTTTTAGCCTTGCCTGCATGTCGTTTAGCACGTTCATCGCGTCGATTGGCGTCATCCTTGGCAGGTCAAGGCTTTGCAGCTCGTCAATCACGTCGTCGGTCTTTATGCCCGTGCTTGAATCGTTAAAAAAAGAAAGCTGCCCGGACTGTTCTTTGTGGCAGTTATGCCCCGTCCCGGCGTCTGAATCATATCCGCCTTCTATCTTTTTTGCGCGGCCCGCGATATCGTTATTGCTTAGCTGCGCCACTATCTCTTCGGCTCGCCTCAAAACGTCCTCGGGAACTCCCGCCAGCCTGGCGACTTGAATGCCGTAGCTTTTGTCGGCGCCGCCGCGCATTATTTTTCGCAAAAAAACGATGTCGTCGCCGCGCTCCTTTACTGCGATGCGATAATTGTCCACGCTGTCAAGCTTTCCTTCAAGCTCGGTAAGCTCGTGGTAATGCGTCGCGAATAAAGTCTTCGCTCCAAGAAGCTTGACATCCGCAATGTGCTCTATTACGGCCCAGGCTATGCCAAGCCCGTCGAACGTGCTTGTTCCCCTTCCGATTTCGTCAAGTATGATAAGGCTTTGCCTGGTGGCGTTTCTGATTATATTCGCGACTTCCGTCATCTCCACCATAAACGTGCTCTGTCCGCTTGCCAGGTCGTCCGACGCTCCTACCCTCGTAAAAATCCTGTCTACTACTCCGATCGTAGCGCTTTCGGCGGGCACGAACGATCCAATTTGCGCCATAAGCACGATAAGGGCCGTTTGGCGCATATATGTGGACTTTCCGGCCATGTTCGGTCCTGTGATGATGGAAATTCGATGATTTTTATTGTCAAGGAAAGTGTCATTAGCAACGAACATGTCGTCGCCTATCATGCGCTCTACCACCGGGTGCCTTCCATTCTTGACGTCTATTATGCCCGAATCGTTTACGTTTGGGCGGACGAAGCCGCTTTGCTGCGCGACGGCGGCAAGCGACGCGAACATGTCGACGTACGCTATGATATGCGCCGTATTCTGCACTCTTCCAATGCATTCATAAATTTCATCCCTAACGCCGCAGAAAAGATCATGCTCCAGGTTAAAAAGCCTGTCCTCGGCACCAAGTATAGAATCCTCAAGCTCTTTTAGCTTTGGCGTCGTGTACCTTTCGGCGTTTGCAAGCGTCTGCCTGCGCGTCCAGTCGCTTGGAACAAGATCCTTGTACGAGTTGGTGACCTCAAGATGATAGCCGAATACCTTGTTGTATTTTACCCGCAGATTTTTAATGCCCGTCCTTTCCTTTTCCTCTTCCACAAGCTGCGCCAGCCATTTTTTCCCGTCCGTCTTAGCGCGGCGCAGCCTGTCGACCTCCTCGTCGTAGCCGTCCTTTATTATTCCTCCATCCCTTGTGGATATAGGAGGCTCTTCGTCTATTGCGGAGTCTATAAGCTCGTAAATATCCTTTAGGTCGTCGATTTTTTCGGCGCATTTTTTTAAAATCGATTTTTCAAAACTCGCCAGCAGCTCCTTAATGCGGGGAAGAGTAGAAAGGGACTGCTTAAACGCGGCCAAATCCCTTGGGTTGGCGGTCTTGTAGCCGATTTTTCCTATCAGCCGCTCAAGGTCGTATATCTGATTTAAGCATTCCCTGATCTCCTCCCTCAATATCATGTTTTCATTCAATTCAGAGACGGCGTCGAGCCTCGCGTTTATATCTTCTATATTTAAAAGCGGCTGTTCTATGGATTTGCGCAAAAGCCTCGCTCCCATGGCCGTTTTAGTCTTGTCAAGCACCCAGAAAAGGGAGCCTTTTTTTGATTTTTCACGCATTGTTTCGCAAAGCTCAAGATTTCTCCTTGTTGAGCGGTCCAGCATCATATAGCTGTCAGAAAGATACGGCTTTATGCCTGTTATATGGTCAAGAGATATTTTTTGAGTTTCCGTAAGATACTGCATTATCGCGCCGGCTGCCGTTATGCCCGCCCCAAAGCCGTCAAGCCCAAGGCCCGAAAGCGACGCGGTCCTAAAATGCTCCATAAGCGCCCTGCGGCACCCGTCCTCATCAAAAAAGCGGGGCTCTGCGGCTGAGACCGCGGCGCCCGAAACGCTTTGTATTTCAGTTAAGTTTGAGTCTTCCGAAATAAAAGAGGCGCCGCATATTATTTCGGATGGGGAGACTTTTCCAATCTCGTCGAAAAGCTTGCTTTTAGAATCGAATTTCGTGACGTAGAAATCGCCCGTCGTGACGTCCACATATGAAGCTCCATATTCCTTCGCGACATAGGCGACGCACATGAGATAATTGTTTTTGGATTCGTCCAGTGCCTGCGTGTTTAGGTTTGTTCCCGGCGTCGCGATGCGTACAACTTCCCTTTTTACAATTCCCTTCGCTTTTTTCGGATCTTCAACCTGCTCGCATATGGCCACTTTATATCCTTTGCTGACCAGCTTGTTTAGGTACGCGTCCACGGCGTGAAAGGGCACGCCGCACATCGGCGCCCGCTCTTCAAGGCCGCAGCTTTTGCCGGTAAGGGCAAGTTCGAGCTCTTTTGAGCATACCTTGGCGTCGTCGTAAAACATCTCGTAAAAATCCCCTAAACGATAAAAAAGAATACAGTCGCTGTATTCCTTTTTTGTTTCCATATAATTTTGCATCATAGGCGTGAGCGGCATGTCATATCCCTCGCTTTATCCTTTAATATAATGAGCAGCGCTGTAAGCCGGGTTCTGTATCTGGCAGTCATCTATCTAGACCGGACGTTGCCGTCCGGTTCAAGCGGCCTACCCGGAACACGGCGGGCAGCCGTATCGTTCCTGTTCGGCCTTGCTTCGGATGGGGTTTACACAGCCTTTTTTGTTGCCAAAAAAGCGGTGAGCTCTTGCCTCGCCTTTTCACCCTTGCCTGAAATTTCAGGCGGTTGTTTTCTGTTGCACTTTCCTGGGAGTCGCCTCCACCGGACGTTATCCGGCATCCCGCCCTGTGAAGCCCGGACTTTCCTCGCCTGCGGCCTTTCGGCCCCTGCAGCCGCGACTGCCCATGCTGCTCATTACGTAGGCATTTTAGCATGACGGACGAAAAAAGTAAAGATTGACGCCGCTTTAAGTACGGCGCGGAATCTAAAATTCATACTTTCTTATAGAGCAGTTTTTTACTCCAAACGCCGCGTACTCCTCATTTGTCATATCGAAAAAATACGACTCCACCGCCCTCGCGATTCCGTTGTGCGCGACAAGCAGATAGACCTTGTCGTCCGCCGTTATCTCGTCAAGCAGGTTGTAAATCCTCTGACAAAGCCTAAGCATGGACTCGCCGCCGCCAAAACTCGTAACGAAGCATTTCTTATCTTCCTTGAAGTCTTTTCCGTCCCGCGGCGTGGATTCCCATTTCCCGAAATTCTGCTCGACAAGCCTTTTTTCCATCCTCGCGGGAAAGCCCGTTATTTCAGAAACAATCATGGCCGTGTCCCTTGCCCTGCTTAGAGGGGAATACAGGATTTCGTCAATCGCAAGCTTTTCCTCTTTTATCTTTTGACCAAGCTCAAAAGCCTGCCTTTTGCCAAGTTCCGTCAACGGGCTGTCGGTAGTCCCGCAAATTTTATTTTCAACGTTCCAGACCGTCTGGCCGTGCCTCGCAAAGTAGAAATGGCCCATTCTTCACTGCCTCCCATAAAACCTTTATTTATCCGGACGCTACCATTATAATATCCGGAATTTATTTTATCAAGCCATGGGACGGCGAGGTTTTTGTTGTAAGTTTTTTAATCGATGCTTTCGGCTTTTAGCAGCTCCTTTTTAATTTCCGTCTCTACGGCGTCTACGTGTATCCTTATTTCCAATATTTCGCCCCGATATTCGAAAGGAGCTTCGTAGTCGCGGTCATTTACGGAAGAATATTTATTTGCCCTAAAGCAGAGAGGATACGCAGATGCCCATATCAAA
>CAZTVO010000044.1:0-15842 GCA_964617075.1 uncultured Jutongia sp.
GCCTTCGCCTCCGTAGTGACTATCCTGCCGTAATAGAGCAGATTGGTCACCTGGTTGCGAAGCAGCGCCTTTCTCTGGCTTGAAGTCCTTCCAAGTTTTCTATAGCCTGCCATTTGCCTACCTCCTAATTGTCGTCGCCCAAGTTAAGCGAAAGTCCTAATTCATTCAGCTTGGACAACACCTCTTCTAGGGACTTGCGTCCCAAATTCCTCACCTTCATCATATCTTCAGACGTGCGGCTGCAGAGCTCCTCGACGGTATTGATGCCCGCCCTCTTTAAACAGTTGTACGATCTGACGGAAAGCTCAAGCTCGTCGATATTCATTTCAAGAACCTTGTCCTTGTCATTTTCCTCTTTTTCAGCCATGACCGGTATGCTTGACGTCCTGTCCGAAAGATTGATGAATGACTTCAAATGATCGCTCAAAACTTTCGCGGCAAGGCTTACCGCGTCGCTCGGCTCTATGGTGCCGTTCGTGTACACGTCAAGCGTCAGCTTGTCGTAGTCGGTAATCTGTCCCACGCGGGTATTCTCAATCTTTATGTTGACCCTCTCCACCGGCGTAAATATGGAATCTATCGCGATTACATTAAGAGGCATGCCCTCGTGCTTGTTCTTTTCCGCGCTTACGTAGCCTCTGTTGTTCACGATAGTCATTTCAATATAAAGCTTGCAGTCGGGCCCGCCGTTTAGGGTGGCAATTACCTGTTCCGGATTCATAATCTCAATATCGGGATCCACCTGGATGTCCGCCGCGGTGACCACTCCCTCTCCGGAAGCCTCGACGTAGGCGGTCTTGACGTCGTCGAACTCGCTGTTGTTTTTAATGGCGAGGCTTTTGATGTTCATTATAATTTCCGTCATGTCTTCCTTGACGCCCGGAATCGCGGCAAATTCGTGAACAACTCCGTCAACCTTTATATGGCTTACGGCAGTGCCCGGCAGCGACGACAGCATGATCCTTCTTAAAGAATTGCCCAAAGTCGTGCCGTATCCCCGCTCAAGAGGCTCTATAACGAAACGTCCATGTCTTTTGTCTTCTGAAATTTCAGCGATTTCAATATTAGGCTCTTTAAAATCAAGCACCGCATGTACCTCCCCTTTTGGGCGCCATGCCCGCACGCCCGCGGATCAACATTATTTAGAATACAGCTCGACGATAAGCACTTCATTTACGGGAACGTCTATCTGCTCCCTCGTCGGAACCTCCTTTACGACTCCCGAAAGATTTTCATGGTCGGCCTCAAGCCACTCGGGAACGATCCTTCCGTCCGTGACCTCCAGTATGTCCTTGTATCTTTGCTTATCCTTATGTTTTTCTTTTATTTCAATCGAATCGCCCGGCTTTACCTCATATGACGGAATGTTTACGCACTTGCCGTTTACCAGAACGTGCTTGTGGTCTACTATCTGCCTGGCTTCCTTTCTCGTGCGCCCGTATCCCATCCTGTATATTACGTTGTCCAGCCTAAGCTCGAGCAGAATCATCAAATTCTCGCCGGTCGTGCCGTATTTGAGCTTTTTGGCCTTTTCAAAATCATTTCTGAAAGGCTTTTCCAAAACGCCATATATGAATTTTGCCTTCTGCTTCTCCTTTAACTGAAGACCGTACTCGCTCTGCTTTCTGCCGGCTCTGGGACTTCTTATGGATTTCTTGTCAAGCCCCATAAATACCGGGTCGATGCCAAGGCTCCTGCATCTTTTAAGTACCGGCGTCATATCTCTTGCCATGTCTATTTCCTCCTATGCAAATTTCCAATCGACTTAAACAAAATCCGTACGAACGCGTCACACGCGGCGACGCTTAGGCGGCCTGCATCCGTTGTGCGGCACCGGCGTAACGTCCCTGATGCTTGTCACGTCGATTCCACACGCCTGCAGCGCGCGTATCGCGGCCTCCCTTCCGGAGCCCGGTCCTTTAACCATCACGTCTACGGACGTCAAGCCATGCGGCAGCGCCGCCTTCGCGGCCGTTTCAGCCGCCATCTGAGCCGCGTACGGCGTGGACTTTTTAGAACCCCTAAAACCCAAAGCGCCCGCGCTCGCCCATGAAATAGCGTTTCCCTCCGAATCGGTAAGCGTAACTATTGTATTATTAAAGGAAGACTGAATATGCGCCTGTCCATGTCCCACGTTTTTTCTGACGCGCTTCTTGCCCGCCTTTTTAACCGACTGTTTAGCCATTGTCAAACCCTCCTAGATGGACGCGGCGCAAAGATCCCCTAAAAAATTTTACGGGAGAGAAAGCCCTTTGCACCATCGTCTTTAATCATTTCTTCTTATTTGCTACGGTACGCTTAGGCCCTTTGCGCGTCCTCGCGTTCGTCTTCGTCTTTTGTCCGCGAACCGGAAGCCCTTTCCTGTGGCGAATCCCCCTATAGCATCCAATTTCTTGAAGCCTCTTTATGTTTAGAGCGACTTCCCTGCGCAAATCGCCCTCGACCGTCTGCGAGGAATCTATGACGTCGCGTATACGGGAAACTTCGTCGTCCGTAAGATCTTTTACCCGTGTGTCGGGATTTACCTTCGCCTCCGCCAAAATACGGTTCGAGCTAGACCTTCCTATTCCATAGATATAAGTAAGCCCTATCTCGACGCGCTTCTCCCTTGGCAAATCAACACCGCTAATACGTGCCATGCGTGCTTTACACCTCCGTTAATTCCTTATACCTTACAAATTAAATTGATTGATTAAAATAATGGCAGCCTCAACCGCTGCCGGCAGCTTTAAATTGTAGTCGTGCCGCGCGGCTCCACGCATAATGGCAGCCGCGTACAAGACCGGCCGCGGACAAAAACCGGCGCCCACGGGCCGAAGTGGCCAATCGCTCCACCTACAATATCATGACGTGCCCCCTAACGGGGCCAAATGCGCCACAACGAACAGAAAGCAAGTTCTATATTATGACAATAGAAAAACCAAAGCCCGCGCTTTGGCATCCATGTTCCAATCAGCCTTGTCTCTGTTTATGTCTTGGGTTTTCGCATATAATCCTGACTCTGCCTTTTCTTTTGATGACTTTGCACTTCTCGCAAATAGGCTTCACTGAGCTCCTAACTTTCACGGCAGCAACCTCCTTTCATAAAGTCCACCTGCCAGTTTAGCATAAATATCCGTCCGCCGCAAGCTTTTTTAAAGCAAAAAAAGCAAATTTGGGCGCCTCCGCCGCGTTGGCAAAACAAAAGCAGCCGGCGCGCGGCGCCGGCCCTGTCATTTATCTCTCCATGTTATCCTGCCTTTTGTAAGATCGTAAGGCGACATCTCCATGGTGACTTTATCCCCCGGAAGTATCCGGATAAAATTTTTTCTAAGCTTGCCGCTTATATGCGCGAGCACCTGATGCCCGTTCTCAAGCTCCACCTTAAACATCGCGTTGGGAAGCTTTTCCACTACGATTCCCTCAATTTCAATAACATCTTCCTTAGACATAAAACCCTCGTTTCTGCACTTCTTTTTTTCTAAACCACGCACACCGCGCCGGACGGCGCAGACAAAAAAGCCAATCCCAAACTATGCCAAATCCTTGTTGTAGGAAAGGAGCTCGGGGTCGCCGTCAGTGATTAGGACTGTATTTTCATAATGGGCCGAATTGCTTGAATCCCTCGTTACGCACGTCCAGTCATCGTCAAGAACCCATATCTCCTTTTTCCCGGCGTTTATCATAGGCTCGATGGCAAGCGTCATGCCGGCCCTAAGCTTAATCCCCCTGCCTATCGGCTTGAAGTTTGGAACCTGCGGCTCCTCGTGTAGCTTCCTTCCTATGCCGTGCCCAACCATCTCCCTTACCACGGAAAAGCCGAAGCTTTCGGCGTAGTTTTGAATAGCCTTTGATATGTCAAACAGGTGGTTGCCGGCCCTGGCCATCTTCACGCCCTCAAAAAAACTTTGCCTGGTGACGTCTATAAGCTTTTTATTTTCTTCCGAAATCTCGCCTACGGCGTGCGTCCTGGCCGAATCGGAATGATATCCCTCATATATTACGCCGGCGTCGAGACTTACTATGTCCCCGTCCTTTAATATCCTCTTCCTGCTCGGTATGCCGTGAACCACCTCGTTGTTAACGGAGACGCATATTGCCGCCGGAAACCCGTTGTAGTTTAAAAAAGAGGGCGTGCAGCCATAGCTGCGGATGACGTCGTGCCCCCTATTGTTGATGTCCATCGTGCTTATGCCTGGACGAATGATTTTGGCCATTTCGTCGTGAACTATGGAAAGTATCCTTCCGGCTTCCCGCATAAGCTCTATTTCGTGATCCGATTTAATTGTCACCGACATGAAGCCGCCTTCTTTCCTACTTCCCTTCAAGTATGCCGCATATCTCCTTCACGCACGCCTCAAGCCCCTTGGCGCCGTCCACCGTATGCAATATTCCAAGGCCTCTGTAGTACTCGATAAGGGGAGCCGTCTGTTCATGATATACCGCGAGCCTCTTTTTGACCGTTTCGGGGGCGTCGTCGTCGCGAAGAACGATCTCGCCGCCGCATTCATCGCAAATGCCCTCTTTTTTTGGAGGAATATTTACGAGATGATACGTCGCGCCGCATTTTTTGCACACCCTCCTGCCCGCCATCCTCTCTATAATGGCGTCGTCGGCCATGTCTATCTCAAGCGCGAAATCAATTTCGTCGTTTTGGTTTTTAAGGGCCTGAGTCAGCGCCTCGGCCTGCGGAATGGTCCGCGGAAAGCCGTCAAGGATGTAGCCTTTCGCGCAGTCGTCCTGACTTAGCCTGTCGACCACCAGATCGCACACGAGGTCGTCCGGAACAAGGTTTCCCGCGTCCATGTATCCCTTGGCCTTTTTCCCAAGCTCCGTGCCCGCCTTGATGTTTTCGCGAAATATGTCGCCGGTTGAAATAGCGGGTACGCCGTATTTTTGCGTAATCTGCTTTGCGTAAGTTCCCTTGCCCGCTCCAGGCGCGCCTAACATAATGATCTTCATCGGTAAAATCTCCTTCCCAAAAGCGGCTTTACGATCCGCTCCTTTAACAACGTCAAATGCGCCTGCCGCGCAAACAAAACCCCGCTTAATAAAAACAGGACGCCTAGCGTCTATACTATCCTAAAAATGTACGTATTTCAAGCGTTTAATTCGTAAAAAATGACGCGGCCAGGCTTTTTTAGGGTCATACGTACCTGTCCAGTATCCTTTTTACGGAACTTCTATACGAGCCGCCGAACAGATTGAGATGGTTAAGCATATGATAAAGGTTGTACAAATCCCTCCTGTCACTGTATCCGCCGTCTATCGGATTGACCTCATTATACGCGTCGTAAAATGAGCGGGGATATCCGCCAAAAAGCTCCGTCATCGCAAGTTCCGCCTCAAAATGCCCTACATACGCCGCCGGATCTAAAATCCACGCCTTTCCGTCCGGCCCGCAGACGGCATTTCCGCTCCACAAGTCGCCGTGGAGCAAAGACGGGAATTTGGGCTCCTCAAGAAAACTGTCAAGCCTGTCCAAAAGACGCCCGCATTTCTTTATCATCGACGCGTCCATTCGTTTTTCGGCCATCTTTATTTGCGGAATCAGCCTGCATTCCCGAAAAAATTCGATCCAGCTTTGCCTGGGCGCGTTTACCTGCGGCGAAGCGCCTATATAGTTGTCGAAATCAAAGCCGAACATGGCTTTTGGGACTTTGGAAACAAAACCTTTAGGGTCAAAAAGATGCAGTGCGGCAAGCTCCCTGCCAAAAATTTCCCAATAGCCGTCGCGCCGCGCGGCGGGACTTAAATACTGCATAAACAAAAAAGAAGTGCCTTCCTTCGCGGCTATTCCAAGCCCCAGGGCCTTGGGAACACCTATGACGCCCGCCGTGCTAAGCGCCGCCAGCCCCTTTTCTTCCGCGATAAAAAACCCCAGGTTTGATGCCAGGTTGCATTTCACGAATACAAAATCCCCATTGGACAGCGTAAGCTTGTAGGCGTCGTTTATATCTCCGCCGTATACCGCCCTCCTCTGCTCGATTCGAACGTTTTTTCCAAAAATAAGGGCCGCCGCCTCGTCCATAGAGTCCGCTTTTACAGCTTCCATAATACGCACCCTCCGATTTTTCGAGTTTAAAGGTTTCGCGCTTCAAAACAGCTATGACAAAAGGGGACGCGGCCCGCCATGCGTCGGCTTCTCGCTTCCCCTTTTGTCTATTAGATAAATTTTAACGCAGTCTTTTTAGGCTCCCTTTAGCCCGCTTTCATTTTCCGGCGATTGCCGCCTGCGCGGCCGCAAGACGCGCGATAGGCACGCGGAATGGAGAACATGACACATAGTCCAGCCCTATGTTGTGGCAGAACTCGACGGAAGAAGGATCTCCGCCGTGCTCGCCGCAGATGCCGCAGTGAAGCGACGGACGCGTCTTCTTTCCTTTCTCGATCGCCATTTCCATAAGCTGGCCTACGCCTGTCTGATCGAGCTTTGCGAACGGATCGTTCTCAAAAATCTTAGCGTCGTAGTACGCCTCCAAAAACTTGCCCGCGTCGTCACGTGAAAATCCAAACGTCATCTGCGTCAAGTCGTTCGTGCCGAAGCAGAAGAACTCGGCCTCGGACGCAATCTCGTCAGCCGTAAGGGCAGCCCTAGGAATCTCGATCATGGTGCCGACCTCATACTTCATGTCAACGCCCGCCGACGCAATTTCCGCGTCCGCCGTTTCAACCACTACCTTCTTGACAAACTTAAGCTCCTTTACGTCGCCAACGAGAGGAATCATGATTTCAGGCTCCACGTTCCAGTCCGGATGCGACTTCTTGACGTTTATGGCCGCGCGTATAACGGCGCTCGTCTGCATCTTCGCTATTTCAGGGTACGTCACGGCAAGACGGCATCCACGGTGCCCCATCATAGGGTTGAACTCGTGAAGAGATTCTATAATGGCCTTGATGTCTTCTACGCTCTTGCCTTTAGCGTCCGCAAGCTTCTTAATGTCTGCCTCCTCCGTAGGAACAAACTCGTGAAGCGGAGGATCGAGGAAGCGTATCGTAACAGGATTGCCCTCAAGGGCCTCATACAGCTTTTCAAAGTCGCCCTGCTGGTACGGCAGAATTTTCGCAAGCGCCGCTTCCCTCTCCTCAACGGTGTCGGAGCATATCATCTCGCGGAACGCGTCGATCCTGTCGCCCTCAAAGAACATATGCTCCGTGCGGCAAAGGCCTATGCCCTCGGCTCCCAGCTCGCGCGCCTTTTTAGCGTCCGCCGGAGTATCGGCATTTGTACGCACCTTAAGCCTTCTGTATTTGTCGGCCCACGCCATTATGCGGCCAAACTCGCCCGCAATCGTGGCGTCTACCGTAGGAATTATGCCATCGTAGATATTGCCGGTGGAACCGTCGATTGAAATTTCCGATCCTTCCGTATACGTCTTTCCGGCAAGGGTAAACTTTTTATTTTCCTCATCCATGACAATGTCGCCGCAGCCTGAAACGCAGCACGTTCCCATGCCGCGCGCCACTACCGCCGCGTGCGAGGTCATGCCGCCGCGCACCGTAAGGATTCCCTGCGACGCCTTCATGCCCTCTATGTCCTCAGGGGAAGTCTCAAGACGGACAAGCACGACCTTCTCGCCCCTTGCCGCCCATGCCTTCGCGTCCTCGGCACTAAACACGACCTTGCCGCACGCCGCTCCCGGAGAAGCTCCAAGCGCCTTGGCCACAGGAACCGCCTTCTTTAACGCCGCGGCGTCGAACTGCGGGTGGAGAAGGGCGTCAAGATTGCGCGGATCGATCATGGCGACAGCCTCTTCTTCCGTCCTCATGCCTTCGTCCACCAGATCGCACGCGATCTTTAAGGCAGCCTGCGCGGTCCTCTTTCCGTTTCTGGTCTGCAGCATATAAAGCTTTTTGTTTTCAACGGTAAACTCCATGTCCTGCATATCCCTGTAGTGCTTTTCAAGCGTCTCGCAAACATCCTTAAACTGCGAAAACGCCTCTGGGAACTCCTCGGCCATCTTCGCGATAGGCATAGGGGTGCGGACTCCGGCGACCACGTCCTCGCCCTGGGCATTTATCAAAAACTCTCCCATAAGCTTCTTTTCGCCGGTAGCCGGATCGCGCGTAAACGCGACGCCCGTGCCGCAGTCGTCGCCCATGTTTCCAAAAGCCATGCTCTGAACATTTACCGCGGTGCCCCACGAATAAGGGATGTCGTTGTCGCGGCGGTATACGTTCGCGCGCGGATTGTCCCATGAGCGGAACACGGCCTTTACGGCGCCCATCAGCTGCACCTTAGGATCGTCCGGGAAGTCCTCGCCGATCTTTGATTTATATTCGGCCTTAAACTGCGAAGCAAGCTCCTTTAAGTCCTCGGCGGTAAGCTCCACGTCATATGTGACGCCCTTTTCCGCCTTCATCTTGTCGATAAGCTCCTCGAAGTATTTTTTTCCGACCTCCATAACCACGTCGGAGTACATCTGGATGAATCTTCTGTAGCAGTCCCAAGCCCAGCGCGGATTGCCTGACTTTTCGGCAATTACGTTCACAACCGATTCGTTTAGGCCGAGGTTCAAAATGGTATCCATCATGCCAGGCATCGAAGCCCTTGCGCCTGAGCGGACCGACACGAGAAGAGGGTTTTGCGTATCTCCGAATTTCTTGCCCGTAATCTCTTCCATCTTGACGATGTACTCGTTAATCTGCGCCTGAATCTCGTCGTTGATCTCGCGGCCGTCCTCATAATACTGCGTACAAGCTTCCGTCGTGATGGTAAAGCCCTGCGGCACCGGAAGCCCAAGGCTCGTCATCTCGGCCAGGTTGGCACCCTTGCCGCCAAGAAGCTCGCGCATGTCCGCATTTCCTTCACTGAACAAATACACCCATTTCTTTGCCATTAAAAAGTTACCTCCTAAAAAATGTTGTCTGCGATGGCCCATCGCACGTTTAACTTCCGCAGAAAGCCTGTCCGCCTCTGTCTGCGAAGCCGTTAGAGACAGTATAACATTATATATTCAAAATGTAAAAATATTTTTTTACATATCAGGCCGCGCCGCGCGGCGTCCGAAAGTACGCAAAGCGTTGCTTTGGCGGCCAAAAGCGCTATAATGGCGTCATGAGCGCCTCCAAAAGCGCCCGCGCGGGCGGGGCGGCGCGAAAAGACAAGGGGGATATATGAAGAATAAAGAAAAAAAGGCCGTCCTTTTAGCCGCCGTCGCGGGACTTGCGGCCCTGACGGCCTGCATGGGCGGCAAAAACGGTTCACAAAAAAACGGCGGCCCGGACAAAAAGGCCTTCCGCGTAGGCATATGCCAATTTGATAAAAACGACAGCCTTGACGCCGCGACCGAAGGCTTTAAGGACGCCCTTACGAAAAAGCTTGGCGGCAGCGTCAAATTTTACGAGCAAAACGCCGGCGCGGAGGCGTCAAACTGCTCCGAAATATGCGAAAAATTTGCAAAAGACGGCGTCGACCTAATATTCGCAAACGGGGAGGAGTCCCTTCGGGCGGCCGCCGCCGCGTCCGAAGACATTCCGATACTTGGAACGTCCGCGGCCGGCTACGCGGACGCGCTAAACCTTTCAGAATGGACAGGCCGGTCAAACAAAAATGTTTCGGGCACTTACTGCCTGGCGCCCATTGAGCGTCAAAAAGATTTTATGCTGGACGCTTTTCCGGACGCCGAACAGATAGGCATAGTCTATTTCTTATCCGACCCGGACTCGTCCTATCAGGCGGATTTGATGAAAACGTCCCTTGACGGGGACGGCGTTTCGCATAAAGATTATCCGGTGGAAAACGAGGACGGCGTCGAGAACGCAGTCGCCTCGGCCTGCGAGGAATGCGGCGCCATATACGTACCCGCGGACGCCCGCATGGCCTCCGCCGTTGAGATAATTGAAAACATAGTCGTGCCCGCGGGCATTCCGCTCTTTTCTGGAGGAGAACAGCTTTTCTCCGCCGCGGCCGCAACGCTTGTCCCTAAATATTACGACCTTGGGCTCCAGACTGGGGAAATGGCGATAGACATCCTTGTCGACGGGAAGGATTCGGGCGAAATAAACGTTCAATACGCCGCTAAATATGACAAAACGTACAACGAAGAAATTTGCGGCGCGCTAAACATCGAAGTCCCTGACGACTATGAATAGGATGCCGCCTCCAACGCCATTCTGGCGGCCTTTATGGCGTCTTCTTTTTCGTCCGCCGCCGCTAAAAAAGCGTTTGGATGGCAAAACCTAAGCGTCGGTATGCCGGTAATCTCAACAAGCTCCTCCGCGGTCTTGCCGCACCATTCCTCGGGAAACGGGCACGTAAGCGTCTTGTCGTCCGCGCTTACGGGCACCCCCTGTGCGCTGTAGCCGCCGCGGGAAGACGGGTAGACAACAAACTTGTACGAGCTTCCGGCCACCTCTCCCTTCCACGGCGCGTATTCGGGCAGCACGAGCACGCTTCCGTCGCATTCAAGCATCGCCTTGTCCACAAGCGTCCTCGCCCTAAATGTACCGGCGACGGATTCGAAGTGGTTTTCAAGTATCTGCTTCGCAAATTCGACGGCCTTTATAAAGCAGTCGTCATAGGAATCCCCGGAATCCCATCCGGGGTTGAACTCGCTTATTATTTGCGCAAGCACGTTATGCGAGCCGGTATTGTCCGACTCGTCCAGCGGCTGCACGAATTCACGATCAAACCTCTCGGCCTCCTCCTCTCCCACAAACGCGGCTCCAAACTCGCGCCATATAAGCCCAAACGCCGCGTACGGACATCCGTTTTCGCGGTACTGCTTGTCCTGCTGGTGATGGTCAAACCTTCCGCGTCCTATGTCGTAAACTATTCCGTCAAAACCGTCCGGGACTTCGTTTCCCCTCTCTATCTTTATGGACGGGTTCGCTATCATCAAAAAAGCCGTGGCGAACACGTCGTCCGAATGAAATTTGCTGCCGTGCGTAAACCCCCTGGAAGGAATGTCAATCATTTTGCATATCCTCCAGATCTTTGCGGATGGCGCCGATAAAATCGACGCTGTTTAGCGTTTCCACATTTTCAAGCGATGTGATAAGCGCGAGGTCTTTTGTCATTCTTCCGGATTCTATTACGCCAAGCGAGGCTTTCTCAAGATTTGCCGCAAACTTACAAAGCCTTGGGATTTTATCAAGCTCCCCGCGCTTTCTTAGGGCTCCCGTCCAGGCAAATATCGTAGCGATCGGATTGGTGGAGGTCTCCTCTCCTTTTAGATGTTTGTAATAATGCCTCTGAACAGTTCCGTGCGCCGCCTCGTATTCGTATATTCCGTCCGGCGACACGAGCACGGACGTCATCATCGCAAGCGAACCGCAGGCGGAGGAAACCATGTCGCTCATTACGTCGCCGTCGTAATTCTTGCACGCCCATATAAAGCCTCCCTTGGCCTTCATCACGCGGGCCACGGCGTCGTCGATAAGCGTATAAAAATACTCCAGCCCGGCCGCCTCAAACCTGTCCTTGTACTCTTTGTCATATATATCCTGGAATACGTCCTTGAATTCATGGTCGTATATTTTAGAAATCGTATCCTTTGTGGCAAACCACAAATCCTGCTTTGTATCGAGCGCGTATTCGAAGCACGACCTCGCGAAGCTTGAAATCGACTTGTCGGTATTGTGCATTCCCTGAATCACTCCGCTGCCGCTAAATTCATGTATGAGCCTTCTCTCCTCCCTGCCGTCCTCGCCCGTAAACACAAGCTCGGCCCTGCCGGGCCCTTCCACCTTAAATTCCGTATTTTTATAGACGTCGCCATACGCGTGCCTGGCAAGCGTAATAGGCTCCGTCCAGTTCTTCACGCAGGGCTCGATGCCCTTGACGCGGATGGGCGTTCTAAATACCGTTCCGTCAAGCGCGGCCCTTATCGTCGCGTTGGGAGACTTCCACATTTTCTTTAGGCTGTATTCCTCCATCCTGGCGGCATTCGGAGTAATAGTCGCGCACTTTACCGCAACTCCGTATTTTTTCGCCGCCTCGGCGGACAAAACGGTCACCTCGTCGTCCGTTTCGTTGCGGTTCTCAAGACCCAAATCGTAATACTTTGTCTTTAAGCCCACAAAAGGAAGAATAAGCTCGTCCTTAATCATCTGCCAAAGAATGCGCGTCATCTCGTCTCCATCCATTTCAACCAATGGAGTCTTCATTTCAATCTTTTCCATAAAGCGTCCCTCCGTTTCAATACAATGGCGCCTCGCAAGCTAGCCCCGCGGTCAAAAACATCCACTGGATTGTACCATAAATTTAATTAGCGTGTCAAAACGCCCGGGCGGCGGCTGTTGACTTTTTTGTTACATATGATATATTATTACTGACATGGCGTCCCCTCCCGACTGCAAGGAGGGATTAAATATGGCAAATAAACGCATATTGAAGCGCATTCTTTCACTGTCTTTGATTTTATGCCTTGGACTTTCCGCGTCTAAGGAGGCATCCGCCAAAATAGCCCCCATCATACTTTTATCCGACTATTATAAAGAACTAAACATAGGCGAGCAGTATTGCCTTTTCGCGTTCTCATCGGACGGACGCGCGCCAAAATACAGAAGCTCGGACAAAAAGATAGCTTCCGTAGACGCCTACGGCAACGTCCGCGCCAAGCGGGCGGGCGAGTGCGACATCTACGCGTCGGCGTACACCTCCGAATCAATATGCAGGATAAAGGTAAACAAGACGCGCATCACGCTCGGCGCGGATGAAATATCCATTGAACGAAACGAAATCTTTGAACTTAAAGCCGATACGTCAAACGGCTCGATTCCAAAGTTCAAAAGCAGCCGGCCAAGCGTGGCCTCCGTTGACGACGAGGGCAGGATAGTTGGCGCAAAGCCCGGCGAGGCCGTAATAACCGTTAAGGCCGACTCAAGCTCCGCCATTTGCAAAGTGACGGTAAAGCAGCCGGCCATAAAACTCGACAGGCTCTACAAGCGTCTCTACAGATGCCAGAGCTTTAAGCTAAACGCGACGGTTTCATCGGGCGCCGCTCCCATCTGGAAATCGAACAAAAAAAGCGTGGCGACAGTCGACCCAAACGGCACGGTACGGGCGATAAAACACGGAACAGCCCTGATTTCGGCGAATGTGGACGGCGTGAGCAAAACGTGCGAGGTCGTCGTCATGCCTCCCGAAATAACACTAAGCGACTACAGCCTGACTATTCCTGTGGGAACCCGCAGCGTCATAGAGGCAAAAATATCATCGGGCAACGCGCCCGTCTGGAAATCTAGCAATCCAAAGGCGCTTGATGTAGATCAAACGGGAAACATATACGCAAAAAAAGCGGGAAGCGCCACAGTCTCCGTAAAAGAAGACGGAACCTGCGTCAAGTGCAAAATAAAAATCGTAAAAAACCTGTAACGGCATAAAAAGACGCCTATTATTTATTCACGGGACGCGGGACGCCATGTCTATATTTTTAACTCGCGCAATAACGCTTATACGCTTTTTGAATTTGCTTATTTTGATTGTCAACCATATTTTTTATATAGTTGACAAACCTTTCCCTCCCGCGTACAATAATCCTGTAACCATCCAACTTAAAAAAAGGAGAAAAAATGGACAATAAAAAAAGGCTGAAAAACAGCGACATCGCGGCTATGGCCATGGCGGCGGCCGTTTTATGCATAAGCGCGTACATAAGCATACCTCTTCCCGGAGGCGTGCCGCTTACGCTGCTTAATTTTACCGCGATGGCGATTTCCCTTTCCTTTCCCGCAAGACAGCCGTTTTTGATAATCCTTACATGGCTTCTTTTAGGCGCCGCGGGCCTGCCCGTCCTAAACGGCGGGGGCGCGGGCGTCGGATGCCTGTTTGGCCCAAACGGCGGCTACTACTGGGCGTTTCTTGCCGTTTCCATTTTCGCGCCGGCGCTTCGCCCCAAAAAATATTCAAAAACAGCGTATATCGCGCTGGCCCTGTTTATGGCCGTATTTATTGATCTTGTCGGCAGCGTCTGGATTATGGCGGCGTCGGGAGTGACGCCTGGCGCCGCTCTTGGTGCGGGATTTATGCCGTTTATCCTGCCGGACGCGCTAAAGGCGGCCGCCGCCGCGCTGCTTGCGCCAAAGCTTGCGAAGCTGCGAAGAACCGCAGCAGGCGGCTAGGCGGCCGGCGCGGGTTGTAAACGAACGCGAAATGTTTTACAATGCCTGTATTAAAATAATTGAAAGCGGGGCAAAAAAATGGATGAAGGCAATTCGATGAAAGACTTTGAACAGGCTATGGAGCGCTCATTTAAACCGCTCAAAGAAGGCGACATAATAGACGCTTGCGTAATAGGCATATCTGACGACGTAATAACCGTCGACTTAAATTATTACACGGAAGGCGTCATACCTTTGATGGAATGCAGCCGCGATCCTTCGTTTTCCATAAAAAAAGACATAAACATAGGCGACACGCTAAAAGCCATGGTAATCGATTCAGAAGGCCCTAACGGCAGCGTAATCCTCTCACTAAAGGAGGCAAACGACATCCTTGCCTGGGACGTGCTAAAAAAAGACCTCGAGGACGGCACGGTGTTTCGCGTAAAGATCACGGAAGCCGTTCCATCGGGCGTTTTTTGCTTCCTTAGAGGCATTAAGGCGTTCATTCCGGCGTCGCAGCTGTCCCTCCAATATGTCGACGACACCGAAAGCTACGTAGGCATGTCGGTAGACGCGTCAATTCTTTCGGCAGACCCTAAAGAGCGCAGGCTCGCGCTCTCCGCGAAAGCTGTTGAAAAGACGCGCGCGCTTGAAAAAAAATCCCGGCAGGCCGAAAGCCTTTCGGTCAATACCATCGTAGACGGAACAGTTGAAAAGCTGACGCCGTACGGCGCGTTTATAGATATAGGCGACGGACTTACGGGTCTGTGCCACATATCCCAAATCAGCTTAAAATTCATAAAATCTCCCAAAGAGGTTTTAAAAATCGGGGAAAAAGTGAAGGCAAAAATCATCGGCATAGAAGGCGACAAAATCTCGCTAAGCATAAAGGCGCTCGCGCAGGACAGCCAGGAAGGATATGAGATACCTGAAGAATACAGCGCGCGGGAAACAGCGGACGAAAGCCCTTTTGCAAAACTTTTGGATGGAATAAAACTTTAGAGCCCACGGCCGCAAAAATTTCCCCATATCTAAAACGTCCTTGGGCATCCCTCGCACCGTCCCGCGCATTGCCCCGCGTCCGCCGGATAGTCAAGCATCGAGCTTATCATGCAAATCGCCTGAGACGACATCCCCTCGCCCGTCCCGGTAAATCCAAGCCCCTCTTCCGTGGTGGCCTTTATGCCTACCCTGTCTTTTTCAATCCCAAGCGCGCCGGCCACGTTTTCCCTCATGGACTCGATATAGTCGGAGAGCTTGGGCTTTTGCGCTATTATCGTCGCGTCCACGTTTTCTATGATAAATCCCTTTTCGTCAAGCATCTCGCCCACGCTCTTAAGAAGCCCTATGCTGGACGCGTTTTTATACTTATCGTCCGAATCGGGAAAATGCCTCCCTATGTCGCCAAGCGCCGCCGCCCCCAAAAGCGCGTCCATAATGGCGTGAACAAGCACGTCCGCGTCGGAGTGCCCAAGCAGGCCCTTCTCGTACGGGATTTTTACGCCCCCAAGAATCAGCTTTCTTCCTTCCACAAGCCTGTGCACGTCGTATCCCGTTCCAACTCTCATGCGTCTCCTCCGTTCTATAAAGACCGCCGCCCCCAAAAGCGCGTCCTTAAATAAATAAAACCCGGAAGCCGAAGCCCGGGTTATGTAAAAGTAGCGGGAAAGGGATTTGAACCCTTGACACCACGGGTATGAACCGTGTGCTCTAGCCAACTGAGCTATCCCGCCGTATCCTGTTCGCAAGCGTACGTCCACGGCCAAAAAAGCGAAACGCCAATGGCCCGGACGACACAAAGCGAAAGTGGGACC
>CAZTVO010000045.1:0-9653 GCA_964617075.1 uncultured Jutongia sp.
AAAAAATTCATAAACGCCAACAAGGCGTGGCTTGACGACTATGCGCTTTTTATGGCCTGCAAGGAGCGCTTCGGACAAAAGGAGTGGCTTTCATGGGATGAGGACATAAGGCTTAGAAAGCCAAAGGCAGTCAGGCGCTACTCCAAGCTTTTGAAGGAAACGGTCGAATTTTGGAAATATGTGCAGTTTAAATTTTACAGCCAGTGGACAAGGCTGAAAAAATACGTAAACGGCAGGGGAATAAGGATAATAGGCGACATACCTATATATGTGGCGTTAGACAGTTCTGACGTATGGGCAAATCTGGGGCAGTACCAGCTGGACGGCGATCTTAGGCCCATAGACGTGGCAGGGTGCCCTCCGGACGCTTTTTCCGACTACGGCCAGAAGTGGGGCAATCCGCTGTATGACTGGCGCGCGATGGAAAAGG
This sequence comes from uncultured Jutongia sp., assembly GCA_964617075.1. Classification (GTDB taxonomy): domain Bacteria; phylum Bacillota; class Clostridia; order Lachnospirales; family Lachnospiraceae; genus Butyribacter. The sequence goes on from CAZTVO010000045.1 coordinate 431, forward strand.
ATGGATTTGCGTGGTGGAAGAGGCGCATGAGGGCGGCCGCCAATCTCTACGACGTAATAAGAATCGATCATTTTATTGGAATAGCCAGGTATTATGCCATACCTGCCGCAAAGGCTCCGGTGGACGGCAGATACGAGACCGGTCCTGGAATGAAGCTGATAAAAGCCATAAACCGCTCTGTGGGCGGCGCAAAGATTATAGCGGAGGATTTAGGCGTGGCGATGCCCGAGGCGAAGCGTCTTCTTCGCGAAGCTGGATATCCGGGAATGAAAGTTTTGGAATTTGCGTTTGACGGCAGCGGTAAGAATGAGTATCTCCCGCATAATTACGGAAGAAACTGCGTAGTGTACAGCGGCACGCACGACAACGACACGCTTATTGGATACCTTGAGGATATTGACGGAAAAGGGCGCGAATTTTTAAAGACATATACGGGATGCGCGCGCGACGAGGATATCGCGAAAAGCGGTATAAGGCTCGCGTATCAAAGCGTGGCCGATGTGGCCATCATACAGATGCAGGACATAATTTTAAAAGATGGCGCAGCCAGGATGAACCTGCCATCCACAATAGGCATAAACTGGAGATGGAGGCTAAAAAAAGGCGAGTTTACAAAGGAGCATATCGAGGCGCTCTTTGAACTTTCAAAAGCCTCTTCAAGGCTTCCCGCGGATGAAAAAAAGGCTTCCAAAGGGGCGGAGCGCGCTAAGAGAAACGGGAGAAAAGCTAAAAGAGGCGTCAGAAGGAAAATAAGAGTCGGGAAACGCGAAAATATGAAAAAGGGCGGGAGAAGATTAAAAAAATCTAGAAACGCAAGGCTCATAAAAAGGCGCCGAAAAGCGGCGAGATAAAAATGGGCTTATATTCGGGCTATGACAGGGTGAGGCAGTAAAAAACGGCCTCACCCTGTTGACAGATTATAAATTTGGAAAGGGAACATGAAGATGAAGCATAAATTTTTAAATATCGTCCTCTATGCCGGGATGTCTCTTTTCCTGCTTTCAGGATGCGGCGCGGCGGACGGCGCGTCTCCGTCCGCCGCGCCGGCGGCTACAAAAGATTCCTCCCCAAAAGATATTTCGCTTTCAATCTGGGCCGGCGAAGAAGACAAGGAGTACATAGAAGCCGTTTCGCAAAAATTTGTAGAGGAAAACGCGGACGAGGCCAATATAACCGTAGAATGGTCGCCGATGGTTGAGGGAGAATGCCGCGCCGCGCTTCTTGGGGACGTACTTAACGGACCGGATGTATATACTACTACCGATGGCGACATACAGTCGATAGTCGCCGGGGGAGCGGCCGCGCCCGTGGCGGATCCCGACAAGGTCAAATCTGAAAATATAGAATCGTCCGTTGAGGCGGTGACGCTTAACGGAACTGTTTATGGATATCCGATTACCGCCGACAACGGGTATTTTCTTTATTACAATAAAAAATATCTAAAAGATTCAGACATTAAGACGCTTGACAGGATACTTGAGATAGCGGCGAAAAATGGGAAAAAATTCGCGATGGACTGGTCGTCCGGCTGGTATTTGTATTCATTTTACGGTCAGACCGGCTTGTCAGTCGGACTTAACGAGGATGGAGTCACCAATTTCTGCGACTGGAATTCCAAGAAAAATGACATTACCGGCGTCGACGTCGCCAACGCGCTGCTTGATATTGGAGCGAACAAAGGATTTTTAAATACAAGCGATTGGATTTCGGGCATCAAAGACGGCAGCGTCATAGCGTGCGTCAGCGGAGTGTGGGATGAGAGCGCCATAAAGGAAATGTGGGGCGGCGACTACGGAGCCGCGATGCTTCCCACGTATACAGTCGCCGGCAGGCAGGTTCAGATGGCGTGCTATTTTGGATACAAGATGCTTGGCGTAAATCCGTACTCTGAAAATATTGAATGGGCGCATAAGCTGGCCGAATATATATCGAATGAGGAGAATCAAAAGCTGCGTTTTGAAATGAGGGGGCAGGGGCCTTCTAACGTGAACGCCTCGCAGTCCAAAGAAGTAAAGCAGGCTCAGGCTGTTCAGGCGGCGCTGGCGCAGTCCGAGTATTCCGAGCTGCAGCGGCTCGGCAACAATTTTTGGGCGCCGACCGAGGAGTTCGGCAATCTAGTCGCGTCCGGCAGCGTGGGAAATAAGGATCTTCAATCGATATTGAATAAAATGGTGAAAAAGATTACGGCCTCCGCCGTCAACTGACAGAGGGGCGCTGCGCCGCCCAACAAAACGCATGGAGGAAGATTTATGAGCAGGAACAGGGAATCCAAAAGCAAAAAATCCGCGAGCAGGAAGTCAAGCATAAAGACGTGGCTTTTCGTTCCGGTAGTCACGCTTGGCGTGCTGGCCGTAGTTTCCAATGCCATCGCCATCTACAATCTAAGAAACGTAAATGTCGAGGCCAGCGCCATTTCGGACGATTACCTTACGGGAATTACGAAGCTTGCTGACATCAGAAGCGACGCAAAAAATATCCATACGATGGCGCTTTCCCATATAGTCGCCACCGATTCGGCGACTATGATAGGGCTTGTGGATTCTATAAATGAGCAGGAGGCCTCGCTCGACGGCAAGCTGGATGATTTTTCGTCATTTATGGGAAAGAAGGGCAGAAGCCATTATGACGCGATAGTAAAAAGCTATGATGGAATAAAGAAGTCGATCGCAAATATGATGGCTCTAAGCGCCAATTCGCAAAAAGAAGAGGCGTTTGCGGTCGCGAACGGCGACTTGTCGTCATTTGCAAACGATATGTATGGACGTATAGAAAATCTTGTCGAGGCTTCCAACGCGGCGTCGGAGGACGCAAAAAAAGAGCTGCAGAGGGTATACGCGATCTCGCTTATAATAGGCGCGGTGTCAAGCGTCGTATGCGTTCTGGCCATGATAATAACCATAGCGATAGTAGTTATAAAGATTATAAAGCCTATTGGGCGGGCCGAGATGGAGCTTACCGACATAATTAACGATATAGATGAAAGGCATGGCGATCTGACGAGAAGAATTTCCATATCTTCAAATGACGAGATTTCGGCGCTTGGCAGGGGCATCAATCTATTTATTGAAAAGCTTCAGGGAATATTTAGCGTAGTTTCGGACAGTTCCGCGAAAATGGACTCCGTTACCGGCGAGATATCCGAGAGGATTGTTACGTCGAATGGAAGCGTGACTGATTTGTCGGCCTTTACCCAGGAGCTTTCGGCCACTATGTCGGAAGTGGGCAGCAACGCGTTCACTATAAACGACAACGTTGCTTCGGTCAATAAGGACGTAAGCAACATAGCGCAAAGGACCGTGGAAATAAACGCGTATTCAAAAGAAATGAAGCAGCACGCGGAAAAATTGGAAAATGCCGCGAGCGAAAATATGGCCGCCACAAAAGAAAAGGCGTCTCAAATACTAACCGCGCTAAACCAGGCAATCGAGGACAGCAAAAGCATCGACCGGATAAACGATTTGACGGAGGATATTTTAAATATATCTGAGCAGACTACGCTGCTCGCGCTCAACGCCTCGATTGAAGCGGCCAGGGCGGGAGAGGTCGGCAAGGGATTTGCCGTAGTCGCCGGGGAAATAAGCAATCTCGCGACCGCGAGCAGCGAAACGGCGAACCACATTCAGGAGATAAATACCGTAATAGTTGAAGCAGTCCACAATCTGGCCGACCATTCCAACGACCTTATAGAATACGTCACGAATTCAATTATTCGCGACTTTGAGGATTTTGTGGAATCTGGCCACGAATATAAGAGAAATGCCGCGTATATCGAAAACGTGATGAATGAATTTGAAATAAAGACGGATACGCTTAAAAATTCAGTTGCTGAAATAGCGACGTCCATAGAATCGATAAGCATGGCCATAGATGAGGGAACCAACGGCGTATCAAGTACCGCCGACAGCGTTCAGGAGCTTGCGGCCGACATAGAAAACATTTCAAGAGAAATCGAAGACAATCGCGAGATTGCGGGCACGCTGAAAAAGGAAACGGAGATATTCGTAAATCTTTAAAGTTTAATGTGCCGCTTTTTTGGCGCGTCAGCGTCTTTGGGCGGCGCAAAAAATGAGGTTTATTATGTTTAATGGCAGAAAGTTAGTTGGAATATGTACATCCGAGCTTGATCAGAAATTTCACGCGCATATGCTCGAGCGCGTCATAAAGGAATTGATCAATCTTGATTTTTACGTGATGGTCTTTGGCAGCGATTCCGACATGTACAGCCTAAATGAAAGCGACATCGCGGATGCCGCGGTGTTTGATCTTATGCATCTTGACAGGATAGATCTGGTGATTATTTTTTCCGAAACCATAAAGCAAAAAAGCATATCGAACCACATTGCGAAAAGGGCGCATATGGCTGGCGTGCCGGTCCTCTCCGTTGGAATAGAGCTTGAGGACTGCTTTAACGTGGTTTATGACAAGGACAGCGCTTTTGAGAAGATGGTGCGTCATATAGTGGAGTACCATGGCCTAAACGAAGTTAATTTTATAAGCGGCCCGAAGGGGAACGAAGTGGCTGAGCGCCGCCTTCAGATATATCGCGGCGTTTTGGAAGATAATGATATTTTATTCGAGGAGTCGAGGGTTGGCTACGGCGATTTCTGGTATGAGCCGACGCGACGCGTGATGGAGGAGTTTGTCAGGCCCGACAAGGTGCTGCCCGAGGCGATTATATGCGCAAACGATTCCATGGCCGTGGCTGTGTGCGATTTTTTAAGAGAGCGCCATATACGTGTGCCGGATGAGGTTATAGTGGCGGGAGTCGACGGAATAGACGACGGAATCAAACATACTCCGTCGATAACGACATGCGCCAGGGACGACGTAAACGACGCGAAGACGATAGCGTCTATCGCCGATGGCCTTTGTTTGGGCAAAACGGCGGTGTCAACCACGGTACTTGAGTATCATATGCAGCTTTCGCAGTCGTGCGGATGCCAGCAGACCCACTTATTCGATCCGGACGCGGTAATTGGGGATCTGAATTACGATCTGGCGGGATATCATTCTGATATGAGATTTTTGGCGGAAATGAGGGAAAAATTTTTAAAATGCGAAAATGACGACGAATTTTGGAATATTTTGGGGCAGTATATGCCGGACGGCAGCTTCATATGCATCAATTCCGACCTAGAGGCGGGGAAACCGTTAAATAAGAAAAATTATGTCGAAGACTTTACCGAAGAGCTTAGGGCCATCGTGAAAACTAAAGGAGAGGCGCGTAAATGCGAATGCTACCTAAAAAACGTTGTACCCGAGGCGGGAAAAGACGCGCCGCACAAGATGCCGGTAGTGGTTATGCCGCTTCATTTCAGCGAAAGGACAGTCGGATACATGGGGGCATGGATTGACGCGGCGGACAGGCTTTCGCTCGAAAGAATTGTCAATTTCCTGCTTTCGCTTGATTCGTCCGCGGCTTATATTTTGTGCGCGGGAAAATAAGTTTTAGGAGGGCTTGATGCATGAGTTTAAAGAAAAAGCAGACCGTAAGGGGAAGCGTTTCGATTTTCGTCGCGATATGCATTATGCTTATTATTGTCGCGTCTCAGATCTGCAGCAGCGTGATGGTAAACAATATACTGACCCAGGCAAATAAAAGGGAGCTGAAAAAAGACGCCGAGGAGAACGCGGACATAATAAACGAATGGATGGAAAAACAGGCGGACGTATTGACGGCGATTAAAGACAGCTTAGTCTACCACAACGATTCGAATCACGAAAAAATAATGGACTATTTGGAGAGCAGCTTAAAATCCAACGAAGACGCGCTTATGTATTATACATGTTTTGAATATGATAAAAGCGTGCTGCCGGCGGATCATTCAAAGCTGGATCTGGATCCCACCACGAGGGGATGGTGGAAGGCGGCCATGGAGGCAAATGATCTTGTTTATACGGAGCCTTATGTCGACTTTGCGACGGGACAGATGATAGTAAGCATAGCCGTACCGTGCGTGATCGAAGGCAGACAGGCCGTCGTGCTGGCCGATATCACCATAGACCGTCTTATTGAGATAGTGAACGGCATAAGCAGCAAAGATACGCAGGCGTTTATGCTTGCCTCCGACGGGAGCGTGGTGACCCATGCCAATGAGGAATATCTGCCAAAGGAAGAGGGAAACACAATCCTTTCGGAAGAGGTAGACATCGACCTAGACGCGGACGAGGCAAAGCTGTTTAAGGACTATGACGGCAAGGAAAAGTACGCGGCCGTCGGAGTGGTCGATTCGACGCAGTGGAAAATAGGGATAACCAAGGATTCCCAGGCAATAAAAGAACAGGTGAGGGCTTCCATTTTTGAGACGGTAGTGGTGGGCTGTGTTTTGATGGTTATTTCAATTGTTCTGCTCTTCGTCATGGTAGGCCAGATGTTAAAGCCGGTTTCGGGAATTCAGGAGGCCGTCGTCCATATCGCCGACGGCGATTTTTCAGTCCGCGTGGACAAGAGCCGAAAAAAAGACGAAATCGGGGTATTGCAGACCGCGAGTTCAAGGCTTGTCGACATGCTGTCGGACATCATCACCGACGCGAATTATGTTCTTGGAGAAATAGCGAAGGGAAATCTTACGTCAGAGGATATGAAGGAGTATCCCGGCGATTTCAATAAACTGTCAAAATCTGTTAACTCAATTAAAAAGATATTAAGCAGGCTGCTTTTGGAGGTGCAGGAGTCGGCGTATGGAGTGCTTAACGGATCGCACCAGCTTATGGAGGCGACGGATATGCTTTCCCGCGGCGCCGTGTCGCAGTCCGATTCAATTCAAAAGCTAGAAAATGACGTGAACGCGATCGCGGAGCATATAAGCAGCAATTCAAAACATTGCGCCACCGTAAATGAAAAGCTTTCCAGCCTCAACGGGCTTATAGGCATTGGAAACGACGAGATGGCGGAGCTGTTTGACGTCATTGAGCAAATCGAGCATATGTCTTCCGACATACAAAAAGTAGTGGGAACGATAGAGGCTATCGCGTTTCAGACGAATATACTCGCGCTAAACGCCTCCGTGGAGGCGGCCAGGGCAGGAGACGGCGGAAGCGGTTTTGCCGTAGTGGCCGAGGAAGTGGGCAATTTGGCGACAAGGTGCAGCGAGGAATCTCAAAAAACCGCGGAATTGATCGATAAGTGTCTTGCCAATATAGCAAAGAGCAAGGAATGCGCCGACAAGACAAGGAGCTGCCTTAACGAGATTGTGGCGGATTCCGCAAAGATTTCCGAGGCGTTCGACGCGATTACAAGCGACACGGCCCGTCAGGCCGACAGCTCCTCAGACATTCAGATAGAGCTTTCAAATATAGGCAGGGTTGTGCAGTCCAACACAGCTACCGCACAGGAAACGGCGGCTTCCACGGAAGTGCTGTCAAACCAGGCTATAAAGCTTAAAAGTTTGGTGGGGCGGTTTAAAGTGGACGATGAAAGACGTAACGCGTAAGGATAAAAATTGGAGGATGCTCAATGGAAAAGGCAAAGAGAAATTCTTTTACAGGCTCGATAGGATTTGTGCTGGCTGCGGCCGGGAGCGCGGTTGGACTTGGCAATATATGGAGGTTTCCCTACCTTGCGGCAAAGGACGGCGGCGGAATGTTCCTTGTCGTTTACATAATTCTTGCGCTGACGTTTGGATTTACGCTTCTGATAACAGAAATAGCAATAGGACGAAAGACAAAGCAAAGCCCGCTTACGGCGTATTCGCGCCTGCATCCAAAATGGAAGGGCCTTGGCGTTTTGGCGTCTTTAGTTCCCGTGATCATTCTGCCCTACTACTGCGTTATAGGCGGCTGGGTAATCAAATACCTCTTGGCATATCTGTCGGGAAATGGAAAGAATGCCGCCGTGGACGGCTATTTTACGGAATTTATATCAGGCGGGGCGGAGCCCGTCATAATGATGGTTTTATTTATGGGGGCGGTTGCTTTTGTAGTATTTAGGGGAGTAAACAAGGGCATAGAGTCGCTTTCAAAAATTCTTATGCCGATACTTCTTGTATTTGTGGTCATAATTGCCGTTTTTTCCATTACCATCAGCCATACGGACAGTTCCGGAATAACAAGGACCGGACTTGAGGGCCTAAAAATTTACCTTGTGCCGGATTTTAGCAACATGACGTTTCAGCGCTTCCTTACGGTGCTTATCGACGCGATGGGTCAGCTTTTCTTTAGCCTGTCCGTCGCGATGGGAATAATGGTTGCCTATGGCTCCTACGTAAACGACGACGCCAATTTGAAAAAATCCGTAAACCAGATAGAAATATTTGATACGGCGGTTGCTCTGCTTGCGGGAGTAATGATAATCCCGGCCGTTTACACGTTTGCCGGAAGGGAGGGCATGGAGGCGTCCGGCCCCGGCCTGATGTTTGTTACGCTGCCAAAAGTATTTACGGCCATGGGCGGCGTGGGAAATATAATAGGATGCCTGTTTTTTGGAATGGTGCTGTTCGCGGCGCTTACAAGCGCCGTATCTGTCATGGAGGCGGTAGTGTCGAGCTTTATTGACGGATTTCACATGAAAAGGCCAAGGGCTGTTGCGGTTGAAACGGCAATCGCCTTGGCGGGCGCGGTACTGGTGTGCTTGGGGTACAACGTACTTTATTTCGAGTTTAAGCTGCCGAACGGCGCCGTGGCGCAGATTCTTGACATAATGGATTACATAAGCAACAATATACTGATGCCTCTAGTTGCCATACTCACATGCATATTGATAGGCTGGGTTGTAAAGCCCGACGCAGTAATAGACGAAGTGGAAAAGACCGGGTGCGTGATGGGAAGGAAAAGGATGTATGTGGCAATGGTCAAAGTCATTGCGCCGGCGATGCTTGTGGTGCTGCTTCTAAAGTCGCTGGGGCTGTTTTGACAAAAAGGCATTCCGTTGTGATGGCTGGAGGCGCGTATGAAAGAAAAGGCGGACGTCTTTTTTAATATTTTGTATAAGAACATAGGCCTTGCCGCGTATGTCGCCGTATGGGCGGTTTTGGTCGTGTATTTTTGGCTGCGCGTGTCGGGGCCTACGCAGACGTTTGATTTCATTGGCAACGCCTTTGTCGTGATACTGCCGCTTGCGTCTTTTGCCGTGGAGCTTTTTTACAGCGTGCGCAAAAATAAAATCAGGTTCGTGCTTCCCTTTATATGCGCCGTAATGCAGATATCGGGCGAGTTTTTTACATATCAGCTTGCCAACGTGATGGAAAACAGGAGATGGAACTCTTGGAATGCGCCGAGTCTGGAG
>CAZTVO010000045.1:9663-15681 GCA_964617075.1 uncultured Jutongia sp.
GGGCCTTTTTTCGCTTCTGCCGGCTCTTGCGGGGCTTGCCGCGGGACTTGTGCTGGAGCGCGTAATAGGGCGCGTTTTTAAAAAACGTTTTAAATAGCGCGTTTTGTGTTATAATGGGCGGGTTTTAGGCTGTAGACTTTAGGTTTTGCCGCGCATGACGGCGCGGAGTGGAGGAAGACGATGGATTATACTACGCAAATGGATGCCGCGAGGAAGGGCGTCGCGACTAAAGAGCTTCTTTCGGTGGCGTCTGACGAGGGCATTGACGCGGACGAGCTTATGAAGATGGTGGCGGACGGCCAGGCGGTTATACCGGCGAACAGGCGGCATACATGCCTAAAGCCAAGCGGCATAGGCGCGGGGCTTCGCACAAAGATCAATGTGAATCTTGGGACTTCAAGGGACTGCACGGATTTGAATATGGAGCTTGAGAAGGTAGATATGGCCGTAAAGCTTGGAGCGGAAGCCATTATGGATTTGAGCTCTTCGGGGGACACAAGGGCGTTTAGGCGCAGGCTTACGGACGAATGTCCGGCTATAATTGGAACTGTTCCGATTTACGATGCGGTCGTCTATTATCATAAGGCCCTAAAGGAAATCACCGCCAGAGAATGGATCGACATTGTGAAAATGCATGCCGAGGACGGCGTTGATTTTATGACGATACACTGCGGCGTAAATAAGGAAACCGCGAAAAGATTTAAAACAAATAAGAGACTTATGAACATAGTTTCAAGGGGCGGTTCGATTATATTTGCGTGGATGGAGATGACGGGCGAGGAAAATCCATTTTATGAATATTTTGACGAAATACTTGACATCTGCAGGGAGTACGACGTCACGTTAAGCCTGGGCGACGCCATGAGGCCCGGCTGCCTTAAGGACGCTTCGGATGTTTCGCAGATCCAGGAGCTTGTCGCTTTGGGAGAGCTTGCCGGCCGCGCGTGGGAAAAGGACGTCCAGGTTATGATAGAAGGCCCTGGCCATATGCCTATGGATCAGATAGCCGCGAATATGAAATTGCAGCAGACCATATGCCGCGGGGCGCCATTTTATGTGCTTGGCCCGCTGGTTACCGACGTCGCGCCCGGATATGACCATATTACGTCGGCAATAGGCGGAGCTATCGCGGCCGCCTGCGGCGCGTCGTTTCTGTGCTATGTCACGCCCGCGGAGCATCTTCGCCTGCCGGACGCGGACGACGTCAAGGAGGGCATAATAGCTTCCAAAATCGCGGCACACGCCGCCGACGTGGCAAAAGGCATAAAGGGAGCGAGAGACTGGGATGATAAAATGGGCGAGGCGCGCAAAAAGCTTGATTGGGAGGAGATGTTTAGGCTTTCCATAGATCCCAAAAAGGCGCGGGCGTACAGGGAATCCGCGATGCCCGAAAAGGAGGATACATGCTCGATGTGCGGCAATTTCTGCGCCGTCAAAAATATGAACCGCATACTGGATGGGGAGATAGTTTCGATTTATGACGAGTGACGCCAAATCTGTCGACGCGGGCGTACGCACCGTGCTTGCCATAGCGGGTTCCGACTGCAGCGGCGGAGCCGGAATACAGGCGGATTTAAAGACCTTTGCCGCTCATGGCGTGTACGGCATGAGCGTAATAACGGCTGTCACAGCGCAAAATACGCTTGGCGTATATGGAATCGAGCCTCTTTCGCCGGAGATTGTGGCCGGACAGATGGAGGCGGTTTTGTCCGACATTTCCCCAGACGCGGCAAAAATCGGGATGCTCTATACCGAGGGCGCGGCGCGCGCGGTGGCGGACAAGCTGAAAAAATATGACGTGAAAAATATAGTCGTAGATCCCGTGCTTGCGTCTACGAGCGGCAGTCCGCTTTTGGAAAAAAACGCGCTTGGCGCGCTGACATGCGACATTTTTCCGCTTGCTTTGCTTATTACGCCAAATATAATGGAGGCGGAAGAGCTTGCGGGCATGAAGATACAAGATAAGGAAGGCGCGCGCGCGTGTGCCGAAAAATTAAGCAAAAAATATAACGCGGCCGTTTTAATAAAAGGCGGACACGCCCGTGGGGGAGCGGACGATTTTTTGTACTATGAGGACGGAAGCGGCGCGAAGGAAAGGTGGCTTAACGGAAAAAGGATTAAGACGAACAACACGCACGGGACGGGCTGCACACTGTCGTCCGCGATAGCGTGCGGCCTCGCGGCGGGTCTTGACATTGAACTGGCGGTGTTGGCGGCAAAAGAATATTTAAGAGGCGCGCTTGAGGCGGGCCTTGACATCGGCGGCGGTAACGGGCCGTTGGATCACTGCTGGCAAATGAGGGGATCGGGGCGTCCCGCGTTATGACGGCATGAATACCTCATCGGCCATCTCTTCTATTTCTTTCCAATGCGTGCCGGCAGACTTATCGTAGACGGCCACTACGCGGCAGCCCGCCTTTTTGGCCGAACGTATGGCGAAGGGCGCGTCCTCGTATACTGTGGCGTTTTGTGCGGGCGCGCCGCACAGGGCGCATACCTTGCGGTAGATTTCGGGCGTGCGCTTGTCCATATGAAGTTCGCCGCTCGTATATATTTTGTCGAAATAGCCAAATACGCCAAGCCTTTTAAGCACCGGCACGGCATACGGCCTTTCCGAGGATGTAAGCAGACATATTGTGCCGCGGCCGCTCAGGTTTTTGAGAAGATCGAGCATGCCGGGTTTTAATTTCACGTTGCGGCTGTATTCGTCGTATGCCATCGCCATTATTTCGTCAAGGATTTTTTCCTTGTCTTTTTTAATTCCAAGCTTTATAAAATAATCGGCGCACTCCGGAAGCGTGAGGGACGCTATGGCCTCGCTGAAATTGTCGGGACGTTTGACGTCGTGGGCGTTTAGGTACGTGTCGTCGATTTTTTTCCAGACGGACATGGAGTCTATCAGCGTTCCGTCCATGTCGAAAATAAAAAGCCTCTTATCGTTAACCGCTTCCGCGGGGTTTTGGCTGTCGTTTATTTTTTGGTTTTCGCGATTAAAGTTTAAGCTTTCCATTTTACGACCTCCATGCTTAGCCTTCTCATGCGTTCTGCGGCGCGTTTCGCGTCGTTTTCCGTAAAAATTGCGGAAATAGCCGCTACTCCGTCAATGCCTGTGCCCTTAAGGCTTAGTATGTTGTCGGGATTTATGCCTCCTATGGCGACTACTGGAATACGCACATTTTCTGTTATCTTCTTTAATTCATGGAGCGATATGGGAGAGGCGTCCTTTTTCGTGGCGGTGGAAAACACCGCGCCGACGCCTATATAATCGGCTCCCGCTTTTTGGGCGGCAAGAGCCTCCTTAAGGCTGTGAGCGGTCATGCCTACAATTTTTTCGCTTCCGAGAAGGCTTCTGGCTTTGGAATATTCCATGTCGTTTTGTCCTATGTGGACTCCGTCTGCACCCGCCTTAAGCGCGGCTGCCGCGTCGTCGTTTACTACGAACGGGACGCCGTGTCTGGCGGCGATTTTTTTGATTTTTCGGGCTTTTTCTATAAGCTCGCCGGATTCGGCGTCTTTTTCGCGAAGCTGCAGAAACGTTGCCCCGCCGATTAAGGCATCTTCTATCTGTTTAAGAAACGGCTTCCCATTGAGAAGCTTTTCGTCTGTTATCGCGTACAGCAGCATGTCTTTTTTTGATATTTTCATTTTTATTTCTTTTAAACTGCGCTATGGCGCTTGGCGCCCCGCCTTTTTTGACAATACGGCGCTTATTGTGATATAAAGTTGCATGAGGGATCGCGGCATCCGCACTAAATAATAATTCTTTTTAAATGTCGCGTCAATGCCCGCGCAGGAGACGGGGCGCGCGCCGACCTCATAAGGGAGATGGCTTAAATGGATGAAAATATGCTTGATGCGGGGAAATTTTACAGGCATTTTAGCGGGAAAATATATCAGCTTAAGTGCGTTGCCAGGCAGATAGAGGATGAAAAAAAAATAGCGGTCTGCCAGGCGATGCAGCCTCCATTTGACATGTGGGCGGTGCCGGTCGGCATGTTTGAGGGAAGCGGCGATGAAAAGCCGGCTTTTGTAAGGATTGGAGAGGACGAGATTTTGGATGCCGCGGAGCGCGGCGCGGCTGCGCCTCGCGAGGAGCCACGCGACGCCGTATCCGACGAGGAGGTAAAGGCCGCCCTGATTGACGGCGCCGTTGACAGAAGGCTTGCCGGCAGGCTTGAGCGCGAGCAGATAGCCCAGAGGGGCTTTATGGCCTTTCTCGACGCGGAAACGTACCATGAAAAATATCTTATATTCCTCAATCTAAGAGATTATCTCGACAAAAGGATGTTAAACAATATTGCCGCGGCGCTTGACGTTGTTTTAGACGACGGCGACATAGACGAGCAGTATGACTCGATTCTTAACTGCCTAAGGACGCTAAAGCGTTACGAAACCGGGCGTTTAAGGCGGGAATAGTCGTGTGCGTTTCATGATTGACATATGTACTTTAAAATGCTAAAATAACACTGTTTCCAGGCAATGTGTGCATGCGGGCGCGACAAAGTGAAAGGATAGGTATAAATTTTATGGCTAAAGCGGATATTGATGAAAATAAAAAAAAGGCCCTCGAGTCGGCCATAGCCCAGATAGAGAGGGCATACGGAAAGGGCTCGGTCATGAAGCTGGGCGACAATTCCCATCTTAACGTGGAAACGTTTCCGTCGGGTTCTCTTGGTCTTGACATCGCCTTGGGAGTGGGCGGCGTTCCAAAAGGAAGGGTAGTGGAGATATATGGTCCGGAATCCGGAGGAAAAACCACTGTGGCGCTCCATATGGTCGCCGAAGTGCAAAAACTTGGCGGAATAGCGGGATTTATCGACGCGGAGCACGCGCTGGATCCCGTTTACGCGAAAAATATAGGCGTAGATATTGACAATTTATATATATCGCAGCCGGATACCGGCGAGCAGGCGCTTGAAATCACGGAAACCATGGTGCGTTCCGGCGCCATAGACATCGTTATAGTCGACTCCGTGGCGGCGCTTGTTCCAAAGGCGGAGATAGAGGGCGAGATGGGGGACAGCCACGTCGGCCTCCAGGCGAGGCTTATGTCGCAGGCTTTAAGAAAGCTGACGGCGATCATCGGCAAGACCAGCTGCGCGGTCATATTCATAAACCAGCTGCGTGAAAAAGTCGGCGTAATGTTTGGAAATCCCGAGACTACGACGGGCGGCAGGGCGCTTAAGTACTACTCGTCCATAAGGCTTGAGGTAAGGCGCGGGGAGCAGATAAAAAAGGACGGCGAGGCGGTGGGAAACCGTACGCGCATTAAGGTCGTAAAGAATAAGGTCGCGCCGCCGTTTCGCGAGGCCGAGGTCGACATAATTTACGGAGAGGGCATCTCAAGAGAGGGAGATATTTTGGATCTTGCCGTCAATGAAAATATAGTAAACAAAAGCGGCGCGTGGTACGCCTACAATGGAAACAAAATAGGACAGGGAAGGGAAAACGCCAAGATGTATTTTAAAGAGCATCCGGACGTTATGGCGCAGATCGAGCGAAAAGTACGCGAAAAGCACGACTTTGCGGGAGAGGCCGAATCTGGCGAAGCGGAGGAAAATGCCGCGGCTGACGGAGCCGTGTCGGAGGCATTGGGCGCGGAGCCTTTGGGCGGCGCGTGATGGACAAAGAAGAAATACTTAGGGCTAAGAAGAAGGCCTTGTCGCTGCTGCAGCAAGGCGACCGTACCGAATGGGAGCTTGCCGACAGGCTTAAGCAGAAGGGCTTTTGCGATGAGGCGGCAGCCGCGGCGGTCGAATACGTAAAAAGCTTTCACTATGTCGACGATGAAAAATATGCCGAAAGGTTTGTCGAAATTTACCGCGAATCGAGGAGCGCGCAAAGGATTAAAGCTGATCTGGCCAAGAGGCACGTCCCGAAAGAATATATTTTATCGGCTTTAGAAGGTCTTGACGACGGCAGGGCTCTGCAAAAGGAGTATGAAAAGGCCTGCCGCGGCAGGGAAGAGCTTTCCCGCGAGGAGAAGCAAAAAATTGCGGCAAGGCTGTGCAGAAAGGG
>CAZTVO010000046.1:0-15572 GCA_964617075.1 uncultured Jutongia sp.
ACGCCCGGGACTTAAAATCCCGTGGGTAGCGATACCCGTGCCGGTTCGATTCCGGTCTGCGGCATTTGTTTCCCATATTGCGTGTCGTATGCGCAGGCTTTTTGTCGGCAAAGCCTGCTTTTTTTGCGGCTTCCCTTTGGAAGGAACGGCCCCGCCGCACTTGAATTTAATTCGCGCAGTATGTATAATATATGGCGGCCGGCCAGAAGGGCCGGCCGCACAAATCTTTGGGAGGAGTCAAACCATGGGCAACACGCAAAAGACCAGCTTTTCATTATTAAATCAAACGGAAATCGACGCGCTGGTCGACTTTCTTAACGATAAAAGGGATTCCATAGACAGCGACATAATGAACCAGAGCAGCATAGACAAGCTGATAAGCCTCATTAAGACGGACAGCAAACATATAATCTTAGACCGGTTCGATCCGTTTGAGAATGTGAACACGGATCTGTCGTCCTCGCTTGGAATACGCGAAAGCGAAGACGAGGACTGCGAACTGTGCTTTTCGATAGACGATGAGACAAACTTTGTCGTGCTGACCGCGCGCAACTCCGTTACCGGAAAGGAAGTCAAGCTGACGCCAAAGCTCTTAAACGAAAACGACATAGACGAATGGGGGTACTCGATATCTCCCCTGTTTTTCAACATAGTGGCGAGGACTTTTTCACTCAAGTACACGGCGGAAACGCATGACAAAGTGTGCAACGCGTTCGCCAGGCACAACTACGGCTCGGAGAGCCACAAAATATCTGAAATGTACCTCCCGCCCAATTCCGATCTGTTTTCCTCAATGCAGTAGACGCGCGTGACGCCTACTGCAGGGCCTGCTTTATTTCGACGCAAAGCCTTTTAAACGCGTCTAAAAACTTGCCGGTGTTTTCGCGCAGGTATTCATATTCTTCATTTTTCGCGCCGGCAACAAGGCCGTCCGCGGTTCTAAGAAGCTCTCCCGCGCCTATCTTTTCAAACGACTGCATCATGTTCCTTATGTAGAGGGAATACTTTACGTAATCCCCATCCTTAAGCGCGCCCTCGATCTCGCTGCAGTTTTTTTCAGCCATGCGGACGCATTCCTTCATTTCCTTTATTACAAATCCAAGCCTGCCCTTATCTTCCATTATCTCGTCTTTTATGTCTATGCCGCCTATTTTGGCAAGCTTGTTTTCCGGCCGCTCGACGCCGTCCCGCGCGTCCGCGCCGCCTTCATCCGAAGCAAGAAAGCTGTTTATCTCTTTTACTTTCGAATACGGCAGGTATTTAAGTATTATCTCCTCGAGGGCCACAATGTTTATCGGTTTTGGAAAGTAGGCGTCAAAGCCCGCGTCCAAATACATTTTGTCAAATCCGTCAACCGCGTTTGCGGTCAGCGCTATCACAGGATAGTCAAGCTTGTTGTTTGGAGCCGCCTCTTTTAGCCTTTTTAGGGTCTCAATGCCGTCCATATCCGGCATCAAATGATCCATAAAGACCATGTCGTACTTATTTTCACCCGCCTTTTTAATGCACTCCGCGCCGCTCGACGCCGTGTCGATTTTAATCTGCGTTTCTTTTAAAAGGCTTGTAAATACAATCAAATTCACGGCATTGTCGTCGACGACAAGTATTCTGGCGTCGGGAGCCGTAAATCGCGACTGGCGCCGCGACTTTTTTTTGACGGCGTTCTTTTTGACGTCCGTCGATATTACGCCAACAGCCTGCGAACCTATTATCTCGATTGGAATTATGAAATAAAAATCGCTTCCCCTTCCGTATTCGCTGTCCACAAATACGCCGCCGCCCATCAAATCGATGATGCTGTGCGTTATCGCGAGGCCAAGCCCCGTACCCTCTATATTTCTGTTTTTCTCCAAATCGACCCTCTCGAAAGAATTGAAAAGCTTGCCCCTGTCCTCGTCTTTTATTCCTATTCCGGTATCTTTTACGGACACGTAAAGATTAGGCCTGCCTTCCATGTCAAGCTTGCGCACGGTCAGGGCGACGCTTCCTTCCCTCGTATACTTTATGGCGTTTGTCATAAGGTTGTTTATAACCTGATTTAGGCGCACGTCGTCTCCCCATATGTACTCGGGAACATCCGGCTCGACGTTTAATATGAAATTAAGGCCTTTTTCCTCGATTCGAGGCTTAAAAATGCTTACAAGGCCCGTTATAAGATCCTTCATGGAAAATTTATGGTTGACGATTTCAAGCTTGCCGCGCTCGACTTTTGAAAAGTCAAGTATGTCGTTTACTATATTAAGCAGCATATTGCCGGAATTTTTGATGATTACGGCATACTTCTCGATATTTTCGTTCTCGTTCTCGCGCAGTATCATTTCGTCCATGCCTATTATGGCGTTTATTGGAGTCCTGATTTCATGCGACATATTTGCGAGAAAGTCGGATTTTATCCGGCCGGCGCTCCTTGCCTGCTCCAACGCCTTCTCCGTCTGCGCGCGCTGCTTCTCCGTCTTTGCCTTTTCCAAGATGTAGATGTGGTTTTGAAATTTGATTATAACGCCGATCACCAGCGCGGCAAACACCTGGCTTTGCGCTATGTCAAAATAAATCGACGACACGTCCGGAAAGACGTCTAAAAGCTCGGGATAATTATACGCGAGATAATACGTCAGACATTCAACCAGTATCTGAAGCGTTACCATGACGACGCAGCTTTTTCCCTCAAGCAGCAGCACCGAGAACAATATGCCCAAAATGTACCAGCAGGGCATTCCGCTGTATATGCCGCCGCACACGAAAAACATTGTCGGAAACACTATGATCGTTATAAATAGGACAACGCATATGGCGCCTACCATGTAGCGCTTTGGATTCTTGTTCACTATAAAAAACAGAAACACAAGTATCACGCTGGTAGCCAAAAGCATGATTAGGAGAAAATCCGTGTTTCCCGCGATCGTCGACAAAGCGACGCTTGACAGGGATATGAAAATGCCGCAAAGCACTACGGCGTTGTACAGCAAAAGCTTTACCGGCATGTCGTTTCTAAAGTATTTATCTTTAAACTTAATAAGTGCGTTTTTTATTTTGTCCATAAATATGCGTCTTTTCCTTTTCAATAAATCTTGCACAAAAACCCTTTGAGACACAGGCTCATAATATATCAATTTCATGGATATAGTCAAGGAGATAATGCCCTATGGACGCGCCGCGGGCCCAAATTTAAACGGCCAAAACACGCGGGCGGTTTTTCTTGACAAATCGCGCAAAAAACAGCACAATAAAGCTAAAAGTCGCGCCAGGACCGCCCGGCGCGGCTCTTAGCGCGAAAAACGGCAATAAAGCGAGGACTGGTTTATGGCTGTCATCAACATATACAATACGCTGACAAAAAAAGTGGAACCTTTTATTCCAAACGAGACTGGAAAAGTAAAAATGTACACCTGCGGACCTACGGTATACCATTTCGCGCATATTGGCAATCTGCGCACGTACATAATGGAGGACGTCCTCGAAAAATATTTAAGATACGCGGGGTATGACGTAAAGAGGGTCATGAACATAACGGACGTGGGACACTTGACAAGCGACGCCGACGACGGAGAGGACAAGATGCTTAAAGGCGCGAGGCGCGAGCATAAGTCCGTAAGGGAAATCGCAAAGTTTTACGAAAAAGCTTTTTTTGACGACTGCAAAAAATTAAATATTAAAAAGCCGGACGTGGTGGAGCCCGCCACAAACTGCATCCCCGACTTCATACGAGTAATAGAAGGGCTTTTGAGAAAGGGATACGCGTATGAGGCTGGAGGAAACGTCTATTTTGATTCTTCCAAGCTTGAAAGATATTACGTCCTTTCAAACCAAAAGGAGGAGGAACTCCTTATAGGCGCGCGTGACGACGTATCTATGGATCCAAATAAAAAAAATAAAACAGACTTCGCGCTCTGGTTTACAAAATCGAAATTCGAGGATCAGGAACTTAAATGGGAAAGCCCCTGGGGCCTTGGCTATCCCGGGTGGCATATAGAATGCTCCTGCATAAGCATGAAGCATTTGGGCGAACATCTGGACATTCATTGCGGCGGCGTCGATAACATTTTCCCTCATCACACGAATGAAATAGCCCAAAGCGAGTCCTATCTGGGCCACAAGTGGTGCAATTACTGGTTTCATGTGCAGCATTTAAACGACGCGAGGGGAAAAATGAGCAAATCGGACGGAGAGTTTTTGACTCTGTCGTTTCTTGAAAAGGAGGGTTTTGCTCCGCCCGCGTACAGGATGTTTTGCCTGCAGTCGCACTACCGCAAGCCGCTCCTTTTTAGCATCGAAGCGCTTGAAAATACAAAAACCGCCTATGAAAAACTTGTAAAAAAAATATCGTCGCTTAACGCCGACGGCGAAATAGACCTTTTTGCGGCGGATGAATACAGAAGCAGATTTGAGTGCGCGCTTGCCGACGATTTAAATACGTCGCAGGCAATCACCGTTTTATACGACGCGCTGAAGTCGAATTTAAACGACGCGACAAAACTGCATCTAGTTAAAGATTTTGAAAAAGTTCTTTCACTTGGGCTTTTGGACGGAGCCGCCGGCCATGCGTCCGACGAGGACGCGCTTGCCGAGACCGCCAAAGCCCTTATAGAGGAAAGAGAAGCCGCCCGCAGGGAAAAGAATTTTTCGAGGGCGGATGAAATAAGAAACGAACTTATGCAAATGGGAATAGAGATACGCGATACGCGAGAAGGCGCCGTCTGGAGCCTTATTAAATGACCGCCTTTTTTGCCGAAAGGAATGAAGCGATTTATGTTTGACGGGTTCACGCGCCGGTTTGCGCGACGCGCGTTCGCGGCGTGTCTTGCCGCGTTATTGGCTTTTTTGTCCCTTGTCGGCTGCGGCAGGATAAACAACATGAAAGTCCTTGACGAGTCAAACGGCAAATTAAACGTAGTCGCGACCATTTTCCCGTATTACGATTTTATCAGGCAGATAGCGAAAGATAGAGTAAATCTTGTCATGGCGGAGCCCGCGGGAATGGACACGCATTCGTTTGAGCCTACGGCGGCGGACATGATCGCGATTGGAAAAGCCGACGTGATAATCTATAACGGCGGAGAAATGGAAACGTGGGTGGAAAAAACGCTTGACGCCGCCTCGAATAAAGATATGCGCGCCGTGTCAATGATGGACGGAATGGGGCTTCTTTCAGAGGAGGAAGCCTCGGAAGCGGACGGCGCCATATATTCGCGCAGCGCGCGAAAACTGGACGAATACGACGAACACATTTGGACGTCTCCTGTCAACGCGCAAAAAATCGTTTCAAAAATCGCGCGGACGCTGTCTGACGCCGACAAAAAGAACGCGTCTTTTTATAAAAAAAACGCAAAAGAGTATAATAAGAGGCTGGCAAGGCTCGACCTAAAAATTCGAGGCGCAATTAACGCCTCTCCAAAAAAATTTCTCCTGTTCGGCGACAAGTTTCCGCTTAAATATTTCGTAGACGAATACGGCCTTGAGTATGGCGCAGCTTTTTCAGGATGCAGCACGGAAAGCGAACCCAGCGCGGACGCCATAGCAAGCCTTATCGACAGGGCGCGCGCTGAAAATGTAAAAGCGGTGTTAAAGATTGAACTTACAAGCCCAAAGGTCGCGAACGCGATAGCGGAGGCCGCGGGAGCGCGCGTCATGACCTTTTACTCATGCCACAACGTTACAGCCCGCCAATTTAAAAACGGCGCCACATACTGTGGACTGATGTATAAAAATCTGCGCACGCTAAAAGCCGCGCTGCGGTAGTTTTGTTTTGTACAGGCGTCACGCGCTTTTTAAATAATTGTTCGTTCTTCTTTTATTTACAACGGATTTATGACATTTTACCCTATAAAAATATTGCATACGCGAAAGGAGATTTACAATGAAGATTGCAGATGGCTTCTGGCTGACAAAAAAAGGATACGACGTAAAATACGCGTCGCAGGCTTACAAAGTGGAAACGGACAAAAATTCCATCAAGGTGCTCGCGACGCCGTATGTGGTTGAGCACAGGGGGATGACTTTGGGCGGCCCCAACCTTGAGATCACCTATTCGTCCACGTCCGAAAACATTATAAAAGTCCATATTGCGCACTACAGAGGCGGCCTTGACAATATTCCGAGATTTGAATTGAACGAGGACACGGGCTACGTGCCTTCGATAAATAAAACGGACGGGCAGGTTGAAATGATTTCCGGCGACACGCGTCTTGTTATCAAGACCGGAAACGAATGGGATGTTTCATACTATTACAAGGACAAGTACCTTACGGGAAACGCCTGGAGGTCGACCTCCATAATCACGGAAAGCCAATTCGCCGCCAACGCCCGCGTAAGCGTTCAGGCCGACGACGAATTTTTTAATCTCCCTCAAGATCCGCATACAACATATATAAGGGAGCAGCTTAAAACTGACATAGGGGAGTGCATCTACGGATTCGGCGAAAAATTCACCCCTTTTGTCAAGAACGGCCAGACGGTAGAAATGTGGAACAACGACGGCGGCACATGTTCGGATCAAAGCTATAAAAACATCCCTTTTTACATCTCCTCCAAAAGTTACGGTGTATTTGTAAACAGCTCCGACAGGATTTCGTTTGAAGTAAATTCCGATACGGTTTCAAAAGTTTCATTTACCGAACCCGGCGAGGAGCTTGAATATTTTATCATCGGAGGCGAAAATCTCGAACACGTGCTTGAAAACTACACGTCCCTTACCGGAAAGCCGGCCCTGCCTCCGGCGTATACGTTCGGCCTCTGGCTTTCGACGTCTTTTACGACCGACTACGACGAGGCTACCGTCAACAGCTTCATAGACGGCATGGCCGAAAGAAAAATACCGCTTCAGGTATTCCATTTCGACTGCTTCTGGATGAAAGAATACGAATGGTGCAATTTTGAATGGGACAAGGAAATGTTTCCGGATCCCGCGGGAATGATTAAACGCCTCCACGACAAGGGCCTTGAGATATGCGTATGGGTCAATCCGTATATCGCCCAGCAGTCCAAGCTCTTCGACATAGGCAAAGAAAATGGATACTTTATCAAAAACCCCGATGGGAGCGTATTCCAGACCGACTTGTGGCAGCCCGCAATGGCCATCGTAGACTTTACAAATCCCGAGGCGCTTAAATGGTACAAAGGCCTTTTAAAGACGCTGTTTGACATGGGCGTCAACAGCATAAAGACCGACTTTGGAGAAAGAATACCTACGAAATGCGTATATTATAATGGGATGGATCCCATAAAAATGCACAACTACTATACGTACCTTTACAATAAGGCCGTGTTTGAGGCTCTTGAGGAATATTACGGAAAGGACAAAGCCTGTCTTTTTGCGAGGAGCGCAACCGTTGGAGGCCAAAAGTTTCCGGTACATTGGGGAGGCGACTGTTATGCCGACTACTCGGCCATGTCGGAAACTCTTCACGGCGGACTTTCCCTGTGCTCGTCGGGCTTTGGATTCTTCTCGCACGACATGGGAGGATTTGAGGCAACCGCTCCGGCTGACATATATAAAAGGTGGTGCGCTTTCGGATGCCTTTCAACACACAGCCGCCTGCATGGATCTACGTCCTACAGGGTGCCTTGGGCATACGATGAAGAGGCGTGCGACGTTTTGCGCCACTATGTAAACATAAAAGGACGGCTGATGCCATACCTTTGGGCGCAGGCAAACAAGACGCACGTTACGGGGATTCCTATGATGCGCTCGATGATTGTGGCGTTTACAAATGAAACAGCGTGCAAATATCTCGATCAGCAGTATATGCTTGGCGACGCCCTATGCATAGTCCCTGTTATGAACGAGGCAGGAACGGCGGAATTTTATCTGCCAGACTGCGGCGTCTGGACCGACATACAGAGCGGCGAAAAATACGAAGGCGGCAGATATTACTCAAGAAAATGCGACTATTTCCAGATGCCTATCCTCGCGCGTCCAAACACCATAGTCACGTATGGCAATTTTGACATGAACGTCGTATACGACTACTTAGACGGCGCAGAAGCCGTCGTCTACGGACTTGAGGACGGCTGTCACGCCAAAGCCGAAATATTTGACGCGGAGTCGAATAAGATTACAGACATAGACGCGTACAAAGAAGGAAACGTCATAACAGTCTCATACGCCGCGACCGACAAAAGCTTTAAAGTGACGGCCGAGGGAAAAACGGAACTTGCCGCCCCGGGCACGACGGGCGTTAAAATATGCCTTTAATTTTTAATTGTTGACAAGTTTTTTCAGCTTAAAAATAAGAGCGGCCGCGTCGGCTAAAACCGACGCGCGGCCGCTCTTATTTTTTTTGTATATAATCCGGCGCGATCCAACGGCCTCCAAAGCCCTCGTGCATCCATGAGTCCTTTTTGACGTCATATGACCCAACTTTTAGATATTGCCAGTCGCTTGCCTTTTTTAGCGACTTATATATCTTTTTTAAGTCTACCCACTGCCTGTTGTGCTCCGGGTCGCCTGAGTCGGCCAAAAAAATCCTGTCCGTCTTTTCGTCATATGAAAAGATAGTCACATAGTGTCCGGAAGTATTTTTCCAATAGCAGTCCGAATCGGCGCTGCTTACAAGGACTATGGCGCATTTGGCGTCTGACATCTGCTTTTTAAATTCAGCATATTTTTTCGGCCTGCGAAAAAGCGCGCTTTCGAAGCCGAGGCGGTCCAAAACTTCTTTCATATATTCCCACGCTATCGCCCCGCCTCCTACATAAGACGTATTTTTT
Organism: uncultured Jutongia sp.; assembly: GCA_964617075.1. GTDB lineage: Bacteria > Bacillota > Clostridia > Lachnospirales > Lachnospiraceae > Butyribacter. The sequence goes on from CAZTVO010000046.1 coordinate 8,707, forward strand.
TTCGCAAAATTATACATTTCGGCGGGCGTGCACCAAAAGCTGCTTTGCGTCGAATAAACGTTCGCGAGACAGCACAGACCGCAGCCAAACGCTCCAAAATTTCCGCCGTCTTTATAAGCCCTTCCCCACGCGCCCGACCACTCAAGCCGCTTTTTCCATGATTTTGGCCCCTGCAGATATGTATATATGCCCTCTTCATACGGCGCGGCCACAGGCATCGGCGCATCCTCGCCGACCGGTTTAACGACATCCGCGTCTTCTGTGGGAGGCGCGGATTTTTTATCCGGGGCTGTGCCCGCGTTTATATGCACAAAAGCGGCCACAGCCAAAAGAATAACGCATATAATACCTGCAAAGAAAAAAAATGACGCACTGTTTTTTTGGCGCAAAAAATCCCTAACGCCGCCTCTTCTTCTGCTCATGTCGCCGCTCCATTTTCATCGTCATTTGCCTAGGAACCCAACTCCCGATATTTGATGCCGCACATTTACCATAGACGCTTGTTCGTATATATGGTATCTGTCACGGTTTTGTGTGATTTTTATGAAAGATTTAAATCGATGTCGTAAATATGGTAAATATACAGCAAATATGCTATTTTTATATGTCATTAAGCACGGCGTTGCAGGCAAATACTAAAATCAAAAGAAGAGCGCATATAATGACGGAAACCGCCGAAAACGCCGCAAAACCCGCCGATATGCCCGAAACAGCCAGCTGCCGTATGCATATTGCCGACAGTATAAACATTATAAAAAAACCAATGGCAAAGTAGGCACGCATTGATATAATCTTTAGCCGAAACGACTGCCTAAACCCGTCCTTTAAATCATCTGAGAGGCGGTCATCTTTGACGGAATAGTCGGATACGTCAAAATCTACGCCGCGCGACGTTAAAAAATTGCTAAATGAAAGCAATTCATAATGTTTTATAGCCTTTTTTTTATCTTCGTCCCTCCTTAGGACGACCGCGGCCGCTATAGAAATAAACGCGCTAAAATGGCTGCTGTATGCTACGTTGTGTATCCCGGATAAAAAAAGCGCCGCCACGGCTGACAAAAAAGCCTCCATAAGCGTAAAATCAAGCGCAAAAACAAATTTATCAAAGTACGCCGCCGCGCCTGAAAAAAGAACGGCCGCGGCAAATGCCGCGTATGCTGCCGCGCTAAATATAAAAATATTTTTCCTTACATCTTTTTTGGGCCGGAGCAAAGCGTTTCGCGCGTAAACTTGGATGGCGGAATTTGAAATAATCGCTCCCGCAATAAACACATATGATACAGACAATTCCATTTTAGATGAAAAAGCGTCGTCTACGCCCGTAAAATAGAAAAACACGCACTTTACAAGGACCCAAAAAAAGAGGCAGTAAAAAAATTGTGTAACTATGCTTAATAAATAATAGACAAAAAAAAGAGGCTGGCTTCGCCTGACCGCGTCTTTTACGTATCTCGCGATATTGTTCCCGATAAATCTTTGAGGATTGACGCCGTACTTTTTCGCGTTGTCAAAGCGCGTCCTTTCATCATCCAGCACGCGCTCAATCTCATCTTTGGCGATAAGCCCTTTCGCCTCTTCAATAAAGCCGTCTACAAAAATTTCGTATAATTTTTCGCAATCGTCCTGCATTGCCGCGTCCCTCTTGTATGCGCCGCGCCCTACTAAAACAGACTACAAAGACTCCACGTCGATGCCCTTAAGCCGCTTGTTTTTTAAAGTCTCCGCGCCGGATTCATCAAACAAATAGACCCTATAGATCAGCACGCACATCTTCTCTCCAACAGACACATCCCGCCGTTCAAGCGATCTGTTGGCTATCAGCTTCACGCCCTTTACGTCAAGAGTAAGCTCCATATAGCTGCCTCTAAACTCAATATTTTCCACAATTCCTTCTTCGGCGTCCTCAAGAAGGCTCTTAAATTTCTCATTGTCGCTTTTAAACGCCTCAATAAACTCGGGCCTTATAATCGCGTTTTTATTTTTGTCAACATTCTCAAATCCCTTAAAGACCGATATATCCTCAAGTATGGATGAAGTACCTATAAACTGCGCTACAAAAGGCGTTTTCGGATGCTTATATATAGCGGCCGGCGTACCCTTCTGCTCCAGTCTGCCCTCATTTATAATGATAATTTCATCCGCGACTTCCACGGCCTCATCCTGATCGTGGGTTACGAATATGCTTGTAATGCCGACCTTTCGTATAGTTTCCTTAAGCCATGTGCGCAATTCCTTTCGAACTTTCGCGTCAATAGCCGCAAACGGCTCGTCAAGCAAAAGGAGCTGCGGCCTTGGAGCGATGGCCCTCGCAAAGGCCACTCTCTGGCGCTGCCCTCCAGAAAGCTGGTTCGGATACCTCTTTTCAAGGCCGGCAAGGCCAACAAGCGATATAAGCTCCGTTACCCTCTTGTCTATGTCGGCTTTTTTCTCCTTTTTAACCTTCAGTCCAAACGCAATATTGTCGTAAACGGTCATGTATCTAAAAAGGGCATAATTTTGAAATACGAACCCTATGCCTCTTTGGCTCGCCGGAACGTCGTTAACGACCTTCCCCTCTATCACGACGTCGCCCGAATCCTGCGTTTCCAACCCCGCAAGCATGCGCAGTATGGTAGTCTTCCCGCTGCCGCTGGGGCCAAGGAGGGCAACCATCTTTCCCTGAGCGATTCCAAAATTTATATTTCTGGCAGCCTCGTAATCGCCAAATTTTTTACATATATCCTTCATTTCTACGTACATGACTTTCCTCTTTCCCGCAAATGCAGAATTTTGCCGACCATCAAAGGAATCTGTCCGAACCTTGCAAAATATCTACTCGGCTTCATCTTTCTTTCTGCTCTTATACTCGACTATGTTTTTAAATATTAAGATAAGCAGCGCCATTCCAACAAGCAGGGACGACACGGCGAACGACTGCGTTATGGAATCCGCGCTGCCCGCCATATACAGCGCGTCTATCTCCAGGGGCAGCGTAAACGTCTTTCCCCTTGCCTTGGAAACGGCGTACACGGCGCCAAACTCGCCAAACGCGCGCGCGGCGCACAAAATCATTCCGTATAAAAGACCCCACTTTATGTGCGGAAACGTGATTTTTCTAAAGATGACGAACCACGAGGCTCCCATCATCGCCGCGGCCTCTTCTTCATCGCGGCCCTGGGCGTTCAAAACAGGAATAAGCTCTCTGGATACGAACGGAAATGTCACAAATATTGTGGCAAGCACTACGCCGGGAACAGAAAAAACAAGGGAAATGTCAGTCCCAAGGATTTCATTTATTTTCTCTACAAACGGCGTCGCCCATCCGCTTCTGCCAAATGTCATAATATAGGCAAGTCCCGCTATGACCGGCGAAATGGAAAATGGAATGTCTATAAGAGTCGACAAAACGTTTTTTCCACGAAAATCGAACTTTGTAACAAGCCATGCCGCCATTATCCCAAAGAAAGTATTCACCGCAAGCGATATAACCGTCGCAATCAGCGTGACTTTCAGGGCGGATATGGTATACTCGGCGACTATCGCCATCCTGTACGTTTCAAATCCATCTTTTAACGCCCTGTATATGACTTCAAAAAGCGGAACTACCAGCATAAGCAGGAAAAACACGGCACCTACGCCTATCAAAGCCCATTTAACAATCTGTTCACTGTGTTTTTTCATTCCATACCTCCCGCCCTACGCGCTGGTCCTGCGGCTCGCTATATGCTGAATCAAATTTACTATAAACAGCATGAAAAATGATATGACAAGAAGAAGCAGCGCTATGGCCGCCGCTCCCTCATAATCCACATTTCCCGCGTTAAGTTTTTGCATTATGACGTAGGAAACAACCTGAGTCTTGTTTTTTTCGCTGTTGCCCGATATATATATGACGCTTCCGTACTCGCCTATTCCTCTTGCAAGCGCGAGCCCAAAGCCCGTCAGCAGGGCGGGAAGAATCTCTGGAAAAATCACGCTCCAAAAAGTCCTAAAACGCGACGCCCCAAGTATAGTGGCCGCCTCCTCGTAAGTCGGGGAAAGCTTTTCCAAAACAGGCTGAATGGCCCTCACCACAAATGGAATCCCGATAAACACAAGCGCGATAACGATGCCGACCTTTGTATACGCCGCCTCGATTCCTATCTTTTCCAACGCTCTTCCCAAAAAACCGTTGTCGGAATACATTTTTGTAAGCGTAATGCCAGCCACCGCCGTGGGCAGGGCAAACGGGAGCTCTATCATGCCGTCCATAAGCCTTTTGCCGGGAAAGTCGTACCTGACAAGGATCCACGCGAGAATAGTCCCAAACACGCAGTTTATAACCGCGGCAAGAAAAGCGCATCCAACGCTGGTAATAAAAGCCTGCACCACGTTTGGCCTGGTAAGCAGCTCGACAAACTCCGCCCAGGAAAGTTTAAAGGAATAGGCAAGCACGGACGCCAGCGGAATCAATATAAAAAGCGACAGCATGGAAACCGTGACGCCCATCGATATTCCAAATCCGGGAATGATGGATTTTTCCCTTTTCACCGGTCTTGCCTCCTATTCTACTTCGCGTATATCTCATCAAAGATTGCATCGTCGGTGAAGAAATCCTCGTATGCCTGATCCCATCCTCCAAAGTCGTCTATCGTGCAAAGATCGACGTCCAAATCAAACACGTCGTCAAACTGCTTAAGTATTTCCTCATTTGACGGACGATAGAAGTTTTCGCCGATAAGCTTTTGAGCGTCGTCGGTATAAAGATACTCAAGATATTCCTTGGCAACTTCCTGCGTCCCGTTCTTGTCCGCGTTGGCGTCAACTATGGCAACCGAAGGCTCCGCGAGTATGCTTATGCTCGGCGTAACCATCTCGTAGTCGTCCGGATGCTCCTGCAATGAAAGAAGCGCCTCGTTCTCCCATGCTATGAGCACGTCTCCCTGTCCGTTTTCCACAAATGTCGTGGTCGATCCTCTCGCGCCGGAGTCCATGACAGTCACGTTGTTGTAAAGCTTCGCCACAAAATCTTTCATCTGCTCTTCATCGCCGCCAAACTTCTTGTCGGCATAATACCACGCCGCAAGGAAATTCCAGCAAGCTCCGCCCGACGACTTCGGATCGGGAGTTATTACCTCGACGCCGTCCTTCGTAAGGTCGTCCCAGTCCTGTATATCCTTTTCATTGCCCTTCCTCACCAAAAAGACGATTGTGGACGTATATGGAGAACTGTTTTTATCAAATTCGTCTATCCATCCCGACTCGATCAGTCCCGCGTCCTCGATAGAAGTAATATCGTGCGCGAGCGCCAGCGTCACCACGTCAGCGTCGCTTCCCTCAATGACTGAACGCGCCTGGGAGCCGGAGCCGCCGTGCGACTGCACAATTTCAATCTCTTTACCGGTTTCTTCCTTATAGTGCTTCGCGAAAAGTTCGTTATATGAACTGTAAAGCTCTCTGGTCGGATCATAGGAAACATTAGTAATTGTAATCTTTCCATCATCCGATCCGGACGAACCCGCTGAGGACGCGCCGTCCGAATTTCCGCATCCAACCGCCGTACCGGCCGTTAAAACAGCAGCAGCCGCCAAAGCCGCCGCCCTTTTAATGAAATGATTTGCCATAAAAACACGCTCCTTCCAAATTTTTCACATTTAAGCCTTTAAGCCGCTGCAATGCCTGTAATGATAATTCATTTTAGTTTTTATTGCAACGGAAAAATGTGAAAACGTTTGCAGGAATCCGCGCTAATTCTTTGCGGCAATCGCCTCTATTTCTATAAGAACGTCCTTTGGCAGCCTTGCGACCTCAACGCACGATCTCGCGGGGTAGGGCTCGTTGAAATATTTGGCGTAAAACTCATTTATATTTGAAAAATCTTCCATATCCTTTATGAATAAGACAGTCTTGACCACATTCTCCATGGACGACCCTGCCGCCTCAAGCAGATTTTTTAAATTTAACAGGGCGCGTTCCGCCTGCTCCCCGGCGGATGATCCCGCTATGCGGCCCGTCGTTGGATCCACGGGTATCACGCCCGACGTATAAATCATTCCGCCAACCTCTACCGCCTGCGAATAAGGTCCGATTGCCGCCGGCGCCTTGTCCGTGCTGATTATTTTCTTCATTTGCGTTTCCCTCCATTTTCTGATTGGCGCGGCCGTACAAAAATCAGCGTGTCGCGCTTTTTTTCGTCTTGATGTCAAAGCCTATATGCAATATTTGCACTATTTTTTTGCATGAAATTGTGCATATATTTATGTATATGGTGCCTTTTTCATGCAATAAGACTGTTTAATATATGTATTTTATCATAAAAACAGCCCGCATTCCCAAAACGGAAACGCGGGCCTTTCATTAAACTTTCAAACGCGGAACCGTCTCTACGCCATGGCGCTAAACCCGCCGCCCGTAGGAACAGAACCCGCTGAGGCCATGCTCGCGGCCGAAACCGCTTCAACCGCGGCCCCCGTCGGCAAAGCCGACCCGCCGCCGGAAGAAGCCTGCGCGGCCATGGCCTGCGCGTTTGCCATCGCGACAGCCTCGTCCGTCATCGCTCCATTCGTGATTATCTCTTCAAGACTTTCCTTTATAGATTCCCTTTTAACCGCGGCGTTTAACTGGGCCGCGGAGCTTACGCTTCTGGCCTGCGCGGACGCGGACGCGTTCGCGTTCTTGCTTTTCATGTATTCCAGTTTTTCTTTCAGGTATTTCATATCCGCTTCCAAAAGATCCTGGTTTTCATCCCTGCGATGGGCATCCTTGTACCTCTTCTTCCTCTTTACAAAAACCTCATCGTTTTTTCCGTCGCTGTCCATAAGGACTTCCTTCTTCAGATTGGCAAGCTTCTTTCTCGCTATGCGCACCATTTTGCTCGCGTGATCCACCGCCATCTGCACTTCATTCGC
>CAZTVO010000047.1:0-15549 GCA_964617075.1 uncultured Jutongia sp.
AAGCTTTTTTCTTCCCGGCCTTTTGCCGTGCCGCCGACGCCGCGAAGAGCCGGCGCTACGCCAGTTCAAGCATCTGAGACAGCCTTTTTTCATACGTGTGGCAGGCGCGAGTTTTTCTGCACCCGTTTTGCGCTATTTTTTTCCTTTCCTCCTCATGCGAAAGATAGTATTCAATCTTGTCACATAAGTCATGTTTGTCTGAAAAGCTTACGAAGTCTTCACCGTCTACAAAGTGCGATCCAAAGTCGTTTTGCCAATTAGTCAGAAGAAACCCGCCGGCGCCCATTATATCCATCGCGCGCAGCGGTATGCCGTTTTTTATGCTTCTTAAAGTAATATTTAAATTTATCCTGCTGTTTTGGAATACGAGAGGCATTTCATCCATATAATGAACTGTTCCCATATTTTGCGCATCCGCAAGAAAGGGCGTGGGAGAGGGCGTATATAGTTTGAATGGCATGGCGGGCCTTTTTGACGTGCCGTCGCGGATATCGGTTTTGGAAAGCAGGCTGCTTATTTCCGATATGATTTCAGTCCGTTCCGTTTGTGATATTTTTCTGTAGAGGAAATACTGAGCGTACGTGTAAGCCAATGTTTCGAAGCCGTCCTTGTGCGTTTCCAGCGGCATGGCTTCTTGCATTTTTTTTATGACGTCCGGAGTGAGGGCTTCTTCTATAAAAGAGCATCCATATACCAGGCGCTGCGACGCCATAACGCCCTCAAGATAGCCGCGCGTATGTTCATCCAGCTTGTCCATTCTGTCGTAAAGCGTATGTTTCTCGGTATACATGGAGCCGACAAACGACACGTCCGCCTCCACGATTTTTCTTTGTTCCGGCGTGGCCTTCATCTTTTCCAGGCGTTTCGCGTTCACAGCCAGGGGCATGTACCATACGTTTTTTACGCCGGCGCCTCTAAGGTCGCAAACCATCTGCGAGTCGAATATAAACACCCTGTTGCATTTATTAAATATTGTATTGGAGTACGTGAGTATGAGAGGGCTGTCGTAGCACCATGATATGTATTTTATGTCCGCGTCGCGGCATGCGTCGGAAATTACCGGGAAATAGTTCGACGTAAAAACCAGATCTATTTTTTTTAAGCGGATGAAGCTTTTCAATTCCGATTTGTATTTTGGATCGATGCGGTAGTTTTTCGGTTCATTTTCATACGGAACCACGTCGTGGCCAAGCGCCGCAAACGCCTGTGTTATGTCTTCCGCGCCGAAGCTTTTCCAATGAGGGAACAGTATCTTCATTTTAAACCTAATGCCTTTCTATATGCTGTCGAGCGCCCGCGCCAAATCTTCCATGCCGGCGCTTCTAAACGCGCCGGCGAGGCGCCCGTACACTTTCGCCTTGTCCACGCACGCGAAGTCCGCGATGCGGTACAGGGCATTTACCGACACTTTATTTTCCAAAAAATAGTTAAACGCTTCATCCAGCACGAAATCGGGCATGTCGTATTCATAACGGCGCAAGTAAAATTTTATGCGCGTGTAATGGCCGATCAGCGCGCGCGGCGAATGGCCGACGGGAGAGGAGAAAATGTCGCTCTCCCCCGCCGCTATTTCAGCGTCGCGTATTTTAAGCAGGATGAACAAAATTACAAAGTCCTCGTCGTTTTGACATCTTTCGATATATTTGAAAGCTATTTCGCGCGCCGCGTCAAAGTCCCCGGCTTCAACAAGCTCACGAAGCGCCGTACGCGCGTCCATTCCGCCGTCCATAGACGTCATCCCCTTTTTACCATTCGCCCTTGTATTCATTTATGAAAGCCAGACGGCTTTTCTCGTATCCACTCATATTCATAAAGCCGCAGTCGTGAAGCGTCCAAGGCGTCTTTTGGCGCGGGACGGCTACCTTGTATCCCCTGCGCCTAAATTCGAATGATTGAGACACGTCGTAAAAGTCAAATCCCTTAAATAAGTCGGTTCTCCAAGGGACGTCGTACTGCGTCATCATAAGAAGCCCGTCTATTGCCTCGACATACGAAGCGTCCCTGTCGCATGGGACGTCGAAATAGTCGTCGACAGTATTTAAAACGCAGCTTCTAAGCGCGCCTACTCTCGTCTTGGCGTCCCACATGACCGCGTTTGGCGGCAGCTTTGTCGATCCTACCATGCCGATCATGCCAATATCTGGATTTTTGATGAATATGTTTAACGTATCCGGAAGAAAGCTGCGGTTAATTATGAATACGTCCTGATGCATGTAAATTTTATATTTGGCGTCGCTTTCGTCCATTCCCGCCTGATATCCGTCCGTCATGGATTCGGCCTGCGATATGCTTATTATGTCGATGTCATATCCGTCGGGAATAAAAAGCCGACGTATGTACAATATGGACTCTGAAAGATATTCTTCATTGCTGCAGCATATTATAAAGCAGATTTTATTTGGATTTGTAGTCATTTTGAGTCTTCTCCACACGGCTTTTAGCCTACGCGGCGCCACAATTAGAATTTAGTTTTGTAGGCCATTCATGCACAAAAAATTTTTTGAAATTGATGCAAAAGGAGTAAAAATATGTTAGAATATCTCCGATATAGTAATCAATAGTAAAGTGTTTACGGATGTACATCCGTCGATACTGTATTATTGATAATAATTATGGCAGTATTATTTGCCTATTGCATGCGACACGCATGGCCGCAGGCGAAGCCGCACGGCTTGGCCGTACACTCGCTGTGCGAGACTGAAGCGGGCGGCGCGGGCGTGGTGCATGCAGCCGTATTGTTGGTCCGTACGCCGACTGCGGCATTTAAAAGGAGATGCGCCCAGCAACTGGACGCATTTTTCTTTTGCGTTTTTTTAACGTCCGCCGAAGCGTATGGCCTAGATCCGGCGCGCCACATTGACATTATACACGAAAATTTAAAATAGACAATACAAAACGGGCCGCCGTGAGAGTTTTATACTATAAATTTAAAGTTTTTTCGCGCGGTTGACATTGATTGCGCCAATGTTTACAATTAAACAAAGCGGCTTCTTACGGCGGCTTGTGTGCGCGGGGAGCGCGAAAGTACGTGAAAAAGATTCAAATTCTGATGTCGTCCTATAACGGACGCAGATTTATAAGACAGCAGCTTGACTCCATACTTGCCCAGGACTGCGAGACCGCGGGCGTTGCGGATTTTAAACTGCTGATTCGGGACGACGGCTCTGACGACGGCGTCGAGGATATATTAAATGAGTATTCATTGAAGTTTCCAGACAGGGTAAGCTGGTATCGAGGCGGCAATGTAGGCGTGATCGCGAGTTTTTTCGATCTGATGCGCCGCGCGGATGAGGACGCCGACTATTTTGCGCTGGCCGATCAGGACGATTACTGGCTTAGCGGAAAAATGAGGGCGGGAGTGGCTAGGCTTGAAGAGGCGTCGCGCGGTTTGGGTGCCGGCCTGCCGCTGCTTTACTGCTGCCGGCCTACGCTTGTGGATGAAAATCTAGATGAAATTGAGTCAAACATCAAAGATCCCGACATCAGGCCGGGATTTGGGAACGCTCTTATAGAAAATATAGTTACCGGATGCACCGCGGTGTTTAACGGCGAGCTTAGGCGGCTTGTCATAAAAAAGGAGCCGGAGCACGCCGTGATGCATGACAGGTGGCTTTATCTTACGGCTTCATGCTTCGGCTCCGTCTTTTACGACGAAAAGTCCTACATGCTGTATCGTCAGCATGGAGACAATGCCGTTGGCAGGAATACGGACAGGCTTGAGGAATTTAAGTACAGGATAGGCAGATTCAAGGACGCGTGCCGCCTTTCAAGCAGGCAGGCGGCTGAATTTAAGAAAATATTTGGAGAGGAGCTTGAGTTGAGGAGCGCCCCGGGCTCGTGCGCGAACGCGGGAGAAGTTCTGCAAAGAAAAAGGCTTTTGGACGCGTTTTTAGACGGGAAGAAAAGCTTAAGGACAAGGATCGGACTTGCGAGGTCGGCGGCGCTTTACCGTCAAAGGAGCGCGGACGGCAGGATATTTGACGTTTTAATAAGGCTAAACATTTACTGATGGGCAAATAACATGTTGCCTTATGGCAAATGACATATTGCCTTATGGCAAATAACATATTGCCTTGGGGCAAATAATATATTGCCTTATGGCAAATGACATATTGCCTTATGGCAAATAACATATTGCCTTAGGGCAAATGACATATTGCCTTAGGGCAAATGACATATTGCCTTAGGGCAAATGATACATTACCTTAAGGCAAATGATTAAAAAGGAGATGCGTGATGGACATTAGCGAGGGCATGATTGCATGGTACCGGTTCGATGACGGCGCTGCCGTCGGCAGGGACAGTTCGGGAAATGGAAACGACGCCTCTGCCTGCGGAACAAATCCTCCCGTCATAAAGGAAGTGTTTGGGAGAAAGGCCGTATGCATAGACGGCGGCGGGACTTTTGGCGGATCCTACCTAAAGCTTCCCAAAGACATGTTCATGGACGTAGGCGATAACGACGGCATAAGCGTGGCGTTTTGGATGAATCTTGGCAAGGCGGACAATGTCTGGGAGAGGATTTTTGATTTTGGAAAATCGGAAAAGGGGCCTTATTTCTTTCTGACAAGAAATTTGAGGGCAAGCTGTTTTTTGGGATCCGATCTTTTGGCGGATCCGTGCAGGTCGTTTGAGGAAGGCGTGTGGACGCATGTGGCAGTCGTGGCGCGCGCCACGAAAGGCGGAGCTCTTGGCAGCGCGGGGCCGGTCGTCTATGTGGACGGCGTTTTGACGGCCGACGGTTCCATAAGCCAGACGTCTAGCGGCAATTATAAGCTTTTAAGGGAGTGGTTCGACACTTTTTCCAAAGAAGGCAGCTACGTCGAAAATTATATAGGCCATTCGCAATTTTCTGCGGATTCAGACTTAAACGCCGCCATTGCCGATTTTAGGATTTATAAAAGGGCACTGTCCGAGGATGAGGTTGTTTCGCTCGTGTGCGAATGCCTGTCCGAGGATGAAATTGTAGACATGGTATGCGACAGGTACCTTGAGGCACCCGACAATATAATCGCGGACGACCTCAGGCTGCCTGCGAGCTACATGGGAGGCAGGGCAGCCGTAATATGGCGTTCAAAAGACGAGGAGGCGCTTTCATCAGACGGCCATATAGGGCATATAGACGAACCTAGGTATGTAGGGCTTTCCGCGACGGTTGCGGCGGGAGGCGCGTCAAGAAGCGTCGACTTTTACGTAAACGTTATTCCTCGTCACATCGCGCCATATGGCATGACCATTCACGCGGATCGTGAGGGCGCGGATGTAAGCGACGTTCTTTACGGGCTTTTTTACGAGGATATAAATAATGCCGCCGATGGCGGCATATACGCCGAGCTTGTCTCTAACCGCTCGTTTGAGGCGTTCGAATACAATGTGTACGACGCGTCGTCCGGAGCTGACGGCAGGTCGCGCGGACGAAGGCACGAGCCGTTAAAGTACTGGTTTGGGGATATTGACAGGGTGGCCGTGAAGAATAAAGGGGGGCTTAATGAGCATTTAGGCATTGAGCGGCCGGACGTAAACGAGTATTATGTCACGGTTTCGGATGGAGCCTCCATATACAACAGGGGATTTTGCGACGGCAATGAAAAGCTGTCGATGTACGTCAAAGAGGGCGTGGAATACAACTTTTCGATATGGGCCAAGGCCGAGGGAGAGGGCGGCGCCTGGATTGAGGCGTCTTTGGTCGACGAGGGCGGATGTGCCGTGAGCGCCAAGGCGGCTGTTTTTGTAAAATCCCGCGAATGGAAAAAATATGGCGGAGATCCTATAATCGCGATAAAAGCTTCTCGTACAGGTTACGCCCAGCTTAAAATCTCATTCAAGGGAGACGCATCCATCGACATGGTTTCTCTTATGCCTGCCGACGTGTGGGGAGCGGACGTTGAGGAAAGATCAGAAACGGCGCATGAGAATTATCTTTCCAATCCCAACTACAGGCTTAGGCGCGACCTTGTGGAAGCGATGATGGATCTTCATCCTTCTTTTCTGCGTTTTCCTGGCGGATGCATTTCCGAGGGTTCTTATATATGGGAAAATGTATACGACTGGAAGGATTCCGTGGGCTGCGTGGAGCGCCGCAAGGAAAACTACAACGTATGGGGATATATGATGACGCTCGGCCTTGGGTATATGGAGTATTTCCAGCTGGCCGAGGATTTGGGGGCCATGCCGCTCCCGGTCATGGCCTGCGGAGTGCTGTGCCAGGCGCGTTCGGATTACGTAAACCCGGCGGGAGCGGACTTAAGGGAGAAGTATATAGGCAATTTTATCGACTTGATTGATTTTGCCATAAGCGACGACTTTGAAAATAACGAATGGGCCATGCTGCGGCGGAGCATGGGCCATGAAAAGCCTTTTCCCCTTCATTTTCTGGGCGTTGGCAACGAAAATTGGGGCGAGGAGTTTTATGCGTGTTTTGAGGCGTTTAAACACGCGATCGACACGCATATGGAGGAAAAATATCCCGGATACGATTTGACGGTCATATCTACCGTGGGCGCACAGGCGGACGACGACGCCTACAAGAACGGATGGAGCTTCCTTAGCGGCAATTTAAAGGGCGGCAAGGCCGTGATGGAGTTTACCGACGGCGAAAAAAGCTTTGAGGATGAGGCGGTATGGTACGAGCATGAAAATGACTACATGGAGACGATAGCGGACGAGCATTACTATCGCTCAAATGAATATCTCCTTGAAAATGCCGACAGATACAATTATTATTTTCGCGCGTATGGCGCGGACGGCGCGCTTGACGAAGACGCCACGTCTAAAGTGTTTGTGGGCGAGTACGCCTCCACCGACAAGAATACGCTCGCGGGAGCGATAGCGGAGGCGGCCGTCATGACCGGATTTGAAAACAACTCCGACGTAGTCAGGCTTGCGTCCATGGCGCCCCTCTTTAATAAAACATTAAGCGACGGAGCGTATCGCTGGACGCCGGATCTGATATGGTTCGACGGAGATCTTTCCTGGCGCACGCCGAGTTATTTCGTGCAGCAGATGTTTGCGGGAAATATAGGGAAAAAGGCTCTTGAGACCTCTTTTACCTTTTACGAAAAAGGCGAAAAGACTCTTTTGCGTCCGCGTGGAGGCATCGAAATCGCGGCGGGCGGATCTGAGATATTGCTTAAAGAAGTAAGAGTGGTTTCGAATAGGGACGGCGAAGCGCTGTTTTCGCAGAATTTTACGGGTGGAAACCCTGATATGTCCGCGTGGCGGACCATGTCGGACGCAATTGGATACGAGGCGCGGGCGGACGGCCTTGTCCTTCTGCCCGGGGCGGACGGCTTAAACGGCATCTATATGGAAAACGACGAATGGAGCGACTATACTCTTGAGGTAAAGGCCGCGCGCATGGGAGGCGGCGACGGGTTTTATATTGGAGTAGGTCTTACGCAGATGGAGGAGCGCGATAAAAAAGATGTTTTAGAGTACGTGGTGGGGCTTGGCGGCTCCGTTACCGGACTTCGCGTCTTTAAGCGGGGGCTTGAGGGGTACCGCATGGGCGACTATTCGTCAAGCGAGGCCGCTGGCAATTTGCGCGGATGCGGCTATGAGGAAATAAAAGACGGCGTGGTTTATACTTTTCGCGTCAATTACGGCGGAAAGGACGGCAGGCATATATCATGTTCGTATTCGGGCGGCGGATTCTGCAGCAGGACTCTTGAATATAAGCTTGAGCCGTACAACAGGCATATTTACAATTCGGCCACGAAGGACGGCAGCCACATTTACGTAAAGCTTGTGAACGCCTCAGATATGCCTAGGCGTCTGGACATAGCGGTAGATGGGTGCGGCGGCCGCGCCGGCGACGCGAAAATGACGGTTTTGACCGCCGACCGCTCGCTTGTACACAAAGCAAACGTAAATACAAAAGGCGACGAGCGGGTAAAGCCTGTGACAAGCGTCATAAAGGTGGAGGACGAGGGCTTTAGGGTAAGCCTGCCCGCCAATTCGGTTTCGGTCTTTGTATTTGACGTCAATGTCGTAAAATGATAAATTTATAGTTAGATTTGGTTGGCCTTCTATCGCCGTCCGGTTTTGCGGGACGCGCGGAGAGGAGACGCTATGAGTGTTGAAGAAAGCGGAAGGTATTTGCTAAGAAAGGCTGCCGGCAGCTATTTTATCATAGACACGCTGCAGGATGGATTTCCATATAGGGCTCCCCTTGTCGTAAACGAAGGAGGCGCGTATATATGGGAGAAGCGCGCCGAAGGAATGAGCGAGGCCGAGATTGCCGCCAAAATGAGCGTTGATTATGAGATATCCGAAGAGGACGCGTATTCGGATGTGCGTCTTTTTTTGAGGCAGCTGGAAGAAAAGGGCATAGAGACGTAGGCGGACGGGCTGCACCATTGGGAGAAGGGGTCATTATGGATATATTGCTTGTAGGCGGCGTGAGCGGCTTTATGCGCCTTCTTGTCAACAAACTCGTAAAAGAAGGCCACAAAGCGTACGTTCTTACCGAGGAGAAGAGGCAGGGGTACAGCATACGTAAGGTTTTTGAATCCTACCATTTCGATTATGAAAACGTATGCATCAGGGAAGTGTTTGAAAGCGTAAAGCCGGATGTGACTATTTTCTTGGGTGCGTACGACGTAAACTTCGTGTGGAAGGAAAGCCAGAATACCGCGGTCAAGTTTTCATCCAGCTTAATGAACGTACTTATGGCTTTCGCGGCCATAGGGAAGGGCAGGTTCATCTTTTTGTCGTCCGAAGAGGTGTTTCAAAAAGCTTATTCCGAAAACGTGGACGAGGACGAGCCGTGTGCCGCGTACGATCAAAAAGGGCAGGCCCTCGCGATAGGCGAGGAAATGTGTATGAATTATCAGAAGATGCTTAACTCCGACATAGTCGCCCTAAGGCTTGACCATATGTACGGCATTCCGGAAGAACCTATTGAAATGGACAAGATATGCGCAGACTTTTGCATGGCGGCCATTGACGCCGGCGAGATATCGGTTCGCAGGGGACGCAGAAACAGCGTGCTATACGTTTCGGACGCAATAGAGTTCATATACAAGATGGTAAGCACAAAAAGGCACGATTACTCTCTTTACCACATTTCGTCCTCGGAGCCTATAGACGAGATGGAGATCGCGGGCATAATACAAAGATGTCTTGGCGAGGGAAAGGTAAAAATTGCGGAGGACAAGTCCGAAAAAAAGGAGGGCGTGATTCTTTCAAACGAACGTTTTGCGGGCGAGTTCGGCATACAGATAAGGCATACGCCCCAAGAGGCCATTCCCGAGCTTGCCAAGTATTTGAAGAAAAATGCCGAAAAGTTCAGCAGGCTTGACGAGGAGTCGAGAAGCTTTTTCGACAGGCTTAAGTACAGGACCAAGGGTTTTATACTCGCGGCCATACCGTTTATAGAAAATATCATATGCTTCATGCCGTTTTTCATGCTGAACAACCGTGCCGTCGGAAACAGATATTTCGCGAATATAGATTTTTATCTGCTCTACGTATTGCTGTTCGCAATCGTCTACGGCCAGCAGCAGGCGATATTTTCTTCGCTGCTTGCCGTGTCCGGATATTGTTTCAGACAGATGTACGCCAGAAGCGGATTTGACGTGCTGCTTGACTACAACACGTACGTCTGGATTGCGCAGCTTATGATTTTGGGACTTTTGGTCGGGTACATGCGCGACCAGCTTAGGATGATAAAGGACGAGGAAGAACATGAGGTGAGGTATCTGTCGGGGCAGCTTGACGATATTTCCGACATCAACGTAAGCAACGTAAAGGTAAAGGAGATATTGTCGGATCAGCTTGTCAATCAGAACGACAGCTTAGGCAAGATATATGAGGTTACGTCGGGACTTGACAAATATGAGCCCGAAGAGGTCATATTCTACGCCGCGGAGGTGCTTTCAAAGCTTATGGGCAGCGACGACGTGGCCATCTACATGGTGGCGAACCGTTCGTACGCGAGGCTTTTTTCAGCGACGTCCGCGAAGGGCCGCAGCCTTGGCAATTCAATAAATTATCGCGACATGGGCGCGATGTACGAAAGCATGGCGGAAAACAAAGTGTACATCAACAAAAATATGGACGAACGTTATCCGCTCATGGCAAACGCCATATACTCCGGCGATGAAATGCAGCTTATACTCATGGTGTGGGGCATACCGTGGGAGAGGATGACTCTGGGACAGGCCAATCTCCTTACGATTATCGGATATTTAATCCAAAACGCGGTTCTTAGGGCGACGAGGTACATGTCCGCTCTTGAGCAGCAGCGCTACATACATGGCACGAGGATACTGGACGAGGAGGCTTTTACGTCTCTTGTGAGGGCGTATTTGAACGCGAGGAGCAAAAATCTTACGGAATGTACTCTTATTTCCATTTCAATGCCAGGCATGCAGATGTCGGAGGCAAGCGCGGCGTTAAGCTCGCTTGTGCGCCAAACCGACTACCTTGGAAAATTGGAGGACGGTCAGCTCTACGCCCTGCTTTCAAATACAAGCACTTCCGACGCGGAGTTTGTAAGGCGGCGTTTTGCCGAGAAGGGCTTTATGTGTCGTATTGAGGAGGATGTAGCCGTATGAACTTTCCCGACATGGTCGATATGGCGTTTGTGGCCGTCCTAGTCATAAACACTCTTATATCTATCGTTTATTTGATATGGAATGTCGGCCACGCGGCAATAAAAAAGACTGACGACGGAAAGGACAGTCAGGCGGCGTATGTATTGAAGACGCTTGTAATGCTTATGTGTCCCATAGTAGGGCCGATGTTCTTTTTTGTGGGGGAAATCCTGCACAGGATATTTTTCAGGCAAAACGTCGACCTTGAGGATGTAATATTTAGCAAGGACAGGGTGAAGGTAAACGAAAGGGCGGATACCGAGCGCGAGGGCAACATTGTGCCTATTGAGGAGGCTCTCGCTATAAGCGACAAGGAAAGCCTAAGGAATCTGGTTATGAACGTCGTCAGGGGCAACGTCCATAATTCCCTGGCGTCCATTTCGCTCGCTTTAAACAGCGAGGACACGGAAACCGCCCATTACGCGGCGTCGGTGCTTAGGGACGAGCTTAACGACTTTAGGCAAAGATCCCAGGAACTGTATAATTTGATGAACAGCGGCGACGGGCGTTCGCTTGAGTACGCGTCCGAACTTATAGAATACATGAACGGCATACTCGCGCAGAACGTGTTTCATGACATGGAGCAGAAAACTTACGTGGACATGATGGAGGACGCTGTCGAGTTTATATACGCCGGCGACAAGGAGAAGCTGACGGCGGAATATCTTGAGTGGGTATGTCTGAGGCTTTTGAACATAAAGGAATATGAGCGCATGGAGAAATGGTGCATAAGAAGCATGGAGCTTTATCCTAACGAGCTTTCCACATATACATGCAGGCTGAAGCTTTATTTTACGGTGGGCGACAGGACGAAATTTTTTGAAGCGCTTGACCAGCTTAAGGCGTCGAACGTAGTCATAGATAAGGAAACTCTGGAGCTCATAAGGATTTTTAGCTGACGCATGGAGAGATGAACGAATGGGGGCGCAGGAACAATGCCGATGCAGTTATTGACTATAATTCAATTAACGGGCCTGTTTCTCATATATTCATGCATATCGGTTTTTCTCCCGGCTCTTATTTTTTACCCTAAATTCAAGTCGGAAACTTTTCAGGCAAGGTTTATGATATACTTGACGATAGGAAATTTTTATATCATAAACATTGTGCTGTTTCTTCAAATACTGCATATTTCGAACAGATTTACCCTGATTGTTTTTTCCGTTGTGCCCGCCTTTCTTGCCGCCGTCAGGGTGTATAGGCTAAAGCCGGTATCGGGCGTTAAGGGCGCCATAAAGTCGTTTGCCTATTTCATAAAGGGAACCGCGGGACCGCGGCTTATCGTTGGAAAAATCGTAAAAAGGGCATTAAAGGGCGTGAAAGGCCTTTTTCGCCATTTTTTAAAATTTGTGTCATCTTCTTTCGTTGAAATTGCGTGCGTTTTTTTCGTGGCAGGGCTTGTGTTGTATATATATGGCACGGACGCGCTCCGCGCGTACGGATATAAGGCCACCGATCTTCCGCTGCACAATTTCTGGATCAATGAGATGAGCAAGAACAATATATTCGTGGACGGAATATATCCTTTTGGGTATCATTGCATCGTATATTACATCCATGCCGTGTTCGGCGTAAGAACATTTGTTATTTTAAGGCTTTTCGGAGTTGTGCAGACTCTTTTCATATGTCTTGCGACGCTTGCGTTCCTGAGGGGGTGCTTAAAGTCAAAGTTTGCTCCGTACATGGCCGTATCCATTTACATAGCGGGCGGATTTTACTCAATCAGCACATATGAAAGGTATACATGGTCGCTGCCGCAGGAGTTTGGGATGATTTTCATTCTTCCGTCTATATATTTCATATATAGATTTTTTGAGGAAAGGAAGGCCGAAATTCTAGCGGAGCCGAAGGAGACGAGAAAAGAGAGGAAATTAAGGAAAAAGGAAAAACGCGCCGCAAAAAAGGAGACACGCGCGGAAAAAAAGTCGGCACGCGCGGAAAGGAAAGAGACACGCGCGGAAAAAAAGTCGGCTCGCGCGGGAAAAAAGACGGCGGACATAAAGGCAAAAAGAAAAGAAGAAGCAAAGTTCGGAGGAGACGAAAATGCAAGGCCTTCAGATTTGAGCCTGACGCACGAACCCGACGAGGATGACGGCGATATGTACGTCCACATGAGCTTTTTGGAGGACAAATCGCTGGACGCCGACCTTATAAGGGAAAGCCTTGGTGCCGTGCGGGATTTAATGGATATATACGGCGACGGGGACGGCGCCGCCGATGCGGGCGCGGCTGATTTTAAGGATTTGAATTCGCCCGTTGAAGATAAAGAGGATTTGGCGCCGCCAGGGGGCGCTTACGAGGAGGGCGCGTCGGAGCGGCGTGTCGATGAGGACGGCGAAAACTGGAAAAACGAGAAAGGTGAGATAAACGAGGAAGACGCGGCAGACAGCGGCGTTAAGAACGGCGAGAAGCTAAAAAAAGGATACGTAAGGACGCTGACAAAGAACTTTATGATAAAGGCGGCGTCTCTAAAAAAATTCGCGGCGGACGCGGTCATCGAATGCAGGTCAAAAATTGCCGGGAGCGCCTTTGCGGCGCGCGTCGCGAGGTTCGGCGGCGCCGTCGCGAAACTGTGGAGAGTCAGGAGCAATCTGTTCCTTTCATTGTTTGCCATGTGCTTTTCGTTGACTTTGGCTGTGCATTTTTATGATACAATGATAGCGGGGCTGTTCTGCATTGGAATAGCGGGAGGATATTTCTTCAGGCTTTTTAGGAAAAAATATTTCGGGCGCGTTATGCTTGCGGGAGTGGCAAGCGTTGTCATTGCCGTGCTTCCCATGGCGGTCTCATACATAGGCGGCACTCCCCTTCAGGGATCGCTGATGTGGGGAATGAGCATCATTTCCGGCGGAGGGCAGGAAGACGGAGGGCAGGACAAAGGCGGAGACGTTTCGGAAGAGGACGCCGGGAGCGCGGCGTCGGGCGACGTGGCCAGAAACATAGGCGCGGCGAATGGAGCCGGCGTGGCGTCAAGCGAGGCGGCCAAGGACGGGGGCGGCGCGGGGACGCCCGATTTTGAGGCACTTTCAAGAATGGTTTTAAACAAAGCCTATTCTATAGCGGAGGGCGTGTATAAAAGGGTAAAAGTCCTGGATGGGTATTTTAGGGGGAATTTGTTTGATTATGTCTTATTTGACGCTCCGGACGGCATAAAGGAAATAATATATATGAGCGTGTGGCTGACCATGCTTCTCGCGCTTGTTTTGTTTTTAGGTAGGGATAAGGACTATCCCGCGCGCATCATTTCGTCGGGCGTCTGCATTTTCCTGCATTTTTGCGTCATGTGCGCGTCGCAGCTTGGCATTCCGGCCATCATGGACTTGAACAGAATAGGCATTTACATAGCGTATTTGTTGACGATACCGATAGCGTATATGCTTGACGCCCCCCTCTATCTTATATTGGGATTTTTAAAGCATAAGATATTTATAAATTTTGCGTCTTTTGCTGCGTCGGCCGCGATTGCGGCTGTCATTGTGTCGTATGGGTATGTGAAGGAGCCGTATGAGTCAGACCCTTTGGAGACGAACGGGTCTATTACGTGCCTCACAAACATCATCAGTGAAAATCCACGGGAAACGTATACGATATGCTCCGCGAACGACGAGATGCACATGGTGGAGGAGTATGGGTACCACTATGAAATAATAAGGTTTTTAAGGGAGATGGAGGGCGACAAATACGAGGATCGACTCACCATACCGACCAAGAAGGTATATTTCTTTATAGAAAAAAGGCCTATTGACTACACTATGCCGTATGACAAGAGCGGGCAGTACGTATCCGTGAACGGCGCGTCCAATCCCCTGCTTTTCGTAAACGGACTTGGGGTGTACGAGGGAGAGTACAGGTGGATGACAATGTCTAGGATGTACTATTGGGCATTGGAATTTCAAAAGCTTTATGGCAGGGAGATGCAGGTTTATTATGAATCGAAAGATTTCATATGCTTTGTTGTGGAGCAGAATCCCTACAGGCTGTTTGATTTTTCGATAGACTATGGCTATAATACCAAAAACTGGATTTTGCATTGAGGGGAAGGCATATGGTATCGCGCAGGAATTATATTACAATTGCAATAATGAGGCCATATTACTGTTTATGTTCCAGTTCATAGGCGTGATGAAAAACGCGTTAAATGAATTCGGCGTGAACGAGTACGATGAGGCTACGGATGCGGGCGTAGACAAGTCCGATATGTATGTAGCCGGCCAGGGCCATTCCATGGACGTGGTGCGCGCTCTTAAAGAATACATGATATATATCGGAGACGTTGATTTGGACAACGTCGGAAAGGTCCTGTCATGGTGGTGCACGTACAGCAAAAGGGAGCTGGTATGCTACAAGTCGTTAAAGGAATGCATGATATCGGCCAATCATCCTCCTCTTGCAGTCGTCATAGACGGGGCGGCGATCAGACAAAGGGACGTCGTATATTTGGACAGGCTTATCGACAAGGGAGCGAACCTGATATTCGCGAGGCTGCCGGACAAGGAAATCATTACAAGGAACAGGCAGCTTCAAAGAATTTTGGGAATATACAGCGTATATTCCCAGGATGTGGAGCTTAAGGGCGTGCATTTATTCGGCGGCTTTTTGCTGGGAGGGGAGGCCATATATGAGCCTGCCGACAAGGAAGAAGAAGAAAAGAGGCAGGATTTTGATTTGGAAATTCCATGGTATGTGACAGGATCGGGAACAAAGACGTACATGATGGGCATGCTTAAAGATGGAGCCAAATTTACCATGGGCAAGATAAAAAATGAGGCCCTTCCCGCCATCATATGGAGAAACGGCATCGAAAACCGCTACGTTTTCTGCATAAACGCCGAGTATCTTACAGAGATGTCGGGCATGGGCATATACTCGGCGATAATAGCCGAGATGCTCGATTATGACGTGTATCCGATAGTAAATGCGAGAAATCTTGTTATGGCCAATTATCCGGGAT
>CAZTVO010000048.1:0-2906 GCA_964617075.1 uncultured Jutongia sp.
AAGACATCCGTGAATATCCGACATGCAATACAGTTTCATATTCCTTTCCCTCCCAAGAGTTCTTAGCAGTTCAGCCTGAAAAGCTCTTACTTCAATATCGGGAACATCCCCGCCGCTGTACTTTTCATTGATATACCGGAAGTATTTTCCTCTTGCGTCCAGCATATCCTGATCAGGATAACAGGCGAGCTTTACAAAGGTCGATCCCGAGCAGATTCTCCGATAAGATTCCAGTGCCGCTTCCATCAGGTCAAATGCTGCGTCAAAAAATAAAAGAGATGGATTTAATTTCAACCATCTCCCGACTACTCCAGGCATCTCGCAGCCTTTAGCAAAATGTTCCGTCTCCTCGTACAGCTCAAGCACCTCGTGAAGATCGTCATACACTCAACGGCACCTTGCTTCTGCTTTCATCTGTCATAAAAAATCCTCCTTAACATGTGTAAAACTTTTAGTTTCACTTATATTATGGAGAAATCCATGTTCAAAATATTGAAGATGGCGGATTATATTCGGCGCCTTTTTCCCTTTTTCTTTATTTCGCTTTGCTTTCAGGCGATCTTCTTTATACCCTTCATATTTTACCTTATAATCCCTGTCATTCTTGCCGGTATATGAGGGCGGATTTATTTCCATTAACATATCTTCAATGGTGGATGTAATAGTATTCGATATTTCCACAAACCGCTTTTCGGTTTTCGGACACAATGAGCTTTTTCAAACACATCCACGCGCGCTTATGGACATATTTTTCAAAATTATCGTACAGGCCTCCCACGCCTCATTATCGTCGAGCTTTGCTCTTTCAAGTGCCGCCGTCAGTCCATCTCGTTCATCGTAAGTTCGACTTCTATATGCTCATGACATTGAGTTTGGACAATAAACACACCGTCTCCACGTTCTCTCCCATCGGAAACATATCGACGTTTGACACCCTGTCCAGGCGATATCCGCTTTGGGCAAATATGGCCAAATCCCTTGCAAAACTTATTGGATTGCATGATATGTATATGATTTTTTTCGCGCCGCGGTCTATTATTTTTTTTATGGCTTTTGGATGTATTCCCGCCCTCGGGGGATCTAGCGCTATGACGTCCGGTTTTTCTTCTATCTCGTCTAAGACTTTAAGCACGTCCCCGGCTATAAATTCGCAATTCTTAAGCCCATTCGCCGCGGCGTTTTCTCTTGCCGCCTCCACCGCCTCCCCGACGATTTCAATGCCTATGACTTTTTTTGCGACGGGAGCCATTATCTGGGCTATAGTTCCGGTGCCGCTGTACAGATCGAATATAATTTTATTTGGCGCGCCGCGGCTACTCGGGTTTTTCCCTCCCATGCCTTCCGTCATGTAGTCTCTCGCGCGTGCGTATAAAATCTCCGCCGCTTTAGTATTAGTTTGAAAAAAGGAAAATATCGATATTTTGAATTTAAGACCCAAAATCTTTTCAGTAATCCAGCTTCTTCCGTATATTGTCCGCATCTTGTCGCATTTTAGGGCATCCGAAAGCGAGTCGTTTATGATATGGACAAATCCCGCAAGCGTTCCTTCAAGTTCCAGTCCGCAAAGCGATGCGCAAAGCTCTTCAAGTTCCGCGTCAAGCTCCGTCTGCGACGACGTCGCAAGAGCGACAAGCATTTCGCCCGTAGACGACGAACGCCTTATCAGCAGGTGCCGCAGCACGCCCGCGTGAGTCTTTTTGTTATAGTGCGGAACTTCCCTTCGCCTAAAAAAATCCCTGACGCATTCAAGAACCCTTGAATAGTCGTCGTTTGCTATTTTGCAGCCAGCCGCGTCTACTATATCGTAAATACCTCCCCTTTTGTGAAGCCCAAGAGAAAGCGGCCCGCCTTTATATTCGTCGCCGAAGGAAAATTCCATCTTGTTCCTGTATCCAAAAATATCCGGGCTTTCAAGCATTCCGTCGTAAATATAGTCCGAATTGCCTGAATCTGAAAGCGCGGCGTCTATAAGCTTTAATACCTGTCTTTTTTTTATCTTCAGCTGTTCCGCGTACGGAAGCGTCTGGTAGGCGCAGCCGCCGCACATGCCAAACTGGGCGCACGCGGGCTCTTTTGTCTCAAGCGGCGATTTTTTTACAACGTCGATAAGCCGACCCGCAAGCCTGCCGCTGCCGGTTTTTTTTACCGCGTACCGAACGGTCTGCCCCGGCAGCGCCCCCTTTATTACGGCATGATATTTAATTTCATTTCCATCTGAATCCGTTTCGTATGACGCCGCCACGGCTTTATTGGGAAAATCGACGTATTCAACTATGCCCTCGCATATCTGCCCTTTTTTCATGTCTTTTACAAAAACTCCCCTTTATTTTACGGCCGTATTGCCAAGCACCGTGAATTTGTTGGCAAATTCGTCTATGCTCGCCAGCGCATTGCTTACCCCCGGATCATTTAAATTTCCCTCCACGTCCACAAAAAACCTATATTCCCAGTTGCGGTCCTCTATAGGACGCGACTCGATTTTAGTCAAGTTGAGGCCATTGTAGTAAAAGCTTGACAAAAGACTGTATAACGCGCCTACCTGGTGCTTTATTTCAAACGAAAGGCTTATCTTATTCGCGTTTGACAGAAATATCTTTTGATTTGAAATAATTATAAACCTGGTGGAATTGCCGCTCTCGTCATTTATGTCTTTTTCTATTACGTCAAGGCCAAAAATAGACGCGGCGCGCCTGCTTGCTATTGCGGCTTTTGTTATATCGCCGTCCTCCGAAACTTTTTTTGCCGCGGCCGACGTGCTTGAATAAGTTTTTGCCAATATTTGGGGATGCGCCTCCAGAAATTTCGAGCACTGCATAAGACCCTGCGGATGCGAATATATCACTTTTATGTCGTCCACGGACGCTCCCCTAAGTCCCATAAGGACCTGTTCGACTTTTAATATGTGT
>CAZTVO010000048.1:2916-13692 GCA_964617075.1 uncultured Jutongia sp.
TGGCCACGTCATAGTCCACAAGCAGATCGTAAATGTCGCTTATGCCGCCGGTAGACGAGTTTTCTATTGGAAGAACGCCGAATTTCGCCTCGCCGTTCGCGACCGCTTCCATCACTTCCTTGAAAGTCGGCTTATTCGTAAACGTTATGTCGCGTCCAAAGACCTCTTCCATCGCCTGTTCCGTGTACGCGCCATGCTCGCCAAAACACGCTATTCTTGTATCGCTGTCCACATCAAACGAATCCACCTGCTTAAATTTCGTCTTTATCTCGTTTTTTTCGCCTAGAACTTTATATTGATATTTCCTGCTTATTGACATTATCTGCCTAAACAGGTCTTCTATTCCGGTTTTGTTGAACTCGTCAGCCGCAAGCTCCCTTAGCGATTTAAGTTTTTTTTCCTCCCAGGCCGGATCGTACACCTTTTTACCCGTGCTCTTCTTATAGGCGGCTATGTCGATTACGACCTTCATTCGCTCCTCAAAAAGGGCCGCAATCTGCCTGTCTATATTGTCTATCTTTTCCCTGCTTTCCATCAAGTCCACGACCATCTTATCACCAATCCCTGCCTTTCATTCTTTTGACGCGGCCCGCGCCGCCGCCCTTCATCCCTTTTTTAGCCGCCTAAAAAACGCAAGGCATCCTTTTTTGGATGCCTTTTTTTCATTATCCCGCAGACAAAAAACGGCCCGCGTCACGCGTCCTTAAGAAACGCCGAGTAGCACTTCTTCGCCTCATATACGTCGGCCTTGCTCGCGACTTCCCATGGGGCATGCATATTCAAAATGGCGACGCCGCAGTCCACGACCTCCATTCCGTAAAGTGAAAGAATATACGCGATTGTTCCGCCTCCGCCTACGTCTACCTTCCCAAGCTCCGCCATCTGGTACTTCACATCGTTGTCGTCCATTATTTTTCTAAGAGCCGCGAGATATTCCGCGTTCGCGTCGTTTGAGCCGGATTTGCCGCGGCTTCCGGTAAATTTGCTAAATACCACGCCATTTCCGCAATACGAACTGTTCTTTTTTTCAAACGAGTCCGCGTACATCGGATCGTACGCGGCATTTACGTCAGAAGAGAGCATGCGGCTGCTGCTTAGGCACCTCCTCAATTTGATGTCCGAATATTTCCCGTCAAGATTTATTATTTCAGACAGCGCATTCTCAAAGAAGCGCGACTGCATTCCTGTCGCTCCTACGCTTCCTATCTCTTCTTTGTCGACAAGCAGGCAGCACGACGTCTTTTCAACGTCGGAAGCCTCAAGCATCGCCGCAAGCGACGTATAGGCGCACACCCTGTCGTCCTGCCCGTATGAAATGATCATGCTCTTGTCCAGGCCCAGATCCCTCGCGCCTCCGGCTGGCACAATCTCAAGCTCCGCCGACATAAAATCTTGCTCTTCAACGCCATAGGCATCCTTTAAAATGCCCAATATATTTTTCTTTACCGCGTCCTTTTCCTCACCTTTAAGCGGCACGCTTCCAATAAGCAGATCGAGCTTTTCTCCGTCTATGACCTTTGACGCCTTCTTTTCCATCTGCTCCCCGGCAAGGTGCACTAAAAGATCCGTTATGCAAAATACCGGATCTCCTTCATTTTCTCCTACGCATACGTCTACCTTACGGCCGTCCTTTTTTACTATAACGCCATGAATGGCCATAGGCACGGCGACCCATTGATATTTTTTGATTCCGCCATAGTAGTGCGTGTCAAGATACGCGAGATTGGAATCCTCATACAGTGGATTTTGCTTGACGTCGATGCGCGGCGAATCGATATGTGCGCCAAGTATGTTCATTCCGCACTCAAGCGGCTTCTCGCCTATGTTAAACATAGCCACCGCCTTGTCCATGCATGAGGCATACACTTTGTCTCCCTTCTTTAAAGGCTTTCCATTCTCAATCGCCTCATTAAGGGAAATATATCCCGCGTCCCTTGCTAGCCTAATTATCTCCCTTGCGCATTCCCTCTCGGTCTTGCAGCCGCTCAAAAATTTTTCATAATCCGCACAAAGCTTCTCAATCTTTTCCAAATCCTTGTCAGCGTAGTCTTTCCATATGTTTCTAACGTCCATAGCGTCCTCCAATTTGCATTTAAGGAGCGACCAGGGCAAAACGGCCGCATACCCCCGCCGCGCCGATATTTTCTTTTTAAATTATACACCCTAACGCGATAAAGTGTCAAAATCCGCTGCCGCGAAGCGGCCCTCAATATTTCGGGCGTTTCACGAAAAAATATAAAGGGTTTTTAAAAATATTCCGATATAAACTAAGCGCAGGTATTTTGCCCATGCAGATACGCAAAAGTTTTCTTAAGTCATGGGGCTGTACCGGCTTCGACGGGCTTGATGAATACGGAGAAGCTGTCCGCGGCGGGCTGCCGCGTTAAAAAGCCCAAATTAAATATAATCGCTGAAGATAATTTAGCATTAGCCGCCTAATCGCGGCTCGTCGGTCCTTGTTTTCCGCGACAAGGCCAGCCGGCGTCATAGCCAGCGGAAACACTCTGTCGTCAAAGCTTTGAGATGATGGAAAATTTATGAAGCTACCAAACGACAAAGCCCGTCGGCGGGCTCTGCCGCAAGGGAATAAACAATACGCCGAATATGACAGTAGAAGTACGTTGGATTTGAGTTCGGACAGGGGTTCGATTCCCCTCAGCTCCACTTTCCGCCTGTTTGCCAAGCCTCTTTTGCTGACGCAAAAGAGGCTCCTAGTACAGGTTTTGCACTTTAAATTTTCTCTCCGCTTCCCTTCTTTGGTCTTTCCTTGCTATGTCCTGACGCTTGTCGTACAGTTTTTTTCCTTTGGCCAGGCCTATCTCTATCTTTGCCAGGCTTCCGCTAAAATATACATTTAACGGAACTATCGTATATCCTTTCTGCGCCGCGCGCCCTTCAATTTTTCTTATCTCATAGCGATGCAGCAAAAGCTTTCTTGGCCTCACCGGATCTTTATTGAAAATATTTCCCTTTTCGTATGGGCTTATATTCATATTGTATATGTACGCTTCGCCGTCAATTATGTTAATAAAGGCCTCTTTTATGCTGCATTTCCCCATGCGCAGCGACTTTACCTCCGTCCCCGCAAGGGAAATGCCCGCCTCGTACCTATCCTCTATGAAATAGTCGTGAAAGGCTTTTTTGTTGTTTGCAATTACCTTTTTAGCTTCTTTTGACATGACCTGCCTCCGCCTTTTTTTGCCTTCCGCCGCTTTTTTTCTTCTTTTTACGCTTTACGCCCTTTGACGGCTCGCCTTTAGACGCGGCCGCTCTGCCGGCCGCCTTTTTTTGCCGTACTCTCTGCCTGGACGACGGTTTTTTCCTGTCATTTTTAGGCGGCTTTTCCGGATCTTTACGCATTTCGCCGTCGTCGGCGCCTAATTCCGATTCATCTGCAATTAGAAAATCAATCGCCCTAATGGTTTTGTCCACCGCCGCGACCGTAATTTTTATCGGCTCTCCCAAATTAAATCTTTTCCCAGTATGTTCGCCTACCATGCAGTAGTGCTCTTCATCAAAATAATAATAGTCCCCCGGTATGTCCGCGGCCCTTACCATTCCTTCCA
Source organism: uncultured Jutongia sp. (assembly GCA_964617075.1). GTDB lineage: Bacteria > Bacillota > Clostridia > Lachnospirales > Lachnospiraceae > Butyribacter. Next base: position 6,483 of record CAZTVO010000048.1, read on the forward strand.
CGGTATTGGGCAGCTCCACGTAAATGCCCCATGACGTCACTCCCGAAATCACGCCGTCGAAATTTTCGCCGATAAATTTTTCCATATACTCGGCTTTTTTAAGCTTTTCGACTTCCCTCTCCGAATCGTCGGCGCGCCTTTCAAGACTGCTGGCCTCCTCCGCCACGTCGGGAAGTATCTTGTTGTAATGCTCAATTCGTCTGCCGGCGAGCCTTCCTCCAATGCTTTCTTTTATTATTCGGTGTATCTGCAAATCCGGATACCGTCTTATTGGCGACGTAAAATGACAATAATACTTCACCGCAAGTCCGAAATGCCCATCGCACTCGACGCTGTATCTGGCCTGTTTCATCGACCGAAGCGCCAGCCTGCTTATGACCGCCTCCTCCGGCTTGCCTTTGACGCTGTTTATCAATTTTTGAATTTCCTTGGGGTGTATCTCATTGTTGGCGTCAGTTTTTATTATGTATCCGAAATTATTTACGAACGTTTTAAGCTGCTCTATCTTCTCGCTGTCGGGCGTTTCGTGGACGCGATACACAAAAGGAATCTCCCGCCAGAAATATTCTTCGGCCACGGTCATATTGGCGGCAAGCATAAACTCTTCTATGATTTTATGGGCATTGTTCCTTTCCCTCTCGACTACGTCTATGGGCTTTCCATTTTCATCAAGAACAATTCTGCATTCTGGAAAGTCGAAATCTATCGCGCCTTTTTTACCTCTCTTCTCCCTCAATATGCCTGCGAGCTCGTACATTAACTCAAACATAGGCACAAAATCCCTATATTTTTCCCTTTCCTCCTCATCCTTTAGCTCCACTATTTTATTTACGCTTGTATATGTCATCCTTCTGTCGACGTTTATGACCGTCTCCTCGATGCTGTGCGCGATGACGTCTCCAGAGGCGTTTATGTCCATCATGCATGAAAGGGCAAGCCTGTCGACCCCTTGATTAAGCGAACATATTCCGTTTGAAAGCTTATGCGGAATCATCGGTATCACCCTGTCGACAAGGTAGACGCTGGTGCCGCGCTTTAGGGCCTCCTTATCCAGCGGGGTATATTCCGTCACGTAATGGCTTACGTCCGCGATGTGGACGCCCAGATGATATATCCCGCCTTCTTTAGTCAGAGTAACGGCGTCGTCAAGATCTTTTGCGTCCTCGCCGTCGATTGTGACCGTTTGAAGAGCCCTGCGGTCGGTTCTTTTTCTCTTTTCAGACTCGCTGACCTCGTCCTCGATTGCCTCCGCCTGATCCATCACGTCTTCCGGATATTCTTCCGGCAGTCCGTACGCCTTTATAATCGACAAAATGTCGACTCCCGGATCATTTACATGGCCTATTATTTCAACGATACGCCCTTCGGGATTTCTGTTCTCGCTCCCATAGTCGGTGATTTCCACAACAACCTTGTGCCCTGTTATGGCTCCCTTGGCGTCCTCTTTCGCGATATATATGTCTTTTGTGAATTTAGGATTGTCCGCGGCCACAAAACCAAAGCTTTTGCTCTTTGAATATGTGCCGACTATAGTTTTGACGCCCCTTTCAAGTATCGCCGTTATCTCGCCTTCCATCCGCCTTCCGGTTTTTTTGTCGTCAATCGCGACTTGAACTGTGTCGCCGTCCATCGCGCCATTTATACATCCGGCGGGAATGAATATGTCGTCCTCCATTCCTTCAACCCTTACAAACCCAAATCCGCGCTGCGTGCCCATGTATCTGCCGGCCTTTACGCTGTCGGACGCAAGCCTGACTTTCCCGTTTGAGTCTATATGTATTTTTTTTTCGGAAATAAGCTCGTCGACAATCCCCCTAAAATCCTTCTTCTCCTTTGACGGCACCTCAAGCACGGCGCCCATTTCCTTAATCGACATTGGCCTGTACTGTTCCGCGGCCAGCATCTCCATAATCAGCCGTTTTCTGCTTTCCATTTTTTCCTTTGTCATGCCAAACGCCCCCGTTCACATCAATCCATCAGCTACAGTATATCCTTTTTGGCGTCAAATGTATAGCGTTTTGCCGCGACGGGCGTTTTGCGGCCCCGGTCTAAGGCCAGCTTATATTTGTAGTTTGTAAATATGTTGTTTGGAGCCAAAAAAACTTGAAATAGCCGCGCCGGTATGCTAGACTGTATGAGTGTGCCGTTTTGGATGCTTTTTATTTTTTATTGAAATGGAGGAATGCCCGCTATGATACATATGATTCGCGGAATTATGCTCATCGCTTATATTATAGTTTCTATTTCGCTTGTCGTCGTCGTCCTCATGCAGGAAGGCAAACAGGCGGGTCTGACCGGCGCAATCAGCGGCGCGGCCGAAACCTACTGGGGCAAAAATAAAGGCCGCTCCATGGAGGGCGGCCTCATGCTTGCAACCAAGATACTCGCGGTATTGTTTATACTTCTTTCGCTTTTGCTGAATCTTAAAATTTTTTCATAACGGCCTAAAGGGCGGCCATGTCCGGAAACGTATCCATGCATGGCCGCCGCTTTCTTCTCATTGACGCACGCGCGCTAAAAATAGCCAATTTCCTGTTTTTTCCCGCAGATTCTTTTTTTTCCAACATTTTTATAAGCCACAATGTAATAATGTCTCTTCTTTTTGCTTTTCTTTATCACAGCGGAAACAGTTTTGCGGGCTTTTATCGTCTTGATCTTGTCTTTTGCGTTAAAATGATCTTTTGGAACATCGCTTGGGTATGGAACTTTATGAATCGTAGACCTATAGATCATGTATCCGTCGGCATCCTTTGACTTGCTCCAATGTATGTTCGCGGTATCTCCATTTAATTCATATGATACTTTTTTAACTTTTTGAAGAACCTCCCCTCTTGATTTAAACACAAAACCTTTGCCGACTATGTGACGTTTTAAACTTTTAAATATTTTCGTAGGAGGAATCTCTGAATAGTACTTTGTCGTGTAGCCGTTTACATCGTACGCATGAAAAACCGTACTTTCTTTGATACCCGCGGCGTATCTGGACTCATCGGCATAATCTAAGTAAATACCCGTCAATGTCGACGGCAGAAAAACATCTTCCAGGTTAAGGTCGCTCATTCCGTTCATGCTGCAATACTGGCCGACAGTGGCATATCCCGCCTCTAGAAAAAATTCCTCGACCCCCTCCTTTGACTTGAAATACCGGTTCCCCTTCTTTACCTTTATTCGTTCCAGGTTTGGCGCCACCTCCTCATATGTGGCCAGCTGGCAGTACTGCGCATCGATATTTGCGCGGTTTATAAGCAAATCAACGTTTTTGACGTATGCGGGTATTTCGCAGGAGGATGCTCTGCCCGGGAACAAAAGCAGCTTTTTTTCTTTTTTGTCGTAAAGCGCTCCCTTATACGCGTCAAGACGCCCATTCTTTGCGGAAACCGTTATTTCCCTAAAATTGTTCATAAATTGACAGCAACTTTTTTCGTATTCTCATGTATATCCAGCGATTCGCGCGCATTTGGAACAAGCCACAACGTCTCATAATCGGCGGAATACAGCGCGTTGTCATATGTTTTGAAGTATTTGCTGCCGTCGGGCGCATTTATATATTTTAACTTTTGAAATACATTCGACGGCAGCCCCTCATTGCATTTCAGGATACGTGTTTTTTCCGAAACTGAAAATGATTCCAGTGACGTACAGCCTCCCAGCATCCCATAGTCAAATTCCTTAATTCCATCGCCAAGGGTCAGACTTTCAAGCTTTGAACAATTTAAAAAAGCGCCTTCCGACATTGCCTTTACAGTCGATGGAATCACATATTCTCCGCCTCTTATCGCCGGATATCTCACAAGTCTTGTTATTTTCTTCAAGTACAGTATTCCGTCACGCGACGTGTACGCCTTGTTGTCCGCCGAATCGTTAATTCTTGCCGCGCAGTCATAAAACGCCTTGCTTCCATATTCTTCTTCCAAATTGTTCCACGAACTTCCGATGTTGATCTCATGCAGCCCGTCACAGCCGGAAAAGGCATATGGGCCAATTGTTTCAACAGTTTCCGGCACGTCAAACGATGTCTGGCACTTTAAAGACGGATATCGTATAAGCTTCTTCATGTCTTTGCTATACAAAACGCCTTCTTTCGTCGCAAGAAGATTATTTTCATCCGAAACATAAAAACGCGATGCGTCTTTTTCTATTTGGAGCCAGCCTTTTGACGCATATATGTCATCCGTCTCCTCAACGTCATATAGAACTACCTTATCCGAATCAACCAGAATTTCAATTGGTTCGGCGGCACTGACTTCGGTACTGCCGCCAAAGCCGCCCGCGAAAAAATGGACGCACACAAAAAGGACAGGTAAAATTATGGCAAAAGTCATAATTTTTTTAATTCCAAAGTGCTTTTTCATAAATGCCTCCTCTTCCAGCGTATCTAAACTAGGCAAATTCGGATGTTTTTAAGGCATTTGACGGCAGGCCGTCACTTTCTCACAAGAAGCGACTTGCCGGTCATTTCTTTTGGCTTCTCCAGTCCCATTATCTCGATTAGCGTCGGCGCTATATCCGCCAGACATCCGCCTTCGCGAAGCGTATAGTTCTCATCATAGTTTACGAGAATAAACGGAACTTGGTTCGTCGTGTGCGCGGTAAACGGCGCGCCCGTCTCATAATCTATCATCTGCTCGGCGTTGCCGTGATCCGCGCAGATAAAGAGCACCCCATCCGCCTTTTTCACGGCCTCCACGGCCGATCCGACGCACCTATCTACGCGCTCTACCGCCTTTATGGCCGCGGAAATCACGCCGGTGTGCCCTACCATGTCAGGATTGGCGAAATTTATAACTATAACGTCGTACTTTCCGGACGTAATTGCCGCGTCAAGCCTCTCGCCGACCTCCGGCGCGCTCATTTCAGGCTTTAAATCGTACGTTGCGACCGCCGGCGATTTCACAAGGGAGCGCTCCTCGTTAACATTTGGCTCTTCCACGCCTCCGTTAAAGAAAAATGTCACATGGGCGTATTTTTCGGTTTCTGCCAGGCGAAGCTGCGTTTTGCCGTTGGCCGCCAAAAATTCCCCGAACGTGTTCTCAATATTTTCCTTTTCAAACGCCACACGCTTATTTCCAATCGTTTCGTCATAATCGGTAAAGCACACATATGTAAGCGGCATAAATCCGTTTGCGCGCTCGAACTTGTCAAAATCCTCGTCACAAAACGCGCGCGTAATTTCCCTTGCCCTGTCGGGGCGAAAGTTAAAGAATATAATCGAATCGTTCGGCTTTATCGTAGCGGCCGCCCCGTCATCCCCCGCGATTACTGTTGGAACCACAAACTCGTCGTTTACTCCTTTCGCGTACGAATCTTCTACCGCCTTAACCGGGTCGGAAGCCATGACGCCCTCCCCTTTTACAAGAGCGTTGTACGCCTTTTCTATGCGATCCCAGTTGTTGTCTCTGTCCATGGCGTAATAGCGTCCGTGCACGCTGGCTATGCGTCCCACGCCAATCTCGTCGATTTTTGCCTGAAGCTGTTCTATATATCCTTTGCCGGATGTTGGAGGCGTGTCGCGTCCATCAAGAAACGTGTGTATATACACGTTTTTGACGCCGTTTTTCTTCGCGAGCTCCAAAAGGCCATAAAGATGCGTGTTATGGCTATGAACGCCTCCGTCCGACAAAAGGCCGTAAAGATGAAGATCGGAGTTGTTCTTTTTTACGTTGTCAATGGCGGCAAGCAGCGCATTATTTTCAAAAAAGGCACCGTCTTCTATGGATTTCGTGATACGGGTAAGCTCCTGATAAATGATCCTTCCCGCGCCTATGTTCATGTGGCCGACTTCTGAATTTCCCATCTGTCCATCCGGCAGCCCTACGCTAAGGCCGCTGGCGTTTCCCCTTTGAAACGGGCACTTTTCCATAAGCTCATCCATCACTGGCGTATTCGCCTGATAAATCGCGTTCCCTTCCGTCTTATCGTTCAATCCGTATCCATCCAGTACCATCAATACAACCGGTTTCCTGCTCATAAAAACATCCTTTCTTTTGCGCGTCCGCGCAAATATATTAAATATTATTTACAAAAACGCATTATCCCACGCGGCCGATAAACTAATATCCTCTTGGATTCATATGCTGCCATCTCCAGGCGTCTTCGCACATTTCGTCGATGCCCTTCTTCGCGCTCCACCCAAGCTCCTTTTTCGCCTTTTGCGGATCCGCATAGCACATATCAATATCGCCCGGCCTCCTGTCCGTTATCCTATAAGGTATTTTCTTCCCGCACGCCTTCTCAAAATTATGTATTATTTCAAGCACGCTGTATCCTACGCCGGTGCCAAGATTATATGTCGCAAGACCCGGCGACTCGTCCAGTTTTTCGAGCGCCTTTATATGCCCCCGCGCCAAATCGACTACATGTATGTAATCGCGCACGCCCGTTCCGTCAGGCGTGTCGTAGTCGTCGCCAAACACGTTCACACAATCAAGCTCTCCCGCCGCTACCTTCGCGACATATGGAAGCAGGTTGTTTGGAATGCCGTTGGGGTTTTCGCCTATCTCTCCGCTCTCATGGGCGCCGATAGGATTAAAATACCTCAAAAGCATGATATTCCAGCCGTCGTCAGCTTTATATATGTCTCTTAGCATATCCTCAATCATAAGCTTCGTCCGGCCGTAAGGATTTGAAACGGACAGCGGAAAATCTTCTCTTATCGGCACGCTTTTAGGCTTTCCATAAACCGTGGCCGAAGAGCTAAAAACAAGCGATTTGACATCATGTCCTTCCATTGCTTTTAAAAGATTTAACGTGCCCGTAATATTATTGTCAAAATATCTCAGGGGGATTTTGCACGATTCCCCGACCGCTTTCAAGCCGGCAAAATGTATGACGGCGTCTATATCCTCGTCGTCAAAAATTTTTTGCACAATCCCCTCGTTAAGCAAATCCTCCTCATAAAACTTTACATCCCTGCCCGTAATTTTTTTTACTCTCTCCAAAGACTTCGCGCTTGAATTTACAAGATTGTCAACTACCACGACGTCGTATCCCGCGTTTAACAGTTCCACAACGGTATGGCTCCCTATGTACCCTGCGCCTCCCGTAACGAGTATCCTGTTCATGGTTTTTTCCTCCCTCCTTGCGCTTATTTTTTTCCCTCCATAAAAATTATCTGCGCCTAAGCGTGCCCGCATCCATTTCATACACGTCGTCGCACAGCGTTTCGATATCCTCTTTGCTGTGGCTTGCCATCAAAATCGTCTTTCCGCCG
>CAZTVO010000048.1:13702-15267 GCA_964617075.1 uncultured Jutongia sp.
GCGACAATACCAAACATACTCCCTCATGTCGCGAACCCCCTGATTGTCAAGACCGTTCATTGGCTCGTCCAAAACAAGGATTTCCTGGCCCTCCATAAAGGCCTGCGCGATTCCAAGACGCTGCCTCATCCCAAGCGAGTATTTTCCAACGAGTTTTCTGCTTTTGGGATTTAGGCCTACCCTTTCCATGGCCGCGCATATTTCTTTTTTTCCTATAAGCCCCCTTATGTCCGCCAGATACTTGAGATTTCTGTATCCTGAAAAACCTCCCAAAAACCCGGGCATTTCTATAATGCTTCCTATTCCGTCCGGGACGTCCGTCTCGCCATTTACTCGTCTGCCGTTTATAAATATTTCTCCCGATGTCAGCGTATAAAATCCGCATATCGTCTTAAACAGCACCGTCTTGCCGCTTCCATTTCTCCCCACTATTCCGCATATGCTTCCTTTCCTTACGTTCAGCGAAACACCGTCAAGCACTTTTTTCTTTCCAAATTTCTTAACGGCATCCTTTACCTGGATTACATCCTCCATCTATCTCCCCATTTCTTTGTTTTTCATCTGTCCGCGTCCAGTTTTACAACATCACAAAACCGCGATTTTTCTTTTCTTTGCAAGCAGCCTTCCTACCGTAAATAATACTGCCGCAATAAAAAACAAAAAAATCCCAGTTTCAAAAACTTCACGTATATCTTTATTTTCTATGTCATTCCATACATTCGGCGAAAATATGCGCAGCCGCCTTACAAAATCGCCTCCCACCGTGCTTAGAAAAATCCATATCAGACTCCAGACGGACAAAACGGCCGTTCCCGCTTTTCCTTTGCTTGCCCCGTTTAAGCAATATTCCAAAATACCATAGCAAATGCCGGTCATTATAAATAAAAACGCCGATGCCGACACTGCCTGAAGCGGAGTATAAATTAATATTACATCTCTTGATATGTACGAAAAAGTTCCATACCCAAGATTTAAAAAACTGCCCGCGGCGGCAGTTCCCCATACCTTTCCCCAACCTGAAAATTCTATGCATGGAAGACACGCGATTACTGAAAATAAAAGCTGTTCCGCCGTATATGCGGCAGTCACAAACGCCGACGCAAGCATCTGGCCTCCCGCAAAGCAGCTCATGCCGCTTCTTTGCAAGATTTGAAGCTGGCTGCTGCCTTTAAGCGGAAAATCGCTGAACAAAAAAATCAGCAGCAAAAACGATATGCAGCAGTACACGTCGTCAGAAAAATAAAACGCGAGCGACGCGGGGACCATTTTCAAATCGTAATCAAGCGCAAATTGTTTTATGGATATCGTAAATAAATCCATAAAAATCCATGAAACCGCAGACAGCATAACAAATTTTACAGAGAAAAGAACAACTTTCGTTTCATATAAAGCAATTCGCAATGTTTTTATAACGCTTTTAATCATGCTTACTCAATTACTCCCCCAAACGTCCTGCTTTTGCCAAGCGACCGCCATATTAAAAAAAACGCGGCTGCCGCCGTCGCCGCGACCGCCAGCACTACATAAAGAAAGCCGACCCACTCATTTACGCCCAAAAGAACGGA
>CAZTVO010000049.1:0-15055 GCA_964617075.1 uncultured Jutongia sp.
GAAGGGGCTTTGGCCTCTTCCTTTTATTTTTGCCAATGAAAATTATACTCTAAGTTTGTCCAGGTGGATAAATTGCCTTTACAATATTTAACTTATGGGCTAAACTTGTAAATGCGGCATTGCTTACTAGGCGGCCGCTCGAATGGGCGGCGCGGAAATGAGGTGTTTTATGTTTGAATTTACCGAGGACTTCCTTTTGGGCGAGGAGAGGATCGACAATGAGCATAGGCATCTGTTCGATCTTTTGGCGGACGCTATGTATATGTTGAATAATGAATACAAGGACGACAGGTACTCCGATATAAAAGAGCTGCTGTGGGAGCTTGAAAAATATTCGGACGTCCATTTTTCCCACGAGGAGGAATACATGAGGTCCATTCGCGACCCCGAGCTGATCCTGCAGCGTACGCAGCATATGTTTTTTAGGGAAAAGATACTGGATTTTCTCATGCGCAACATAGACGAGGACGGCAGACAGGCGCAGGTTCTTAAGGAAATTGTGAATTTTTTGGCGAAATGGCTGTATCGCCACATAATAAGCAGCGACATGATGATTGGCAAGCTTCCTCCGCTTGAGGAGTGGATGCTTAAGGAAAATCCATGCGAATTTACGGAGGAGTACATGACGGGCAATCCGCTCATAGACGGCGAGCACAAGACGCTGTTTGAAATAGCGGGACGCGCGAACAAGCTTGTGAGGACGTGGTCGCCGGAGGAGAAGTACGACGGGATAGTCGCCATATTAGACGAGCTTAAAGGCTACGCGGCGACCCATTTTGCCGACGAGGAAGAATATATGGAAAGCATAGGCTACGACGGCCTGGATGTTCAGAAGAGGGCGCACAGGGCGTTTATCGCAAGGTTTGAGGATATCGACTTTGACAAAGTCGGAGAAAATCCGCAGACGTACCTACAAAGCCTCATAGAGTTTTTGCTTGGATGGCTTATCAACCATATACTGCAGGTCGACAAAAAGATTCCCGTGTAGCATTTTGTACAGTTTTTAAAGGAGCGCGTGGCATGATGGAAGGAAAATCCAGTTTGGAAAACAAGTCGGAGCTTGCGGTTAGAAACGGGCTTATGATGGCGTGCTATTCGGCGCTGTCGCTTGTCATGTCTTTGGCGTATCTGATCGAGGCCGCGAAGGGAAACAGGACTTTTTTGTACGCCCTTGTCGTGTGCGCCGCGGCTCTTTTGCCCGCGGCAGCCAATCTGATCATATTTTTGAGGAACAACGAGAGCGCGGCGGCCAGGATTGTGCCTGCCGTGGGTTTTATGGCCGTTTATGTATTTGTCCTCTTTACAACCTCCAATATGCTTGTGTTTACATACGCCATACCCATGCTAATAGTGGCGGCGGTTTATACGGACATGGCTTTTTCAATTAAATTTTCGCTTGGCGTCATGCTGGCAAACATCTGCCAGATAGGCCTGTTTTACGGCAGGGGGATGCTTGTGGGCGAATCGGCGGTCATGGCCGAGATACAGGTGCTTGTAATGGCCGTCGTCTGCGTTTTTACAGTGCTTACCACCAGCGCCATTCTCATCTTAAACAGGAGAAAGGTGGAGGAGGCTACGAGCGGCAGGGAGAAGGCGGAGAAGGTATTTAGATCCGTTATGGAGGTCGCGGAGGCGGTGGCGGACGGCGTGGAGGCGATGTCCGGACGCGTAAAGGAGTTGGATGAATCCGCCGCCGCGACGCAGCTTGCCATGGAGGACGTAAATTCTGGCGCGGGGGAAACGGCGGACGCCATGCAGCAGCAGTTAAAAAGCTCCGAAAACATACAGCGCCATATCGGCAACGTCAAGGGGGCGTCCGAGGGGATCGCGCATGAAATGCGTCAGGCGTACAAGGCGGTCCAGTCGGGCAAAACGTCGATTGACGGTTTAAACGACAACATATCGGCGACGGAGGAGGCAAACGGCAGGGCCGCGAAGGAACTGGAGTCTTTGGAAGAGTTTATGAGCAGGATGAAGAGCATAATAGACCTCATCGAAAATATCACGTCCCAGACGAGCCTTTTGGCTTTAAACGCGAGCATAGAGGCCGCCAGGGCGGGAGACGCGGGAAAAGGATTCGCGGTAGTCGCTTCCGAGATAACAAGCTTGGCGAATCAGACGCAGGAGGCCACGGTAAACATTGCCGAGGCTATTGAAAATTTTTCCGACGAGCTTTCAGGCGCCATATCGACTATCAACGTGCTTATTGAAAACATAAGGGAACAGGGTGAGGCGGCAAAGAGCGTCATGGCAAATTTTGAAAATATCGCCAGGCGCACCGACAACGTGCAGGGCAGGGTCGCAAGCCTTACGGAGGCCGTAGGCGAGCTTTCAGGCGCCAACGCGGAGATCGTAAGTACAGTGCAGACTGTATCCGCGGTTTCCGAAGAAACGTCTGCAAGGTCGAATGAAACGCTTGAGATTGCCGGGCGAAACAGGGAGATTGTGGAAGATATGTCGGGCATCGTGGAGGGCCTAAGCGGAAAGGCCAACGAACTGAACGGACTGCGACAGTGATTTGGCGCGGAGAGGGGAATTTGTCACATTTCTTTTGACAGCGTGTTAAATAGCGATTTAAGCCTATGGCGGCAGGTATGACCGGCCGCCTTTTTGTATGCGCTTTGCGCTATTTTGGCGCGCGCGCCGTCGTGCGCGAGATAGTAGCCGACTTTTGCGTTAAGCTCGTCCGAATTCTCAAATATCACTATGTCCTTCTCCGGCTTAAAATAATCAAGAAGCTCGCTTCTAAAATCAGTGACGAGAAAACCCGCGCATCCAATGATGTCCCACACCCTAAGCGGCACTCCGGTTTTTATGTTTGGTATCGTCATATTGAGGTTGATTTTGCTTTTGTCAAATACTAGGGGCGTTTCTTTAAAATAGTCTATTTTGCCGCGCCAGTCGGCAAAAGGGATTAGAGGTTTTTCACCATCCGTAAACAGGCTAAGCTTAAATTTTTTGCCGTCTATTTCATTTTTTTCAAGGTATGACGAAAGCCTGCTTAGGTTTATTTTTCTCTGAAGAGACGCGGCTTTAAACCCCAGTACCGTCGTCGAAAAAAGCGTCTTTATGTCAACAAACGACCTTGGAGATTTTTGATAATTTGTGATTTCCTCGATCTGAGAGCATATTTCGGGCGTAAGAAGCTTTTCAAGAATGTTGCCTCCAGAAACGGACAGCTGGGCTTCTATGGCGCCGTCAAGGTAGCCGCAAAGGTAGTCGGGCAGTTTTGAGGCTATGGCGTCGTACGAGTTTTTCTCATACAGGCTTCCCACGAATGAGACGTCGCAGTCTTGCCGCGCGGCTTTGGAGCGACGTATCGCGGCCCACATACGATCCGCGTCAGAGGCAAGCGGAAGGTGATATATGTGCTTTGCGCCAAGAGATTTAAATTCCGCGTAATTGGAATAGTCAAACGTAAACACAAAGTTTGTTTCATAAAATATGCTGTCATGGTACATGGCTATTAGGGGGCTGTCGCAGTTCCAGCACACGTACGGAACATGAGCCATATGACACGCGTCGGCAAGAACCGGGAAGTAGTTTATTGAAAAAACCATGTCGTAGCGTCCGCCCGCCGCGTGACGCCCAGATATGAGCCTGTCTTTTAGTCGGACGCAATATTCCATGTCCTCTTCAATGTTTTTTATTGGGGTGCTAAGCGCCTCTACGGAGTGTCCGAGGGCTGCGAGGTTTTTTTCGACGTCCATTTGATTGTACGCGTTCCATCTGTATGCCAGTATATTCATATTCGCCCTCCCTTGGAGAAATAAAACATAGGATACATTATGCAGATGCCGCTTTTTTTGTCAAATGGCGCGTATGGGCGAATGAAAATTTTGTCGTGTTTTAGCCAACTTTAAATTGTTTGAATGACGCGGATGTGCTATCATTGTAATCGCGGCTTGTATCGTGTTTAGAAGATGGACGGCCTCTTTGGCCAAAGGAGGGCAATTTAATGAAAAAGCAAAAAATTGGCACTATACTGTATACTTTTTTTGCAGCCATAATATTCATGGTGGCCGTGCTTTCGGCGGTAAATTATGAGATAATACAAAATTCGGAAAGAAACGGGGACAGGCTATATGTCAATTATGGCAAGGTTCAGGGAGATCTGGGGCTTGGATATTCCTCTTTCCAAGAGGTGAAGGTGCATATAAGGAACATCCTATACATATCATTTGACGATAAAAACGGCATAGAGGAGGAAAAAGAGAAGCTTTACGCGGCATCGGACGATATTTCAAAGCATTTTAAAAACGCGGAGAAGTCGTTCATAGACGAAGACGTAAAGGAGCTGTATGAGACGACGTACGGCTCCATACAAAAATATCTAAACGACGTGGACGCGGTTCTTGAAATGATGGACGAGGACAAAGTCGAGGCCGCCCGCGATTACTTTTTGGCCAACGCCGTAAGCTCGGCGAATACCGCCGCCGAAACGATAGACGATCTGGTCGCGCTTATAGAGGAACGCGCGGACGAAGAGGACGCCGCGGCTATGAGGTCGCATAAGATAGGAAACGCGATTGCCGCCGCAGTCATCGTCATGATTGTCGTCGGCATAATCATTCTTGGATGGATTATTTTAAAAATTGTGAAAAAACCGCTGGTGGAGCTTGCAAAAGCGGCGGACGCCATTGCGAAGGGAGACGTTTCGCATGACATAGACCGGATTGACGGAAGCAAAAACGAGGTGGCGCTGCTACAGAACTCTTTTGCCGATATGGTGGACAATCTAAAGTCGCAGGCAAACGCGCTTTATGAATTGTCGCAGGGCAATCTTGACGTGGCCTATAAAGCGGCTTCTGAAAAGGACGAGGTAGGCAAGGCGATAGAAAAACTTATAGCCGACGACAACATGGCGTTTGGAGCCATACGAAGCGCAACAAACCAGATAAGCATAGGTTCCGGACAGATAGCGGCCGCGAGCCAGACGCTTGCCCAAGGCTCTACGCAGCAGGCAAGCGCCATTCAGCAGATAGCGGCGTCAATAACAGACATCGCAAACAAGACCAAAGACAATGCGTCGCAGGCAAACGAGGTCAACGATATCGTCAAGGAAACAAAAACCGACGTGGTGGCGGGCAACGAGCGCATGAATGAGATGGTAGGCGCAATGAGGGAGATAAACGAGGCTTCCGAAAACATTCAAAAGATTATAAAGGTAATAGACGATATCGCGTTTAATACAAATATACTTGCGTTAAATGCCACGGTAGAGGCGGCCAGGGCCGGAGAGCAGGGCAAAGGCTTTGCCGTAGTCGCGGAAGAGGTGAGAAATCTTGCGGGCCGCTCCGCCGAGGCGTCGAGCCAGACGGCGGAAATGATTGAAGATTCCATAGTGAAGGTAAAGAGGGGATCAGAGCTTGCGCAGGAAACGGCAAAGGCGCTTAGCGTAGTGTCTGACAGGATCGACCGGATCACCGGCCTTAGCGCCGACATCGCGTCCGCGTCCAATGACCAGGCCGCGGCCACAGCTCAGATTGACCAGGCTCTCGCGCAGGTTTCACAGGTAGTTCAGACAAATTCGGCTACAAGCCAGCAGTGCGCGTCCGCGAGCGAGGAGCTTTCAGGACAGGCCCATGGGCTTGAAAGGGAGATTTCAAAATTCCGCCTGAAGGACGCGGCGGGTTCAAGGCCCGCGCCGGAAATCGAATACGAGGAGCCTATGAGGCTTGACGGCACGGACGCCAAGTACTGATCGCGGCGCGTACGCGGCGAAAAAATAAAAGGGCCGGAAGGCGTCAATTACGCGCTTACCGGCCCTTTATGAACTCAGCAGGGGCGGAAGGAATCGAACCTTCCTCTGGAGTTTTGGAGACTCTTATTCTACCGATGAACTACGCCCCTGTGCCGCACGCGCGCCGCCATTCATGGGCAACACGCGACTTTCACATTATATTATGATTCAGTGTGGCTGTCAAGCGGTAAGAATTGATTTATAATAACGAAAAATTACGAATATTAAAACGCGAGTGCAAAAAGGCGCGCGTCAAATAGAATGGAGGCGCTTGTGAATAGCCGCAAATCATTATATGACATTAAATCGTTTTACGACGCGGGAGCGAAGCTTAAAGCCAGCTTTAAGGGAATGAGGTACCAAATCGAAGGCGCGTGCGGCCATGACGGCAGGACGATAAGGCTGTCGGTATGGCCCGAGCCTTTCTGTTATGAGAAGACGCCGGACGAGCTTAAAATTGTGGAAAATTTTATATACGGAGAGGACGGGCTTGACATGGCTTACGAGAGGCTGTGCCAACTTTATGAAGAAGAAAAGGAGCGCTGGGACGAGGCAAAAAATGGCGGGCTGGGTGGTAACGTTTAAGGAAGGCGGCGACTCATGGCAAAACGGATGACGGATAGTGAAAGGGCGCGCGTCGCAAGGGTTATGAAACTGCTTGACGACGAATACGGAACAAAGCGGCGATGCTATTTGAATCACGAAAATGCGTGGCAGCTTTTGATTGCGACTATACTTAGCGCCCAATGCACAGACGCGAGGGTAAACATTGTCACGAAGAGCCTATTTGAAAAATACAGGACTTTAAACGACTTTGCGGAAGCCGATTTGGAGGAGCTTGAAGAGGATGTGCGTTCAACGGGATTTTATAAAAATAAGGCAAAAAATATAATTGGATGCGCAAAAAAGCTTGTAGGCGAATTTAACGGAGAGGTGCCGCGGGAAATTGACGAGCTTACCTCGCTTCCGGGCGTCGGCCGAAAAACGGCAAACGTAATAAGGGGAAACATATTCAACGACCCCAGCATAGTCGTAGATACGCATGTAAAAAGGATTTCCAAAAAATTGGGGTTTACGAACGAGGATTCGCCTGAAAAGATTGAGCGCGATCTCATGGATGTGCTTCCCGCGGACCATTGGATTTTGTACAATATGCACATTATCACGCTGGGACGCAGCATATGCACCGCCAGAAAGCCCAAATGCGCGATGTGCTTTCTAAGGCACGAATGCCCGTCCGGCGGCTTTTTTAATATTCCTGAATAATGCTTCTTAAGTTTGAAATTATAGAATCTTTCATAAACGATCCGCTTTCTTCGGCACATTCTATGAGCCGCCGAACTTTTTGCGGCTCGTCGCATTCCAGGTATATCTTGGCAAGCGAGGAATAAGTTTCTGTTATGTCGCTTCCTATCGAAATGGCATATTCAAACACGTCCCTGGCCCGGCGCGCGTCGTTTTTTTTGTAAAGGCAAACGCCCCACTTGTTGAGCGTGCGGACAAGATCTGTGTAATTTTGGTCGTATTCTGTCAGCGCGTCAAGATTGGAACGGCCGTAGGCAAGCTTAAGGTCGGTGTTTGTCATCCCGGACAGGTTTATTATTTTTTTTGAAATTATTTTTTCAACGTCGTTTTCAATGGCTTTTCCCTCTTCATCGTCCGCCGTGCCGAACGGAAGCCTGCTTTTGTCGACTGTCAGATAGTCAAGGCCCGATATGTCGCGTTTGCGGGCGAAGTTGGCCTCCTGTTCGCGCCGCCAAAAGTCCTCCTGCTCAAAAGCCTCTTCTTTGCCGCTTTTTTTTGACTTGACGCGAAACCACAATATGAATAAAATAAAGCATATGAATAATACAGGCATTAAGATCGTCCTTTCCGCGGTTGAGTATGTCTAGACAGCGTTATGGAGGCGCAGCGATGAATTTTTTTAAGAAAAAGAACCAGCGTAAAATAGCTGCCGTGATATGCATTTTGGTAATTGTCGCCATGGTTGTTCCAATGGTATTTGGCGCCGTTTACTAAAGATTTTACAAAAACCTGCATATTAAAACATGCAGGTTTTTGCATTGCTTTTTACCGTTTATTGTATTTATACAGAATATGCCAAAAAATGTCAAACCTTAAAATGCCCGTCTTGCGGGCGGCGCGCGGCATGAGGGATATGACTTGAAGCGGGGGAGATTTTATGAGCAGAAAAAATAAAGTCCTGACGTTTTTTTTCGTCGTGGGCTGCGTTGCGGCCATGGGCGCGGCGGCGGTGGCGGTGATGGCGTCCGCGGGCGCGTTCGGCGATAAAGGAGATGTTCCCGCCGGCGTGACGATAGACGGGGTGGACGTCGGTGGAATGACAAAGGAGCAGGCGCAGGCGGCCATAAGAAATCATATCGACGACATACAAAACCGCAGGGTAAGGATAATAATAAACGACGAAGTCGCGGATACGACGCTTTCGGAGCTTGGTTTTTTTTATGATGGAAACGATCATGTAGAAGAAGCTATTGAGTCGGGCGGCGACGATTTTTTTTCGCGCGCGTTTAGCACGAATTCACATGGCCGTGACGCCGACTACAAGCTTGCGTACGGCGTCGATGAGGCGGCGGTACGCGATTTTGTGGAGAAAAAATGCGCGGTATATGACGTAAAGGCAAAGAACTCAAGGCTGAAATTTAGAAATGGAAAATTTATTGCCACGAAAGACAGGGTCGGACAGAAGCTAAACGTTGAGGATACGGTAGAAAAGATAATGAAGGCCGTAAACGCAAGCACAGGCGCGGATCCGTTAGAAATTGAGGCGCAGGTCGACGTAAAACTGCCTAAGTACGCGAGGGAGGACGTGTCAAAGTGCAAAGATCTGCTTGGCAGCTATTCCACGTCGTACGCGTCGTCGAACGAGGCCAGGGCGGGGAACGTGTGGACCGCCGCCAACTATATAGATGGAACGACGCTGTATCCAGGCAGGACGTTTTCAACAGTAAGGACTATAAAGGACCGTACGGAGGCAAACGGGTACAAGACGGCTCCCGAATATTCGAGCGGCAGGGTCGTTGACGGCATAGGCGGCGGAGTTTGCCAGGTGTCCACAACGCTTTACAACGCCGTTTTAAACGCCGAGCTCGAGGTTGTGGAGCGCTCGCCGCATTCGATGGTGGTAGCTTACGTGGACGTCTCTAGGGACGCGGCGATCTCAGGCGACTATAAGGATTTCAAGTTTAAAAACAATACCGACGCGCCCGTGTATATAGCCGCGTCAGCATCGGGAGGCGTCTTGACGTTTAAGATATACGGGCATGAGACAAGAGCGGCCAACCGCTCCATAGAGTTTGAGTCGGAGATATTGGATACGATTCAGCCAGGCGGCGACGTGATAACGGAAGACAAATCCCTGCCGGCATCGTACAGGGCGGTCACGCAGGAGGCGCATGTCGGATATGTCGCGAAATTGTGGTAAAAAGTCTATATAGATGGAGTGCAGACGGGAAAGACGGAGGTAAATTCGAGCAGGTATTCCGCCGAACCGCAGTATGTTACCGTCGGCAATCAGGGAGAAAGCGTGGATGCGAGCGGCGAAACGGAGGCTCCCGCCGCGAGCGAAAAGCCGGATGCCGGCAAAAAGTCAGCCGCGAGCGAAAAGCCTGCGGCTGACAAAAAGCCCGCGGCCGCGGGTCCAAAGCATACGCCTAAGCCGAAACGGACGCCTAAGCCTAGGGCCACGGCCGCGCCGACACAGGCTCCCGCCCCAGAAATTGAGGAAAGCGCCGCGCCAAATCCCGATGAGGACAGTTTATCGGAATAAAGGTCGGAGGTTTAAGATGAAAATTGGGAAAGTGCCTGAAAATATATTAAAAAGATCAGTTTTTAATCAGCTTGGCAGCCGAAGGCGGGATGTGATTCTTCGGCCAGGCGTGGGGGAGGACTGCTGCGCGGCGTCGGCTGCCGCGGATGAGGCGTTTGTATTTTCAACCGACCCCATCACGGGTACGGACAACGACATTGGCAGGCTCGCGGTACATATAAACTGCAACGACATCGCGTCAAGCGGGGCAAAGCCGATAGGGATTCTGGTGAGCCTTATTCTGCCGCCCGGAGCCTCCGAGGCGCTCCTTAGGCAGATAATGGGGGAGATAGACGAGGCCTGCGGCGAGCTTGGAATAGAAGTCATGGGAGGCCACACGGAAGTGTCCGACGCGGTGACAAGGCCGCTTATAAACATTACCGGCGTCGGCAAGGTAAAATTAAACGCGCTTGTCTCGACTGGCGGACTAAGCGTGGGCGATGAAATTGTGATGACTAAATGGGCGGGGCTTGAGGGCACGTCCATTATAGCAAACAAAAAGGCGCAAATGCTGTCAGAGACGCTGCCTGAGGAAATCATAAAAGAGGCCGCGTCATTTATAAAGTATATATCGGTGGCGCCCGAGGCGCAGATAGCGGCGGGCGCGGGCGCCACCGCCATGCATGACGTGACGGAAGGCGGCGTGTTCGGCGCGCTGTGGGAAATGGGGGAGGCGTCGGACGTAGGCATTTGCGTCGATTTGAATAAAATACCGATAAGGCAAGAAACGATAGAAGTGTGCGAGGCGTTAGACGTAAATCCGTATATGCTTGTGTCAAGCGGAAGCCTTCTGATTGGGTGCAAAAACGGCAATCTAGTCGTTTCCCTCCTCGCCGAAAAAGGGATTTCGTCCGCCGTGATAGGACGGGCCGTCGAGGGAAAGGACAGAGTGGCGCTAAATAACGGGGAACCTAGGTACTTAACTCCCCCGGGAAGAGATGAGTTATATAAAATATACGAAAAATAGGCGCGTCGCCATTTTAAAATTTGGGCGGAAGGGAAAGTGGAGGCTTACATGAATAAGGAACTGTTAGACATAATCGGCAGAAACAGCAAGTATACGTCAAAGGATCTGGCCGCTATGCTTGGAATGGATGAGGATACCGTAAAAGAAGAGATAAAAGGCATGGAGGATAACAAGATCATATGCGGATATCCAACGTTAATAAATTGGGACAATACCGAGTATGAAAACGTTACCGCCCTTATAGAAGTAAAAATAACGCCGCAGCGCGACATGGGATTTAATAAAGTAGCTGAAAGAATATATAAGTTCGACGAGGTGGAGAGCGTTTACCTTATGTCCGGGGGATTTGACCTGACGGTGATTATGAAGGGAAGCAATATAAAGGAGATTGCGAGGTTTGTCGCGGAGAAGCTGTCGACTCTCGAGTATGTGACGAGTACGGTTACGCATTTCGTCTTAAAGAAATATAAAGAGAACGGCATTGTCATGGCGGGAGAAAAGGATGAAAAGGAAAGGATGCTGGTCACGCCATGAAAGATCCGCTATCAAAAAAGACAGTCGGCATAGAGCCTTCCGGAATAAGGAAATTTTTCGACGTGGTAAGCGAAATGAAAGACGCCATTTCGCTTGGAGTGGGCGAGCCCGATTTTGACACGCCATGGCATATAAGGGAGGAAGGCATATATTCTCTGGAAAGGGGAAGGACATTCTATACGTCGAATGCCGGCCTAAGGGAGCTTAAAGAAGAGATTGCCAAATATCAGAAAAGGCGTTTCGGCCTTGAGTACGATCCCGACAGCGAGATATATGTGACAGTCGGGGGAAGCGAAGCCATCGACGATGCATTTCGCGCCATGCTTGACGACGGCGACGAGGTAATACTGCCGCAGCCTAGCTATGTTTCATACGAGCCCTGTATAGTTCTCGCGGATGGAACGCCGAAGGTGGTTGAGCTTGAGGAGGAAAACGAGTTTAAGCTTAAAAAGGAGCAGCTTGAAGATGCGGTAACAAAAAAAACAAAAATACTTTTGCTGCCCTACCCCAACAATCCGACCGGCGCCATCATGACGGGCGAGGATCTTAAAGACGTGGCTGAGTTTGTCGTTAAGCACGATCTTTATGTTGTTTCGGATGAAATATACGCGGAGCTGACATATGGGGGAAAGCATGTTTCAATCGCCTCCTTCCCGGGTTTGAAGGAGAGGACTGTGCTGATAAACGGCTTTTCAAAGTCGTATGCGATGACCGGATGGCGGCTAGGATACGCCTGCGGGCCAAGACGGATAATAGAGCAGATGCTTAAAATTCACCAGTTTGCCATAATGTGCGCGCCGACCGCGAGCCAGTATGCCGCCGTGGAGGCCTTAAAAAACGGCGACGGCGATGTTGACGCGATGCGTGGAGAATATGACAGGCGGCGAAGATACCTGATGAGCGCGTTTGAGGATATGGGGCTTAGATGCTTTGAGCCGTTCGGCGCGTTTTACGTATTTCCAAGCGTTAAGGAGTTTGGGATGACGTCGGACGAGTTTGCGTCCAGGCTTTTGCGCGAGGAGAAGATCGCCGTGGTGCCCGGTACCGCGTTTGGAAGCTGCGGCGAGGGTTTTTTGCGTATTTCCTACGCCTATTCTATAGACGACTTGAGAGACGCCCTAAAAAGGATAGGGCATTTCATCGGAAGGCTTAGAGGGTGATGGGCGGGCAGGTTAATAATCCTAATAATGGAGATGGAAGATGTTTAACATAGTGCTTCTTGAACCTGAAATACCCGCAAACGCCGGCAATATAGGACGAACCTGCTGCGCGGCAGGCGCGAGGCTCCACCTTATTGAGCCGATGGGATTTGTCATCAATGACAAAATGCTTAAAAGAGCCGGGCTTGACTATTGGGAAAAGCTTGATTTTACGGTATACTGCTGCTATGAGGATTTCCTTGAAAAAAATCCCGACGCGGCTAAAAAAATGTATATGGCTACGACTAAATCGGAGAAGGATTACACGCAGGCGAGGTATGAGCCGGATGCATATATAATGTTTGGCCGGGAGAGCCGCGGCATACCTGAAGAGATACTTGTAAAGTCAAGGGAAACGGCAATAAGGATACCCATGAACGAGGGCATCCGCTCATTGAACCTTTCCAACGCGGTCGCAATCGTCTTATACGAGGCACTAAGGCAGAACGGTTTTCCCGGAATGCAGACGCGGGGAAGCCTGCATTATTTGGATTGGGAAGACTGAAATATGTTGAATAGTGATATTTTACATATCCGCTGTATTTTTTTTGGCTATTATATATAAAAAAAATTCAAATTTGAAAAAATGTGTTGAAAAACCTACAAAATAAGACTAGAATTAGTGACGTTGTTACTATGTTTGTTTTGTTTAAAAAGAAATTTACATAAAATCGATCGCCGGTTGTTGGGAATTTGAACAGGGTTTTCGTTTTAGGCGGAAGGAATGGAGGAAATCATGGAAAAATCAAAGGGCAAGATTGCGGTTTTGACAAGCGGGGGAGACGCGCCTGGCATGAATGCCGCCATACGCGCCGTGGTCCGCACAGGAATTGCGCGCGGATATGAAGTATATGGAGTTAAAAGGGGATATAACGGAATACTCAACAAGGAAATATTTTTGATGACCTTCCACGATGTTTCAGAAAAGCTCCAGCATGGCGGCACGTTCCTTTTTACCGCCAGAAGCGCGGAGTTTAGAGAAGAGGAGGGAAAGAAAAAGGCGGCGGCAATATGCCATGAGCTTGGCATCGACACTCTTATCGTCATTGGCGGCGACGGTTCTTTTACTGGCGCGAAAAATCTTTCAAAGTACGGCGTAAACGTAATCGGCCTTCCGGGAACGATAGACCTTGACATAGCTTATACGGAGTATACGATAGGGTTCGATACGGCCGTCAATACGGCTATGGAGGCAATAGACCGTCTAAGAGAGACTTCCAATTCCCACGAGCGCTGCAGCGTGGTCGAGGTGATGGGCCGCTCTGCCGGATATATCGCGCTGTGGTGCGGCATAGCGAACGGCGCGGAGCAGATTATCCTCCCCGAAAAGTTTGACAACAACTACGACGTGATTATTGAAAGGATAAAGAAAAATCGCGAGGCGGGCATGACGCATCAGATAATAGTAAACGCCGAGGGGATAGGCCATTCGTACAGGCTTGCGAAGACGATAGAGGAAGCTACCGGAATAGAAACGCGCGCCACAATCATTGGACACCTGCAGAGGGGCGGAAGTCCGACCGCGCGCGACCGCGTCTATGCCTCCGTAATGGGCGCCTATGCGATAGATACAATAGAAAAAGGAAAAAGAAACCGCCTCATAGGATATAAGAACGGGCACGTCTATGACGTTGACATAGACGAGGCGTTTAATATGCATAAGAGTATAGACGACTATGAGTACGAGGTCGCTAAAATCCTTGGAACGAGGTGCGACTAAAGGTTTTTTCGCCGTGGTTTTTCCGGCGTTAAACAAAATAACAATATAAAAATGAACAGAGTAGGATGCCACGCGTTAAGTACCAAAGGATGGGAAGTTGCCTTTGGACGAAAAGACGGGACGACAATGTTTCGAGCTTGCGATGTGGCACCGCATCCGCTGTCAGAAACGAATTGGGAAACGCTCATTTTGTTTTGGGCGTTTTTTTCTTTCTGCTGCCTGTTCCAATCGTAAGAGAAAGGACATGAAGCTATGAAATTGAAAAATGGAGAAAAAAAGATCGATGTAAAGAGCATTGCGGCCATGGGAATGATGATAGCGTTAGAGATAATTCTGTCAAGATTCTTCTCAATCAGCGCGTGGAACATAAAGATAGGGTTCGCGTTCATTCCGCTTGCCATGGCGGGCATGACGCTTGGACCCGTTAAGGCCGGCATAGTCGCGGCGGCGGCCGATTTTTTAGGAGCGACTCTTTTCCCAATAGGGCCGTATTTCCCAGGATTTACGCTAAGCGCTTTTATTACGGGATTTGTATGGGGAATCTTTCTGTATAAAAAAGTGGAAACAAAGAGGATAATAGGCGCAGCGTTGATAAATAATTTTTTGGTAAGCATGCTTTTGTCGACGCTTTGGATATCGATTCTTTACGGCAGCCCGTTTTTGGGAGTGCTCGTGCCAAGGATTTTCCAAAACATCGCGTCGTTTTTTATGGAGGTCTTGACGGTAAGGGGACTTTATGAAATTTTATTTAAGAGATTAAAGCGTATGTATGACGGTCCGGCAATGGACTGAAATTTGGCCGCGTTACTGCCGCGCGGCGGGAAGGGAGAAGATAAATTCGGTTCCAGCGCCCTGCGTGCTTATCACGTTGATGTGCTCGCCATGCGACTCTATGATTTCCTTTGTTATTGACAGGCCAAGCCCAGTGCCGCTTTTGTCCCTGCCGCGCGACGTGTCCGATTTGTAAAACCTGTCCCATATTTTGTTCAAGCTTTCTATAGGTCTTCCTAATCCGTGGTCCATTATTGACACGAAAACTTTTATATTGTATTTGGCGGGATTT
>CAZTVO010000050.1:0-15034 GCA_964617075.1 uncultured Jutongia sp.
GCGTTCAATCTCAAAGCAGCGCGGAGCGGCGATGTCCTCAAGATTTATTCCTCCGAACGCGGGAGAAATGTTGATTACTGTTTTTATTATCTCTTCAGTGTCCTGGGTGTCAAGGCAGATTGGAAAAGCGTTTACATTTCCAAATTCCTTAAAAAGCGCGGCTTTGCCCTCCATGACCGGTATGGCGGCGTAAGGGCCTATATTGCCAAGCCCCAACACCGCGCTGCCATCGGACACGACAGCTATCGTGTTGGCCTTGATGGTGTAGCGATAAGCCTCCTCTTTGTCCTTCGCTATAATTTTGCAGGGCTGCGCCACTCCCGGCGTATACGCCGCCGCGAGCGCCTCCCTTGAGTCGATGCGCAATTTTGGGGTGATTTCAAGCTTGCCGTTCCATTTTCTGTGGAGCATTAAGGCTTCTTCGTCAGATGTCATTTGTATTCCTCCAATCATGATTGTCATAAGAAATGGCAGGTTTATTCTACTATATTTTATGCAAAAATGCCATGGATGCCCGCCAGCGGGGGCTTTCTTTTCGTTTTTTTCCCGCTTTACAAGGCATGGGATTTTGTGTATATTATAACGGGCGGCGGGTCTGCCGCGCGCCAGAAATTTTCTATAATGCGTATTAGTTTGCATGGCTTGGTTCATCATCATTTATCATAATTTATAAATCCCGATATTACAATAAAAAACAGAAAAGAGGTCGAAAATGTCAGAACTTGAAAAAATGCCGCTTGCCGAACTACGCGCGGAGGGCAGAAAGAGGGGCATTAAAAATGTCAATTCCTACAGGAAGCAGGAGCTTTTAGAAAAGCTGCTCGAGCCGGCGGCGCAGGAGCAGGGCGCATCTTTGTCCGAAGCCGAAAAGGCGCCCGAACGGACAAGAAAGGCGGCCGCGTCCCCTTCCGTAAAAGTTCCAAGCGACATGGAGCAGCTAGACAGCGGGGAATCGCGGGAGGGAATCCTTGAGGTCATGCAGGAGGGATATGGATTCATAAGGTGCGACAACTATCTTCCGGGAGAAGGGGACGTCTATGTTTCTCCCGCGCTTATAAGAAAATACCATTTGCGCACCGGAGACATCCTAAACGGCAACGTGAGGGTGCGCAACCAAAACGAAAAATTCGGCGCGCTCCTTTATGTGCGCAGCGTGAACGGCGTTTCGCCGGAAAAGACTGTCCGCAGGGTCAAATTTGAGCATTTGACTCCTATATTTCCAAATGAGAGGATAAGATTGGAAACGCCTGGCGGAAGCGTTTCCATGCGCATGATGGATCTGCTTTCCCCAATAGGCAAAGGGCAGAGGGGAATGATAGTTTCCCAGCCAAAGACAGGAAAGACCACCCTTCTAAAACAGGTCGCGAAGGCGGTAAAGGCAAACCACCCGAAGATGCACCTCATAGTCCTGCTCATAGACGAGAGGCCGGAGGAGGTCACCGACATAAAAGAGTCGATAATGGGGCATAACGTGGAAGTCATCTACTCGACGTTTGACGAGCTGCCGGAAAACCACAAGCGCGTGTCGGAAATGGTAATAGAGAGGGCAAAAAGGCTTGTGGAGCATGGAGAGGACGTAATGATTCTTCTTGACAGCATCACAAGGCTCGCGAGGGCGTACAATCTTACGGTGCAGCCAAGCGGCCGCACGCTGTCGGGAGGGCTTGACCCCGCCGCGCTGTATATGCCAAAGCGGTTTTTTGGCGCGGCGCGCAATATGCGCGAGGGCGGCAGCCTTACTATACTTGCCACCGCGCTTGTAGATACCGGCAGCAAGATGGACGATGTCGTGTTTGAGGAGTTTAAGGGCACCGGCAATATGGAACTTGTCCTTGACAGGCGCCTGTCGGAAAAAAGGGTATTTCCTGCGATAGATTTGCCTAAATCCAGCACGAGAAGGGACGATCTGCTGTTGAGCCAGGAGGAGCAGGAGGCGAACTACATAATGAGAAGGGCCTTTAGCGGCAGCCGGTCGGACGACGCCGTGGAGTCGATAATAGAAACGTTTAAGGAAACGAAAAACAACCGCGAATTCATCCAGATTATAAAGAAAAAGAGAATATAGCGCAAACAAAATAAAAAAGAGCTTATTTTATTGCATTAAAAAGATTGATATGCTATACTGAAAAAGCTGTGTTTTTCCGCATTGGTTCGCCGTCCCCGCCGCGGGGTGTGGGACGGCGAGGAAGGGCCGCGGTTCGGCGGCCGGATATGGAGGTCATAAAGGTGAAAGAGGGTATTCATCCTAAATATTATCAGGCGAAAGTCGTATGCAACTGCGGCAACGAGTTTGTGACGGGTTCCACAAAGGAGGAAATCCACGTGGAGGTCTGCTCAAAGTGCCATTCTTTCTACACGGGACAGCAAAAATCGGTGCAGGCCCGCGGCGCAATCGACAAGTTCAACCGCCGGTACGGCATACAGGCAAATTAGGCGCCCGCGGCCGGCACTGCGATGTTTCCGGCGGCATTGTGAATAGTCACGGCATCCGTCCGTTCGGATGTTGTGGCTATTTTTACTATAAATTAAATTAAACTTGGGATAAGACGCCTTTTGGCAAGATGGAGGTAATTATGAAGTCATCGGGAATAGGCGGGCAGGCCGTTTTAGAAGGCGTGATGATGCGCAGCAAATCCGACTATGCCGTAGCGGTTAGAAAGCCTGACGGCGCGATAGCCGTCATGCGGGGCAAAACCCGAAGCATCGCCGATCGGTCGGTTTTTTTCAGGCTCCCGCTTATAAGGGGCGTGGTCGTTTTTGTGGAGTCCCTCGTTCTTGGCATAAAGACTATCGCGTATTCTTCGACCTTTTACGAGGATGAGGGCGCAAAGGAGGACGCGAAGCAGTCGAAAAAGGACGACATAGAGGTCGCGGCCGCGATGATTCTTTCGATTCTGCTTGCGGTCGGCGCCTTTATAGCGCTTCCGTTTTTCCTTTCCCAGCTGCTGCGCCCGGTGATAGAGTCTTCGGCCGTGCTTGCTTTGATCGAGGGAATTATAAGGGTTGCCCTGTTTGTGGGATATATTCTGGCCATCTCTCTTATGCGGGACATAAAAAGGGTATTTATGTACCACGGGGCCGAACACAAGGCCATCAACTGCGTTGAAAACGGGCTTGAGCTGACTGTCGGCAACGCGCGCAGGCAGTCGCGGCAGCACAGAAGGTGCGGGACGAGCTTTATTTTTATAGTGATGTTTGTAAGCATCGTGGCGTTTATGTTCATACATTTCGAGAACGTATGGCTGCGCGTCGCGGTCCGCATTCTGCTTGTGCCCGTCATCGCGGGCGTTTCATATGAGTTCATACGCGCCGTTGGAAACAGCGACGGAAAGCTTGCCGCGATACTTAGCAAGCCCGGCATGCTCCTGCAGGGGCTTACCACCAGGGAGCCCGACGACAAGATGCTTGAGGTGGCGATAGCCGCTACGGAGGAAGTATTTGACTGGAGGGAATATCAAAAACGGCGCAAGGCCGCCCAGACTAGCCGCGAGGAGCGGGAGCGCAGGGACAGGCAGCCTAAGAAGTCCCGCGCGCAGATGAAGGAAGAGCTTCGCGTAAGGGAGCGCGAGAACAAGATGAGGGCAACGGAGCGCGTGCGCCAATTAAAAGAGATGGAGAAAAAGGAAGAGGAGCTTGAGAAGGTGGCGAGCGAGGCTAGAAAGCGCAAAGAGGCAAGGCAGGCAATATCGCTGCAGCAGGACGGGGAGGACGACGCGCTTTCAGGGCTTGACCATTTTTTTGATGGCGACGACGACAGCGGCGATAAATAGACGCGGAGGATGAATCAGTGTCTTTTAGGGAGGCTCTAAATAGGGGAGAATTCATATTAAGGGAGGCTGGAATAGCCGACTTTGACACAGACGCGTGGCTTTTGCTTGAATACGCGGCAAAAATAGACAGGGCCTGTTTTTTTTTAAACGCGGAGAGCGAGATGCCCGACGGGCTCGCAAACAAATATATGCGCCTTATAGAAAAAAGGGCCGGACGCGTTCCATTGCAGCATATAACGGGCGAGCAGGAGTTTATGGGCCTAAGGTTTATGGTTTCCGGCGACGCGCTTATTCCAAGGCAGGATACTGAAAGCCTCGTCGAATGCCTTATTCCCAAGGTGGAGAAAAAAAAAGTCTTAGACGTCTGCACCGGCTCCGGCTGCATAGCCATTTCGCTCGCAAAGCTTGGCGCCCCATTATCCGTCGACGCCGTCGACCGCTCAAAAAAGGCTTTGGAGGCGGCTGGCAAAAACGCGGCGCTAAATGGCGCGCGGGTGAACTTTTGGCTTAGCGACATGTTTGAAAAAGTTGACGGCGTCTACGATGTAATAGTTTCCAATCCTCCGTACATAAGGACGGATCAGATAGACGAGCTTATGCCCGAGGTAAGGGATTTTGAGCCGCGCGTGGCGCTGGACGGCGGCAGGGACGGGCTTGATTTTTACAGGATTATATCTAGGGAGGCGGGCCTGTACCTGCGCGAGGGCGGCATAGCGGCCGTCGAGATCGGATGTGAACAGGGAGAAAGCGTTGTCTGGATGTTTTTAGGGCGCGGATACGACGGCGTGAGCATAAAAAAAGACCTGTCGGGCAGCGACAGGGTCGTAGTCGGCGTATGCGGCCGCCGCGCTAAGCGGATGGCAGGGCAAAAGACTGCAAAAAGGGGAAGCTATGTTTGATAGATTGGACGATTTGGTGGGAAGGCTTGAAGAGGTAAATATGATTCTTGCCGAGCCTGACGTAATAGCGAGCCAGGACAGGTACAGGGAGCTTATGAGGGAGCAGAGCGAGCTTGCTCCTATAGTCGACAAATATAAAGAATACAAGGCGGCAAAGGATGGAATAGACGAGAGCCTTGCCATGCTTGACGAGGAAAGCGACGAGGATATGAGGGAGCTCGCGAAGGAAGAGCTTGGCGAATGCAGGCAAAACGCGGAAAGATGCGAGCGCGAGCTAAAAATTCTAATGCTTCCTAAAGATCCAAACGACAATAAGAACGTAATAGTGGAGATACGCGCCGGGGCGGGAGGCGACGAGGCCGCCCTTTTCGCCGCGGACTTGTTTCGCATGTATTCAAAATACGCCGAGGCAAGACGCTGGAAAGTCGAGGTCATAAGCGCGAATGAGAACGGGATAGGCGGATTTAAGGAAATAGTTTTCATGGTTATAGGCGCGGGGGCGTATTCCAGGCTTAAATACGAGAGCGGCGTCCACCGCGTGCAGCGCATACCCTCAACCGAGTCGGGAGGACGCATCCATACGTCTACGGCTACGGTCGCCATTATGCCGGAGGCGGAGGAGGTCGATGTAAGTGTGGATATAAACGACTGCAAGATAGACGTGTACCGCGCGTCTGGAAACGGGGGCCAGTGCGTCAATACGACCGATTCCGCCGTGAGGATTACGCATATTCCCACAGGGATAGTAGTGACGTGTCAGGACGAAAAGTCGCAGCTTAAAAACAAGGACAAGGCCATGAAGGTGCTTCGCTCAAGGCTTTACGACATGGAGCTTGAAAAGGCGAACAGCGAGCAGGCGGCCAACAGGCGCAGCCAGGTAGGCACGGGCGACCGTTCGGAAAAAATAAGGACTTACAATTTTCCGCAGGGCCGCGTTACCGACCACCGCATCAAGTATACCAGCCACAGGCTTAGCGAAATACTTGACGGCGACATAGACGAGGTGCTTGAAAACATAATAGCCGCCGATCAGGCGGCGAAGCTTGCGAATTTAAATGAAAGCTGACGAGGGGCGGATTGCATGATTGGCAGCGCGTCGAACCGGCAGGTCAAAGAAATAGTGAAACTGCAAAAGCAGGCGAAGCGCAGGAGGGAGTCGTCCCTTTTCGTGGCCGAGGGCATAAAGCTTGTGCTCGAAGCCGGGCGCGAGGGAGCGATTGAAAAGATATACATGTCGGAAGAAATTTTAAAAAATCCTCCGGACGGGCTTGAGGAGCTGCTTTGCGCCTTTCCGCACGAAGAGACGTCGGCGGCGGTATTTAGGCGCATGGCGGATACCGCCACGGCGCAGGGTGTTTTGGCGACGGCAAAAATCCCGTCATATTCGCTTGACGGGATTTTAAACGACGTCAGGCATATGTGGCTGATTCTTGACGGGTTAAGCGATCCAGGAAACCTCGGAGCGGCCGTGCGCGCCGCAGAAGGCGCCGGCATGGCGGGAGTGGTCATGGGGACGGGAACCGCCGATATGTTTTCCCCAAAGGCCGTACGCGCTACGATGGGCGCGGCGCTTAGGGTGCCATATGTTTACGTGGACAGCGTTTCCGAGGCGATAGAGGCCGTAAAGGAAAAGGGATGCCCTGTGTACGGCGCGGATATGCGCGGAAGCAAGTTGTATTACGACGTCGACTACAGGCGCGGCGCGGGAATCGTCATAGGAAACGAGGCGGCGGGCATATCGCCGGAGGCGGCCGGGCATTTGACCGGGCGCGTGCGCATACCGATGGAGGGCGAAATAGAATCGCTTAACGCTGCCTCTGCCGCTGCGGTGATAATGTATGAGTCGCTGCGCCAAAGGCGGACCGCGCCCGTTGTTGCGCAATCGGGGCAAATGATATAGAATAAAGCGTGCGCCGGCATTTTGGCGGCGCACACTAAAATGCGGGGGAGGCGGGCGATATGGCGTCTTTTTTGTGGCTGGCCGCAATGGCCGTATTTTTGGCAATCGAGATAGTCACGATGGGGCTTACGACGATTTGGTTCGCGGGAGGAGCGTTGGCATCCTTTGTCCTGTCGCTGTTTCATGTGCCCGTTTTGGCGCAGATTGTGGTTTTTTTGGCGGTTTCGATCATCCTTATCGTCTTTACGCGGCCCGTCGTCGAGAGGCGTCTTAATGAAAGCAGGGAAAGCACGAACGCCGGCAGCATCATAGGCAGAGAGGGAAAAGTCGTCGAGGATATCGACAATTTCAATCAAAAAGGAGCCGTGGCGATAGGCGGACTTGAGTGGACCGCCAGAAGCAGCGAGGACGGTTTGGCGATTCCCGCGGGAACGAAAGTCAAAGTAGACAAAATAGAAGGGGTAAAGGCGTTTGTCACGCCGTCCGACGTAGATTTAGACGGCGCGGATTCACAAAACGACTGAGAGGTAAAAATGGCGTTTATTATTTTGCTGATTATAATCGCGCTGGCGCTCGCCTCATGCGTAAAGGTAGTGCCGCAGGCGACGTCATACGTGGTTGAGAGGCTTGGCGGCTTCCAGGCGACATGGGATGTTGGAATACATTTTAAGCTGCCCTTTATAGACAAAGTGGCGCAAAAAATCGATTTGAAGGAGCAGGTCGCCGATTTTCCGCCGCAGCCCGTCATTACAAAAGACAACGTCACGATGAGCATAGATACGGTCGTGTTTTATCAGATAACGGATTCAAAGCTTTACGCGTACGGCGTTGAAAATCCTATTATGGCCATAGAAAATCTTACGGCCACGACTCTTAGAAATATTATAGGCGAGCTTGAGCTTGACGAAACGCTTACGTCGCGCGAGATAATCAACGCGAAGATGAGGGCGCAGCTTGACAGCGCCACCGATCCGTGGGGCATCAAGGTAAACAGGGTAGAGCTTAAAAACATAACGCCTCCCGCCGCCATACAGGACGCGATGGAAAAACAGATGAAGGCGGAGAGGGAAAAAAGGGAGGCGATCCTGCGGTCGCAGGGTGACAAGGAATCGTCAATTTTAGTAGCCGAGGGCAAAAAGGCGGCCGCCATTCTTGACGCCGAAGCGGAAAAGCAGGCCGCCATTCTTAGGGCCGAGGCCAAAAAAGAAGCGACGATACGCGAAGCCGAAGGCCAGGCGCAGGCGATACTTGCCGTGCAGAAGGCCAACGCGGACGGCATACGAATGTTAAACGAGGCGGCGGCTACGGCATCGGAAAACGTCATTAAGCTAAAAAGTTTGGAGGCGTTTTCAAGCGCCGCCGACGGCAAGGCCACCAAGATCATCATACCGTCCGACATTCAAAGCATGGCGGGACTGGTAAAGTCCATAACGGAGGTCGGATCGGATTAAAGGGGGAAAAGTGATGTCGGTAGATTTAAAAGGGCGCAGCTTCCTTACGCTTAAGGATTTTTCGCCGGAAGAGATAGAGTATCTGCTAGACCTTGCCGCGCAGGTAAAAGATAAGAAGAAAAAGGGCATATCCGTCAGAAATTATCAGGACAAAAACATCGCGCTTATATTTGAGAAAACAAGCACGCGCACAAGATGCTCGTTTGAGGCGGCGGCGCACGACATGGGAATGGGCGTCACGTGTCTTGAGCCGTCAAGCTCGCAGATTGGAAATAAGGAAAGCATCGCCGATACGGCTCGCGTGCTTGGGCGCATATACGACGGCATAGAATACAGGGGATACGGCCAGTCGGTAGTAGAGGAGCTCGCGAAGTACGCCGGGGTGCCCGTCTGGAACGGCCTCACGAACGAATACCACCCTACGCAGATGCTTGCCGACCTTCTTACCATTAGGGAGCATTTGGGCAAAATCAAGGGCAAAAAGCTTGTCTATATGGGCGACGCGCGCTACAACATGGGCAATTCGCTTATGGTAGCCTGCGCGAAGATGGGAATGCATTTTGTGGCGTGCACCTCGAAGGAGTACTTTCCTTCGCAGGAGCTGGCGGAGCAGTGCCGCGAATATGCCGCCGCATCAGGCGGTTCGATTACGCTCACGGAGGACGTTTCAAGCGGCGTAAAAGACGCCGATGTGGTATATACGGACGTCTGGGTGTCAATGGGGGAGCCGGATGAGGCTTGGGCGGAAAGAATTAAGGCCCTTCTTCCGTATCAGGTAAACGCGGGCGTCATGGCGGCCGCTTCGCCCGACGCGATATTTATGCATTGCCTTCCGGCGTTTCACGATCTTGGCACCAAGATAGGCAGGCAGGTTTATGAAAAATTCGGGCTTAGCGAGCTGGAAGTGACGGACGAGGTGTTTGAATCGGAAAAGTCCGTCGTGTTTGACGAGGCGGAAAACCGCATGCATACCATCAAGGCTGTTATGATGGCAACGCTTGCCTGCTAGTCGCGCGAAGAAGGATATTGTCTTATGAAGCGCGAGATTTTAAAAGCCCTAAGGGCGGCCGGGGACGGCGAGTTCGTGTCCGGGCAGAAACTGTGCGCCGCCCTGGGCGTGACGCGGCAGGCGGTATGGAAAAGCATATCCGCCCTTAGAAAAGACGGTTTTGCCGTGGAAGGCGCGTCTAACAAGGGGTATAGGCTTACGTCCTCCCCAGACAGGATATACGCGTTTGATTTTTTAAGCAGAATGGAAGACGGCTCGTTTTGCGCGGAGGCGGAAAGCCATGAGTCTATTGATTCCACGAACCTTAGGGCCAAGGAGCTTGCGCAGCTTGGCGCGGCTGAGGGAACTGTCGTGCTCGCGCAGCGCCAGACGGCGGGACGCGGGAGGATGCGGCGCGTTTGGGAGTCGGACGACGGCGGGATATTCATGTCGATTATCGTAAAGCCGAATATAAATCCGCCGCTCGCGCCCATGATTACGATAGTCGCCGCGCTTGCGGCGGCCGACGCGGTCAATGAGGAGAGCGGGGCCGGCGCCGCCATAAAATGGCCTAATGACATCGTGCTTGACGGAAAGAAGCTGTGCGGAATACTGACTGAAATGAGTTCCGAGATGAACCGCATCGACTACGTCGTCGTAGGAATAGGGGTCAACGCGAACAACGAAAAATTTGAGGGCGACCTTGAAAAAAAGGCCGTTTCACTATATATGCATGACGGAAGGAAGGTTGACAGGACGCGGCTGGCCGCGCGCATCGCCACGCGGTTTGGCGAGTATTACAAGGAGTTTGTTGAAGCGGGAGATTTGAAGCCATTCGTTAAAAGGTACGACGCCATGCTCGTAAACCGGGGAAAAAAGGTAAGGGCGCTTTATGGCATGCGCGAGGATTTTAATCCCGATTTTGTAAAAGAGGGCATAGCCGTCGGGATAGACGAAAGGGGCGCGCTGCTTATTAAGACGGACGACGGCGTCGAGCGCGTGTCGTCGGGCGAGGTTTCGGTCAGGGGGATGAGCGATTATGTCTGATGGGGCAAACGGCGACGTTCTTTGCGCGGTAAGCGCGTATGAGGAGAAGTATTATCTTAATCCGTTGTTTGACGCGCTCCCTGGCGCCATAAAGGAAGAGCTGCGTACTATGTGCGTAACATATGCCGTAGACGTCGGCGGAGTGCTTATACTGCAGTTTGACGGCGAGGGAAATCTTTTTATAAGCGCCGCCGGCGAAGACGGCGATTTTTCGTTCGACGAAATAGGGAGCGGACTTAAGATAAAGAAGATGCGGTCGGAAAAGAGGAAACTGTTCGAGTCGCTGGAGGCCTACTACAAGGCGGCGGTTTTGCGGTAAAGGTGGGTAAAAATGTTATTAGCAGTGGATGTTGGAAATACCGATATTACGTTTGGCGTCTTTGACGGCGAGCGCCTGGCCGCGAGATTTAGATTTACCGTAAAGGTACCCAGAACGTCCGACGAGTACGGGGAGCTGATATGCAACATACTTGTCCAGAAGGGATATAGTCCCCGCGACATTACTAAAGTAATTATCGCGTCCGTGGTTCCCAAGATGATGTATTCGTTTACGAGCGGGATAATAAAGTATTTAAACTGCCAGCCGCTGATAGTGGAGGCCGGCATAAAGACCGGAATCAGGATAGAAACGTCGGAGCCTAAGCAGATCGGGCCTGACAGGATAGTGGACGCCGTGGGCGCGTACGAGCAGTACGGGGGGCCGATAATAGTGGTGGACTATGGAACGGCCACCACATATGATTTTGTGTCGGCGGACGGGGCGTTTCAGGGGGGAGTCATAAGTCCAGGCATAAGGATATCGGCGGACGCGCTGTGCAACAGCACCGCCAATTTGCCGGAGATTGAGATAAAATGCCCTGGCGCGGTAATCGCCAAGGAAACTACGTCGTCCATGCAGGCGGGGCTTTTTTACGGCACCATAGGCCAGACGGAATACATTATACGGCGCATAAAGGCCGAGTCGGGCGCGGGGGACGCGACTGTCGTGGCCACTGGCGGGCTTGGCAAGATAATATCCGAAAGCACGGATGAAATAGACATATACGACGCGGACTTGACGCTTAAAGGCTTAAGCCTGATATACAATAAGCAAAAAAGGTGATTTTTTTGCGGCGGCGGTTTTGGAGCTTGCGATGGAAGGTTTTTATATAGACGGCGTGCGCGTCGGGGGGCGCGTGGCGCTAGGCCCCATGGCGGGCGTGACGGATATGCCGTTTCGCCTGCTGTGCAGGGAGCAGGGCGCGGATCTGGCGTACACGGAGATGGTAAGCGCGAAGGGCATATATTACGCCGGACTGGCAAAAAATGGCAAAGGCGGCAAAAACGGCCTTGACAAGCTATGCGCGATAGATAAGGCGGAGCGGCCCATAGCGCTGCAGATTTTTGGCAGGGAACCCGCGCTTATGGCGGAAGTGGCAAAAAGCATCGAGCATATCGGCTTTGACATACTTGACATCAACATGGGGTGTCCCGCGCCCAAAATTGTAAATAACGGCGAAGGATGCGCGCTTATGAAGGAGCCGGATCTTGCCGCCGGGATAATAAGGGAGGTTTCGCGCGCCATAAAAAAGCCCGTGACCGTAAAATTTAGAAAAGGATTCGACGATGGCGACGAAAACGCCGTGGAATTTGCGAAGATGGCGGAGGAGAGCGGAGCCGCCGCGATAGCCATTCACGGCAGGACGCGGGGGCAGTATTACGGGGGCAGCGCCGACTGGGACGTGATAAGGCGCGCGAAGGAGGCCGTGGACATACCGGTCATAGCAAGCGGCGACATATTTACGCCTGAGTACGCGGCCGAATGCCTTGAAAAGACGGGATGCGACGCCGTCATGGTAGCCAGGGCCGCCAGGGGCGACCCCTGGATATTTAAGAGGATAAAGACATATCTTAAAACGGGGGGAAAAATACAAAAGCCGCCTTTGGGCGAGGTATTGGAGACGGTGCTTAGGCATGGCAGGATGCTTGTGGAATTTAAGGGCGAATACGTCGGAATGAGGGAAATGAGAAAACATGCCGCGTGGTATGTCGCCGGATATAAAAACTGCGCTGCCGCGAGGCAGAAGATAAATGAAGTTGAAACTTATGAGCAGTTGAGGGAGGCGTGCGCTTTCGCATATGAGGCGTGCCGGCAGTGAGGATTTGTAAAGATTTGGGAGGCCGTTGCAGGAAATGGATGTTAATTATGTAGACAGACTAAAAAAGGAAAAGGATTTCGCGATTCTTTCGCATTATTACGTCGACGGCGAGGTGCAAGAGGCCGCCGACTATGTGGGCGATTCGTTTTACCTGGCAAAGGCCGCCGTGCAGCTTGGCCAGTCCAACATATTGTTCGCGGGAGTTTCCTTTATGGGGGAGAGCGCGAAGATTTTAAATCCGTCGAAGCACGTATATATGGCGGACGATACGGCGGACTGCCCTATGGCGCATATGGCGTCGGTGGAGAGGGTAGAGGAGATAAAGAAAGAATACGGCGGCGACGTGGCCGTCGTTTGCTATATAAATTCCACCGCGGAGTTAAAAGCCGCGTCTGACGTGTGCGTTACGTCGTCAAACGCCGTAAAGGTGGTAAAAAATCTTCCAAATAAAAAGATATATTTCATACCGGACGCCAACCTTGGCAGGTACGTGGCCAAGCAGGTTCCCGAAAAGGAGTTCATCTTCTGCGACGGCTTCTGCCACGTGCACAAAAGCATAGAGCCTGATCTTGTAAGGGACGCCAAAAAGCTAAATCCCGACGCGCTTGTTTTAGCCCATCCGGAGTGCGGCGAAGAGGTGCTTGACCTGGCCGATTATGTGGGAAGCACCGCCGGCATACTTGACTTTGCCACGAAAAGCGATGAGAAAAAATTCATTATATGTACCGAGATGGGCATATTTTTCCAGCTTGGGATCAAAAATCCGGACAAAAAATTCTTTTCGGTGGGCCATAGGCAGTTTTGTCCGAATATGAAAAAGATAACGTTAAAAAAGGCCGTATCCGTCATGGAAAATCCCAAAAATGAAGTGACGCTTGACGCTGTCCTTATGGAAAAGGCGCGTGTTCCGCTCGAGAGGATGCTTGAGCTTGCCAAATGATTTTTGCGGGTATGAAAAAAAGCCCGTCCGGAGGTGCGATTTGACATGAGAGACGTTGTTATAATAGGCGCGGGGGCGGCGGGCCTTTCGGCCGCGCTCTACGCGGGCAGGGCGTCGCTTGACGCCGTAGTGGTGGAAAGATACAATCCCAGCGGCAGCCAGATAATATATGCCGACGCCATTGACAACTATCCCGGGATGCCCGGCATATCGGGTTTTGACCTTATGAAAAAGTTTAGGGACCACGTTGGGGATAGGGCTAGGTTTGTCCAGGGCGAGGCAAAAGAGCTTAAAAGGACGGACGCCGGTTTTGTGATAAAGCTTTCAAATGGAAGCGAGATTGAGTCAAGGACGGTAGTTGCCGCCATGGGAGCCGTAAGAAAAAAGCTGGGCGTGACGGGCGAGGAGGAGTTTGCTGGAAAGGGCGTTTCGTATTGCGCGACATGCGACGGCGCCTTTTATAAAGGAAAGGACGCGGCCGTCGCCGGCGGCGGCGACTCCGCGCTTTCCGAAGCGCTTTACCTGTCAAACATATGCCGCAGGGTATATCTTTTGCATCGGC
Source organism: uncultured Jutongia sp. (assembly GCA_964617075.1). Taxonomy (GTDB): domain Bacteria; phylum Bacillota; class Clostridia; order Lachnospirales; family Lachnospiraceae; genus Butyribacter. The sequence goes on from CAZTVO010000050.1 coordinate 13,696, forward strand.
GAAACGAGCTTAGGGGAGCCGCGTCGTACCAGAATCAGGTAAAGGCGAAGCCAAACATCGAATTTATTGGAAACGCGCTGATAAATGAGATAAAGGGGACAAAAAAGGTCGAATCCATAGCGTATCGCGGCGCGGCCGACGGCGTACAAAGGCAGCTTGAGGCGGACGCCCTGTTCGTGGCCATAGGAGCAAAACCCGACTCCGACATCGTAAGCGGCATGGTCGAAACGGACGAAAACGGATACATAAAGGCGGGCGAGGACGGGAAAACAAGCGTTCCCGGGATATTTACGGCGGGCGACGTGCGCACGAAGAACGTAAGACAGCTTATAACGGCGGCGGCCGACGGCGCGTGCTGCATAAAATCGGTGGAAGAGCATCTTAGGGCCTGACCGCGTCTGGGATTTTGTGCAAATGACATAAAATGCAAAAGTTTTTGACATCAAAACTCTACCTAAATGACATTTAAAACGAAATTGCATGACATAGGAGTGACAAAAAAAGATTATATAAAGTATTTGTAGCTCATCTAAGACCGTTTTTTTGGGAAGCAACTGATCTAAAAAAGCGGTTGACCAGATACGGAAGATGTGATATCATCCCTACTTGCAGTGCATGTAGGGCATCCTGCATCTAAAATGCCGTTGTTGGTTTTACATTTTTTCTCATTTGGTTTTTGCATCTTTTAGCGAGGGGGATGGGCGGGAGCTGCGTTGGCAGTTTTGCCCATTCCCTTTGCCAAAGGAAAGAAGTCGTTATGCAAAAGTTATGAAAATGAGGAATGTAGGGTTTTAGGATTGACAAGGCACAACATCTGCTGTATCATTATGGAATAAAAAAATAAGGAGGCATACTAATGAGAAAAAGTGCAACTAAGGTTGCAGCAGTGGCATTATCGCTTGCGGTCGCAGCGACCAGCGTTAATATCCCCACAACTGCTGCAGCAGCCAAAAAAGTGAAAATCAATAAAACAAAATTGACACTTAAAGTTGGCAAATCAGCAACTCTCAAGGTGACCAAGGGCGGCAAGAAAGTTAAAGCTACGTTCAAGTCAAGCAAGCCTAAGGTAGCCAAAGTTGGAAAAAAGACTGGTAAAGTCACTGCCAAAAAGAAAGGCACGGCTAAGATTACCGCAACGTACGGCAAGAAGAAGTTTGTCGTAAAAGTAACAGTTAAGAAGAAGTCAAGCAGCGGATCTAAGGCAACGGCGGCTCCTACAACGGCACCGACGGAAGCGCCTACAGCGGCTCCGACGGAAGCGCCTACAGCTACCCCTGCAGCTTCTACATTGGGAGCTATCACAAGCTTCAAGGCCACGAAGGCGGACACGTTCACGGCC
>CAZTVO010000051.1:0-14941 GCA_964617075.1 uncultured Jutongia sp.
CCGAGCGTAATGACGCCTAGCGATTCGGTTGAGATTCAGTTCACGGTCAGCGGCTTTAACGTAGACAATCCCGACGCTACTGTATCGGAGCCTACGGAAGATCCCGCGGCGGCGGATACGTCGTCCGCTGTTACAAGCGCGTCGTCATCCTCGTCGGTGGACGATGAAGCTTCAGGCGGATCGTCCGCGGGCACTATCGCGATTATAGTAATCATTGTGGTTATAGTTGTAGTCGGAGCGGTCATAATATTTATGAGGAAAAAGAAGAAATAGTCCGGCTAAGACGGCAATGCAAAGAATTGGACGGAACCTGCCGCGCGGGAACCACTATGGCGCGGCGGTTCCGTTTTTTAACGCGGAAAGCGCGCGTGGGCTGGATACGGCGCTTCAAATACATCCAAGTTATATAAGATTTTTCATGTATAAGAGCATTAAAAGTAAATGCAATTTTTATCAATAATTTGCGGTATTTTTTTACCCGAGCATAGGTATAATTATACAATGGATGAGGTTAAATGTCGGCGCAATTTTGGTTATAATGACTAAAATTGCGTTTTGGCATGAAAAAACTAGACAGGAGGAGCTTTATGAGAGAAGAAAAAGCAGGTGTAGGGGGAACAGCCGGCAAAGTGTTCATCATACAGCGCATCGTCGTTTTAGCGGCGGTGGTTGCCATGTTTTTCCCGCAGTTCAATCCTGCCAGGATATGCGGCCTGGTGGACGGAAACCTTTCTCTTTTCACGTCGGCGGTCTCGTACGCGAGCCTTACCGACGGCAGCGCAAGGGCGCTGCGCATGGGCTGGATGGACGAAAGCGTTTTTATTGTAGCGTTTGTTGGCTCGCTCGTGGCTTTTATCGGAATTTTATGCGGCGTGGTGGGCATATGCATGTCTATGGGCAACTTGAAGCTTCAAAGGCTTAGCCTTTTTTCTTCAATAGGCAGCGGCGTATTGGAGATAGCGGGCCTTGTTTTGTGCTTTATTTCCTATACGATGGCAAAAGGCGCGAACGATGTTGAGAAGGTGGATCCGTCGTTTCCTATGGGAATAGTCGTATTCGGCATTATCGCGGTTCTTGTGATTGCGATTTCCATCGCGCTGCTTGTCATGATGCCAAAGCCCGAGGCGGGAATGAAGTATGATATGGAGTCCAAGTACAAGCTCTTTCTCATGTTTCTGCCGTTCGCGGCGCTCGCGTTCATATTCTGCTATCTCCCTCTTTGGGGATGGAGATACGCGTTTTTCGACTACAGGTCGGGCGGGGCGCTTACCATGGACAAGTTCGTAGGCTTTAAATGGTTTACGTACCTGTTCCAGAACGCGGCCACGAGAAAGGAAATGATAAGCGTTCTTACAAATACCTTGGGCATGAGCGCAATAAACATAGCGACAAGCTGGCTGCCTATGATGTTCGCGGTTTTCCTCTGCGAGATGAAGAACATGAGGTTTCGCCGTTTCGTGCAGACTTTTACCACGGTTCCGAACTTTATAAGCTGGGTTTTGGTTTATGCTTTGGCGATTGCAATTTTTTCGACCGACGGATTTATCAACACGTTCGCGCAGTCAATCGGCGTGCTGAAGGAAGGGGAGACCGGAAAGAACTATTTGATGGGCGACTCCATGGTATGGATTAAAATGTGGCTGTGGGGCACATGGAAAGGCATAGGATGGAGCGCGATCATCTATATAGCGGGAATATCGGGAATCGACCAGCAGCTGTATGAGGCCGCGATGATAGACGGAGCCGGGCGGTTCCAGCGGATGTGGCATATAACGCTTCCGGGTCTTATGCCTACGTTTTTCGTATTGCTGCTTATGTCGATTGCGAACATACTAAGCAACGGACTCGACCAGTATCTCGTCTTTGAAAACGCGAACAACCACGACAAGATACAGGTGCTTGACCTTTACGTTTACAAACTGGGTATAAACGGAGGTTCCATACCGCTGTCTACGGTCGTTGGCATGTTAAAATCCGTAATAAGCGTTGTCCTGCTGTTTGCCGCAAACAGCGCGTCTAAGATGATTCGCGGCGAAAGCATCATATAGGAGGTGAATGCGATATGGCAAAAACACAACAGGAAAAGCTTGACGAGAAAAAGGAAAAAGAATATAAAAAGACGCACAAAAGCATGTATCGCACAAAGCCCGGCGATGTAGTGTTCAATGTGTTGAATTACGTATTTTTTGGGCTGTTTACGCTGACGTGCATTTTTCCGTTTTATTATCTGTTCATAAATACCATTTCAGACAACGACTTGGTTAAAAGGGGATTGATCAACTTTTATCCAAGGGGAATCAATTTTGATAACTACATAGCTTTGAGGACGGTCAACGATTTGGGTTCGTCTTTCATAGTTACCATATCCAGGACGATTATAGCGACCGTTCTTATGGTGGTGGCTTCTGCGTTCGTGGGATATCTTGTCACGAAAAAGGAAATGTGGATGAGGAGCTTCTGGTACCGTTTTCTAGTCGTTACGATGTACTTTAACGCGGGCCTTATTCCTTGGTATTTGAACTTCGTAATGCTTGGCCTTACGAACAGCTATATGGCATATATTTTGCCGGCTATAGTTTCGCCGTACAACATAATACTGGTAAAGACCTACATAGAATCGATACCCGCTGAACTGGAGGAGAGCGCGTTTATAGACGGCGCCTCGTATATGGTCGTTTTTAGGAAGCTGATATTTCCTCTAAGCAAGCCTATACTGGCAACGATAGCAATCTTTGGCGCCGTGGGCAACTGGAACTCTTTCCAGGATTCCCTTATACTTATGAATGATTCCAAGCTGTTTACCTTACAGCACAGGCTCTACATCTACCTAAACCAGACGTCTAACCTTGGCTCTTTGATGAACATAGGCGGCACCGCCGCGCAGCAGGCAATGGAAAACGCGATGAACGCGAAGGTTATAAAATACACCATATCAATGGTTTCGGTAATACCTATTCTTTTGGTATATCCTTTCATGCAGAGGTATTTCGAACAAGGCATAATGCTTGGGGCAGTCAAAGGTTGATTTCATAATAAACAAATATTTAGGAGGTTGAGAAAGTTATGAGAGGGCATTTATCAAAAAAGCTTCTGTCGATGCTTCTTGCTTCAAGCTTGGCGGTGGGCTCCGTATCGGTTCTTTCGTCCTGCGGCAAGACCGGCGGGAGCGCGTCGGACGAGCCTGTTACGCTTGACGTCTACAGCCAGCTTGCGAACTATTCGGGAATACAGACCGGCTGGTCCGCCGACATCCTTCTTGACAAGTTTAACGTAAAGCTAAACATCATACCTGAAGGAAACGGCGTATATGATACCCGCGCGGAGAGCGGGGATCTTGGCGATATAGTCGTGTTTGGAAGCGACAGCGGAAAGTATCCGAGCGCGGTCAAAGAAGGCCTTTTGTACGACTGGAATCAGGACAATCTTTTGGAAGATTACGGCCCGTACATTAAGGAACACATGCCAGACGCGTTAAAGAAAAATTCGGATCTTACGTCTTCCATTACCGACGGGGCGTCCGACGCCGTCTACGGATTTGGCTACAACGTGGCGACATCCAGCTCGGACTTTTCAGAATTCCTTTATACCTGGGACATAAGATGGGATCTGTACAAGAAGCTTGGGTATCCGGAAGTAAAGGATCTTGACGACTACATACAGCTTTTAAAGGACATGAAGGAGATATGTCCTAAAGACGAATCGGGAAATCCGACATACGCCGTGTCGCTGTGGCATGAATGGGACGATTCGATGGTAATGTACGTTAAGGCTTTGGCTACCGCGTATTGGGGATACGATGAATTTGGGCTTGGCCTTTATGATCCAAAGACCGGCGAGTTTCACGGAGCCCTTGAGGAAGACGGCCCATACATACAGGCGCTTAAGTTCTTTAACGAGCTCTACCGCAACGACCTTGTTGACCCTGACTCCATGACGCAGACTTATGACAACGCCATAGAAAAGGTTAAAAACGGCGGCGTGTTTACGTCTCTTTTCAACTATTCGGGACAGTTGGCGTACAATACGCCGGAGCATCTTGAAGACGGCACGATGATGTACAGCATGTGTCCAAGCGAAGCATCACCTATCTTGTACGGTCTTGGCACGCTGGGCGGCAGCAGGGTTTGGACGATTGGTGCCAAGTCGGAATATCCCGAGCTTGCCATGGAGGTTATAAATTTCCTTTCGACGCCCGAGGGATGTCTTATGTCCGATTATGGTCCTAAGGGTGTGACTTGGGATTATGACGAGGAAGGCAACACTTATTTCACTGAATTGGGAAAGAAGTGCAACCGTAACAAGGATACGAAAATTGGAAACGGTTTTAAGGGATCGTATCATGACGGCGAGCTGCAGATAAACAACCGTACTTGGGCCGTAGACGCGACGAATCCTGAGTCAAACGGCGAGACGTACAATTCGAAGAACTGGAAGAGCGAGCAGACGGAAGCTGGAACAAAAATAGAACAGGACTGGCGAGATAAGACCGGCTGCACGAACAGCAACGAGTACCTGATGAATGGCAAGTACACTTTGTCGCCGGCGACATCGTTTACATTCCCAGAAAAGGATGATGAGCTTCAGACTACGTGGAACCAGGTTACAAAAAACTGCATACTTGTGGGTTCATGGAACGCTGTTTACGCCAAATCCGAACAGGAATTTGACAAGATTATCGACAACATGATAAAGGACGCAAAAGAATACGGATACGACAAGTGCGAGGACTGGTCAAAGGCACAGGCCGTAAAACGCAAGAAGGCTGAAGACGCGCTGCAGTCCACAGGCGGGTCTTCTTCGTCAAGCGAGGCAGCGTCCTCGTCAAGCGAAGCCGCGTCCTCATCAAGCGAAAGCAAATAATTTTTTATGAAATATGTTTGACTGGCATCGAGCTGTCCGCTTTCACGGCGGACAGCTCGGTTTGTTTAATTTAGATTACTATTCAGGAGGAAAACCACATGAGCAAAGGCGGCTTTTTTAGCATTGACAGCCCGTTATATAGATTTTTAAGCAGACTTATGGATATGTTGAAGTTGAATTTTATGTGGCTGCTGTGCGGCGGAGTGGTTTTGAAGTTCGCAATAGATTACATATTGGCGCTTTTGAATTTGCAGACTTTTAGATTTCTTGGCTTTGTGCCTCTGATTTTTATGGGGGCGGCCACAACGGCGGCTTTTTCGATTACGCTTAAAATGATAGACGACGAAGAGGGATATATAGCCAGGCCGTTTTTGCGGGAATTTAGGGCAAATATAAAACAGGGAAGCATAACCGGAACGGTGCAGCTTGTCGCTATGTATGCCATATATCTTGACTATCAAATCTATACCGCGACGGAAAACATGCTGTTTCTCGTTGTCGGAGCAATAGCGGTATTCCTTACGTATATGCATTTTATTTACGCTTATCCTTTGATATCCAGGTATGAAAATACCATCATAAATACGCTTCGAAATTCATATACCATAAGCATAAGATATTTTAAAAAATCGATAGGCCTTTTTTTGATCTTGGCGCTTGAATGCGTGGTTTTTATGTGGAACAATACGACGCTTTTGATAGGCGTAATAATAGGGCCTGCCTGCATAATCCTTACCATAAGCGGATTTGTAAAGCCGCTGTTTAAGAAGATAGAAAATGACAACGCCGAAAGAGAAAACGGCGGGCTTGCTGAAATAGAGGAAGAAAATGATGAAACGATAGACGAATGACGTTAAAAAGACGGCGGTCAGTTCGAAACCTTCCTGACCTAAAACAAAACTAAAGGAGATTAAAAAAATGAATAAAAAAAGCCTGTTTATCGCCCAATCCGCTATGATTGCGGCGGCCTATACGGCGCTCACCTGTTTTGCGGGCGCGTTTAATCTTGCGTCCGGTTCTATTCAGATAAGGGTTTCGGAAGCCCTTGCCGTTCTTCCTTACTTTACTCCCGCTGCTGTTCCGGGGCTTGCCGCAGGGTGCGTCCTGTCAAATATTTTGACGGGAGGCGTGCCGTGCGACGTTATTTTTGGAAGCCTTGCGACGCTTACAGGCGCGGTGGGGACATACATGCTAAGAGGCCACAAGTTCCTTCTTACGCTTCCTCCTGTCATTTCCAATATGCTTATAATACCTTTTGTTTTAAAATACGCGTACGGTGCTCCTCCCGTAATAATACGCGGCATAGACGCGTCGATTCCTTTTTTTATGGCTACGGTAGGCGCCGGAGAGGCAATATCGTGCTGTCTGCTTGGAAGCATGCTTTTGCGCGCGCTTGAAAGATACCGCGGACAAATATTCGGGCATACTATTCAGTAGTTTTTTTGTTTAGATATTCGGTTTTATATTTTGAGTAGACGATTGTCTGGTCGTGATACAGGCCATAATATCCGGACATAAGATAGCTAACGCTGATTCCCAAAAGGAAATATGGAACGGCTTCGTATCCAAAAAGCTCGAAGGCAATAAGCATCGACGTTATAGGGCAGTTTGTAACTCCGCAGAACAGCGCGATCATTCCGACGCCGGCGCACAGCGACGGCGAAATCCCCGCGACGCGGCCAAAAAGGCAGCCAAAGGAGGCGCCGACAAAAAACGACGGCACGATCTCGCCGCCCTTAAAGCCCGATTCCAATGTAAGCGCGGTAAAGACTATCTTCCAAAAAAAAGCGAAGACCGGCGTGCTGCCCTTGACGGCTTCCTCAATGACGGAGACGCCGGCGCCCATGTAGATGTCGGTTTGAAGCGCCGCCGTAAGAACAATGATTACGGCACTTGAAAATATGATGCGAAGATAGGGATTTTTAAATTTGCTTCTGTAAAAGTCGCCAAGCGAGTGGAGCGATATGCAAAAAATTATGCTAAGAAGAGCGCAAAGCGCGGCAAGAGCTATGATTTTTATGCTTGGCGCCATATGGAAGGCGGGCACATTCGTAAGAACAAACGTTTCGGGGCCTATGCCCATGTTGGCGGCGACTTTTGAGGCGACGAGCGAGGCAAAGACGCACGGCATGAGGGCGGCATAGTACATGACGCCCACGCTTACTACTTCCATCGAAAATATGGCGGCGGCGACGGGCGTTCCAAATACCGCGGAAAAAGCCGCGCTCATGCCGCACATTACGGCTACACGCTTGTCTTTTTCATCGAATTTGAACCATTTTCCGAGCTGGTTGCCGATGCTTCCGCCAAGCTGCAGCGCCGCCCCTTCGCGGCCGGCGGAGCCGCCGAAAAGATGCGTTATTATTGTCGAAACAAAAATTAGAGGAGCCATTTTAAATGGAAGGTCCGCTTCGGCGTGAATCGCGGATATTACGAGATTAGTTCCCTTGTCGTTTTTATATTTAAATATTCCGTATAAGAAGACTATAAATACGCCGGCGGCCGGAAGAAATAGTATTATCGCGGGATTGGCGCTTCTATAATCAGAGACGGCTTTTAGGCAGAACGCAAAGAGGCTGCTAAAAATTCCCACGACAAGTCCGGTAAAAGCTGAAAAAACCCCCCATTTAAAAAAAAGGCGGATGCTTCTAAACATTCTCCTAAGATAAAAACGGTACATTTCCACGGGAAGGCGCTTCAAATCGACCACTCCAATTTAATTTGTTTGCGGATTGTTTTTCAATATAGTATAATACAGCCATACATCTTGCGAAAGGACGGTTGACATGAGGGAGAAGCATCTGCTGCGCGCCGACAGGCTGATTTTGGCCACGCACCTGATAACAACGATATTTTTAACGATAGGGCTTTTATCCCAGCTTGTCTTTTCGGATCTGCCGCGCGTCAACAGCGTCCTGCCGCTCGTTTTAAACATAGCGGGGTTTTTGACGGGCGCGGCCGTATATTTAAGATACAAGGGGACATACGTGTATTCGCGCTATGTGGGGACCGCATTTTCAATATTGTATATTTTTTTGATGCTCATGTCAAAGGGAAACGCCTCGTTTCCGTACATGATCCCTTACCTGGTTCTTTTGATGCTTACCATGGACCAGACCTTTTTACTTGCCTCGGGCACCGTGTTTGTCGCGGTCAATTTTATAAAGGCGGCAATGATGATAGCGACGGCGTCTAACGTAAACGATGTTTTGGAGTCGACTATGATAGAGGTTATAATCACGATTCTGGCAGCTTGGGCGTCTATGCGCGGACTTAGGCTGATTGCCCTCTTTTTTAAGGAGTCCTTTACCGGAAAGATTATCGATGTTGCAAAGGCGGTCGAGGGCGATATGTCGCAGGCGAACGACAACATTTTACGCCTGCGCGAATCATGCGAGGCGGTAGACGGCTCCATGCGCGACGTTTCGGCGGGTCTTGAGGAGACGGCGTCCGCGGTTGAGAGCCAGATTATGACGACGCGGGACATATCAAATGTCATAAACGGAGCCTACGACATGGCAGGCAGGATTTCCGGTACGGCGCAGGACGTAAGGGACGCCCTCTTAGACGGTTCGAAGGCGATGGAGGAGCTTACAAAAAACGTCAAGGAAGCGCTGCGTGACGGCGCGGACATGCAGGTATCGGCTGAAATGCTTTCGGAAAAGACGAAAGAAGTCAGAAGAATAATAGACATAATTTTAAGGATTTCAAGCCAGACAAATCTGCTTGCCTTAAACGCGAGCGTGGAAGCTGCCCACGCGGGCGCGGCGGGGCGCGGGTTTGCGGTTGTCGCCGACGAGATACGAGTTCTTGCCGAGCAGACGAGAACTGAGACGGAAAACATCACGTCGCTTCTTGACGAGCTGACGGCAAAGGCGGAAGAGGTAATTGCCAAAGTCGACGTCAGCGTAGAGATATCCAGGGTTGAGGATTCGCTTGCGGTGAAGGCGAACGAGCAGTTTTTAAATATCGAAGACAAGATAAACGGCTTGACTGACGACATCAAAAATGTGGGAGGCACAATGTCTGAGATCCACAAATCCAACGAAGCGATTGTTGACAGTGCAAACGCGCTGTCGTCAAGCAGTTCAAGGATTAGCGCAAGCGCCGAGTCCGCGTGCAGAATTAGCGCAAGAAACGTAGAGCTGATGAAAGATTTTACCAGACTGATGGAACATATTTCCGCGCAGGTCGACGAGCTGGAAAGATACGGCGGATATGGGAAGTAACGCGGCGCGGCCCTGTTTTTGACGGCCGGGCGGCGATTAAAAAGAAGGAGGAGACAAGATATATTATGAGGAAGAATTTTGGAAAGCAGAATTGGATGTTCCCGCTGCCGGTGCTTATTATCGGAAGCTATGACGAAAATGGGAAGGCGGACGCCATGAACGCCGCCTGGGGCGGCATTTATGGCGCGAATCAGGTGGTCATAAGCCTTGGCGAACACAAAACGACGGAAAACATTAAGTTGAAGGGCGCATTTACGATAAGCTTTGCCGACGCGGCGCACACCGCCGAGGCGGACTACGTGGGAATAGTGTCCGCCAACGATGTGGACGACAAAATTGAAAGGGCGGGATTTCACGTTGAAAAAAGCGAGTTTGTGGATGCTCCTATAATCAAGGAGCTGCCAATGGCCCTTGAATGCAGGCTTTTAAAGATAAACGAGGATGGAAAGGTCATAGGCGAGATCGTCAATGTAAGCGCGGATGAGAGCATTCTTGATTCAGACGGATCCATTGACGTGTCGAAGCTTGAGCCGATTACGTTCGATCCCGTACACAGCGCGTATATCAAGCTTGGCGAAAAAACGGGAAACGCGTTTAGAGACGGCGCGAAGTTAAAGCAATAGGCACCATTATATACTATGAGGGGTCAGGAGCAGGTCTGTTCAAGCCGAGCGGATTTGCTCCGATTTTATGTGCGGCTTTTTTGCGCATTGCCGCACAAAGCGGCGGCGATGGAGGAAATGGCGATGGAGTACGTTATATTAGTTGTAGACGACGACAGGTTTAATATTTTGCTTGCGCAAAGGATATTCGGAAAGTCGTATAAGGTGGCCGCCGCGACGTCGGGCGTTATCGCGCTTAAGTATCTTGAAAAAAACATTCCCGACTTAATTCTTTTGGATATAAATATGCCCGACATGGACGGGTTTGAAGTCATGGACAGGCTTAAAAAGGACGAAAAATTAAGCGCGATTCCCGTTATATTCCTCACGGCGGACAATGACAGCGAGACGGAACGGCGCTGCTTCGCGGCGGGGGCGAGGGACTATATACGAAAGCCTTTCGTGGCCGATGTCGCGTGCAGCCGTATTGACAGGATACTGGAGCTGGAAAATTACCACAAGAGGCTGGAGGCCATGGTTGAAGAACAGGCCGACGAAATAAAGAAGGCTTCCATTCAAATAAGCGCGATGCAGGAGCAGATCATAATGGGCATGGCAAACCTTATAGAGCTGCGCGACGACAGCACGGGCATGCATGTCAAAAACACGAAAAAATACGTTGAAATGGTCGCGGAAAGAATGTTTGAGGAAAATATTTACGCGGACGAGCTTACGAGAGAATATATAAGAAATATGTGCAAGGCGGCGCCGCTTCACGATGTCGGAAAGATTAGGATATCGGACGCTATACTAAACAAGCCGGGCAAGCTTACCGCCGAAGAATTTAATGAAATGAAGAAGCACACCATATATGGGGTGAAGATTATAAATGACATAATGGGAGGACTGGAAGACGAAGACTACATAAAAATGGCGCAGGACATAGCGTATTGCCACCATGAGAGGTGGGACGGCAGCGGATATCCAAGGGGCCTTAAGGGTAGGGAGATTCCGCTATGCGCAAGAATCATGTCCATTGCCGACGTATTCGACGCCCTTTATGCCGAGCGCGTCTATAAAAGGCCTATAAGGCCGGTCTCAAAGGTTCTTGAGATAATAAAGGAGGGCAGCGGGACGCAGTTCGACCCGACTGTTGCGGACGTTTTTTTGACGCTTGAGGACGATTTAAGGAAAGAAGTTGGCGAGGCAGGGGCGTGAAATTTCTAAGCTGGAACATGGGGGGATGCCTAAAAATAGAGGCACATGGCCAGATAACCGCAGCACCAGTGCAAAAATACGCAGCCCCAGATATTTTCCTGCCGTTCATATACGTATCCGAGAACAAGGCTTAGGACCAGCGAACCTAACATAAAATACGTGCCGAAAGGTATATGCATTAGGGAGAATAGAAGCGACGTCAAAATTATGCCGAAGGCTTTTTGGTATTTTACCCTCATTAACCGCTTGACGCTGGTTTGGATTACCCCGCGCGCCAAAAATTCCTGAACAAGCGCGGTGAGGGCATATACGAGCGCGCCATGAAGAGAACCGCCTATGAAATACGGCTTTATCTGCACTCCCGCCAAATTGAGGACGAGCTTGCTTAGCAGAAGAAGCAGACATGAGACGGCCGCGGTCACGGCCGTTTCGAATATATCCCTTTTTAGCCTGCCAAGCTTTGGCAAAAGTCCTATGTCGCGCATGGAAAGGCTTGTCATGAATACGATTTCCAAAAACAGGGCGAATGTGATGCACTCTATTATAAGCGCGTACGTGGACGGTTTTAGATAGATGTGAAGCGTAAAATTAAGAAAACTCCACGCCATTAAAAAAAGGCTTATGCATATGATGAGCCCGGCAAAAATATACGCGCAGTCGTGCTGCTGCTGTTTTAGCGTGAATCTGTCCGTAATATCCTCAATGATTACTATCATGCCGGGAAACGAGTTTTTGACGTTTTTGGCTTTGGCGGGCGCTATTTCGCTCTCCTCTTTCGCCGGGAAAGGATGAACGTCGATGTTTAGATGCTTTACGGCGCCGCGGTCTTTTTTTTTGCCGCCCGGGCGGTATCTGACGTCGGTCTTTTCAGGGATTTTATTTTTTCCTATCGCGTCGTTGAAAAGTCTGTTGAACGCGAGGTTTTTTTTATTTGTTAAAAAAACGTCTCGGAACGGGGAGCCCGCCGCGGTCTTTGCGTCAAGGCCGCCAAACATTTCGGAACACGCGGAATTGATGCAGATTATTAGGCCGTCCGAATCTACGGCGATGATGCCGTCGCTTATATTTTCAAAAATGGCGTCCTTTTGTTCCTGGGTCAGATTTGCATATGTATCGGACATGGCAGCCTCCTTGTAAACGAAATGAAACCAGATGGCCTAATTTTTGACGGCAGTTTGTATAAGCCGCGGGCGGCCTTTATTTGCCGAATGAAGTACTTGACAATTATACGAAATTATTAGACAATGTGCAAGGCGCAATTATTTTAAAAGACAGAGCGGCATTTTAAAAAATGCTGCGTTGTTGTTTTTAGGACTCTTTATCTATAAAGATGAAATAGAAAGAATAGGAGATGTGAAGATGTTTGGTTTTGGCCAGTTGATTGCTGTTTTAAAGAAAAATCCCAAAAAAATCGTTTTTACGGAGGGAGAGGATCCGCGTATTTTAGAGGCTGCCTCGCGGCTGCTGGCAAGCTATTTTCTTCATCCGATTCTGATAGGAAGCGAAGATAAAATCGCTGACGCGGCGGAGGAGGCCGGTTTTAATATAAGGGGGGCCGAGATTATCGATCCCGCCAAGTACGACAAAATGGACGAAATGGTGGACACGTTCTGCGAGCTGCGCAAAAAAAAGGGCGTTACGCCCGAGCAGGCAAGGGATATACTTTTGCAGGCGAATTATTTCGGCACGATGCTTGTCAAAATGGGAATAGCGGACGCGCTTTTGGGAGGCGCGACATACTCTACCGCCGATACGGTGCGCCCCGCCTTACAGCTTATAAAGACCAAGCCTGAAAACAATATAGTGTCTTCATGCTTTATACTCGTGCGTCCAAGCGCCACCGGCGAAAATGAGGTGCTCGCAATGGCCGACTGCGCCATAAATATAAATCCCACGGAGGACGAGCTGGTTGAAATAGCGGGGGAGGCGTCTAAGTGCGCAAAAATATTTGGCGTAGAGCCTCAGCTTGCCTTTTTGAGTTATTCGACGCACGGTTCAGGAGCGGGCGAGGCGGTAGACAAAATGAGGAACGCGGCGGCAAAAGCCAAGGCCAGGTACCCGGAGCTGCCAATAGAGGGCGAACTGCAGTTCGACGCGGCCGTTTCGCCAAGGGTGGCGCGCACGAAGTGTCCGGATTCGAAAGTGGCGGGCCACTGCAATACGTTTATCTTTCCCGACATAAGCTCGGGAAACATAGGATACAAGATTGCGCAGCGCATGGGAAATTTTGAGGCGTACGGGCCGATCCTTTTGGGCCTTAACGCTCCGGTAAACGACCTTTCGCGTGGATGCAACGCCTCCGAAGTCTATTCCATGGCCATAATAACCGCCGCGCTGGCCTAAGGGACGCAAAATAAAAAGGATTGATCCGCGTGATTGACGAGTTTATACTGACCCAGTTTATTCCACTCATGCGTACGGACATATTTATATTTGACCAAAACGCGTCTCTGCGCGGCGCCATACGCGCAAAAGGAGACGCGGACGGGGAAGCGCCCGCTTATGCCGCCGACGTAGTAAAAAGGGCCGCGAAGGAGTATCCTTATATAGAAGTGGACGACGACGGAGTGGCCGTATGCTCCATGTGGTCCGAGCGCGACGGGATGTTCGTCGTCTTGGGCAAGGTTTGTTTGTATGGATATTACAGCAAAAACGGCGAGAGCTTTACGTACTGCCCGAAGGAAAAATACACATCCGTAATTTTAATCATATGGCGCCAGATGACGGGCATGGATTTTGGCCGGGACGAGCTTTGGGAAAAAAACGTGGACGTCGCGGAAGACGTTTTAAGGGCCCTTATGGAAAGCTCTATAAAATTTCAAAACGACGAAGAGGCGGTCAATCCCTATCTTCAAGAGCTAAGGGAGCAGGACAGCATACGCAGGGGAGACGTGCACGGCTTAAAAGAAAGCGTAAACAACGTTTCCGCCGGAACGGTTGGCAGAATGGCCGAAGACGACGTAAGAAACAGCAAGGATTTGGCCATATGCATTATAAGCGCCGCCGCCAGAAGCGCCATTAAAGGCGGGGTGGCTCCTGAAAAGGCTTTTGCCATGTGCGACGCCTTCATAAGGGAAATCGAGGAGAACTGCAGCGATCCCATAAAGATAGAACGCGAGGCTAGGGAGGCGGAGTTTGGCTTTGCTAAAGAGGTTAGGCGCATGGACGGCAAAGCCGGAAGAAGCCCGCTTGTCAGGCAGGTGAAGGATTATGTTTTTGAGCATGTGCGCGACAGCCTGCTTGTGCGCGACATCGCCAAATACGTAGGAGCGTCTCCGGGGTATCTTTCGGAGCAGTTTAAGAGGCAGGAAGGGGTTACGCTTAAACAATATATCATAGACGAGAAGATAAAAAGCAGCGAATTTCTGCTCAAACATACGGAATGTTCCATTCAGGAAATAAGCTCGGCGTACGCATTCAGCTCGCAAAGCCGGTTTGGCGAATACTTTCAGAGAAAGAATGGTGTCACTCCCGCAAAATACCGAAAAAACTTTTTAGAGGGGCGAAATGAAAAAAACACAGTGAAAAATGTATAAAATATCACGATTTTTGTGTATAGAAATGTTTTTGGGTGTGATAAAGTGCCCTAAGTCGACGGGCCGAAAGCCGCGTCGGCGGCAGTCGTTGATTTTGTCATGAATATTTAGATAAGGAGTGATATGTATGATGGACAAAATAAACGTGAAATTCAACAGCGTCGAGGAAGTGGGCGAATTTGTCCGCATCGTTTCCAAGTATGACGGAGATTTCGACTTGTATTGCGGAAGCTACTGCGTAGACGCCAAGTCCATACTTGGAATCCTTACGATGGATTTAAAAAACGACATGTGGATGACAAGCAACTGCGGACAAAAAGACAGGGAGCAGCTTATAGGCGAGTTAAAGACCTTGATGGCGGCATGATGTTTGCGCGGCTGCGATATAAAGATGGGAAAAAAACAGGCATTGCGTCGGTTGATTGTAATGCCTGTTTTTGTTATAATGCTAAGGCGTAGGGGCGGCATTTGCAAAGGCGATTTGCGTCTTAACGCA
>CAZTVO010000052.1:0-2655 GCA_964617075.1 uncultured Jutongia sp.
GACTCGTCTTCTTCCGCGACTTTCAGGTTCTGGGCCAGTTCGTTTGGCACAGTGACTGCTTCCTGCTCCATGCCTTCCTCCTTGCGTCCAAAAATATTCGCCAATAATATACTACAAAAGAGGTAAAAAAGCAAAGGAAAAATCTTGAGCAGGACGCCCAGAGGTTATATTGGCTCCTTTGCCGAGCTTTAAGGTGGGGGGAGAAAATCGTTCTTTCCCGATTTGACAAAACCGCGAAATCCCTTTGTGTTGTCTTAACAAATGCTGCCATAAATTTTTATGCAGCATGTATGTTGTTACATAAAAAATATTATAATATAATTTTATATGACAATAGTGACAAAACAATCGCCCATCGAGGCGGAAGCTATATAAGCGCGCTTTCTTAAAACATATTTATTGCTGTTTATACGACGTTAAAGGCGCGTCCTTGACGTCTTTGCTGTAAAGAGAAAGGAATGTGCTTATGAAAAAAAATAATTTAAAAAAAGCATGCGGGCCGATTCTCCTGATTTTAGCATGCGTATTTGCCGCGGGCGCCCTCGCGCACGGGCATTATGCCTCGGCTGCCGAGGCCGGCGACGGAGAATCCATCGGCGCGTATGTGAATACTGTAGGCGGCGTAAGCTCGGTTGGCGTAAAAATATCAAAGAACGGGGAAATGTCGTGTTACGCGCTTGATACATGGAAGAAGAGCGGGGAAGATGAATGGCTCTACACTGGAAGCAATTTAGATGGCGACGTCATGGATGCTAAATCAGGAAATTCAAGCCATCCCGTGATAATTTACGATAGCGCCTCGGGTGCGAGATTTGGAATTGATTTAAAAGATATTTCCAAGTATATGCCCAAAAACGGAAGCGTTGTGCTTAAAAAATTTACCTACGGAAAACGAACGTACATGGGGGTTGAATATACGTACCAGTCTTTTGACGAAAATGAAATAGACGCTTCTGAATCCCTTTTAAAGGCGTCGGGCATATGCGCGCAGGATGGGGACGCTGGACATTCGGAAGACGGGACGGGAGAGCTTAAGCTTTCGTCGACTAAATATGGATATGACGGCGTCTCTTATATTTACGACATTTACGATGCCTTAACCATAAAGGCCGGCGGAGACGTCAACGCGGACATTAAAGACTGTACCATGGCAAAAGAGGGATATGCGTATTATGGAGTTGAGGGCGAGTATCTGGTAAAGAGTTTTCCCGAAATAGAACATGATCCGATTGAGGGACATACATGTACTCTTAAAGGGTGGTATACCAAGCCTTCCGGCGGCGATCAGGTGCATATGGGAGATGCTGTTGAGCCCGGCGAGGCCATATATCCCCAATGGGACATAAGCGTCAATTCATACGAAGTTAAATGCGTGGATGTGCTTGGGCAGGATGCCGGAGGGGACGAGCTAAACGTTTCGACGTGGAAGGCCGACTACGGCACCGAGGCAAGGGGAGACGACATAGGCGGCGATACCGCGGCTGGAGTGTATTATACTGGACTTTGCTACACAGGATGCACTATGGAGCAGGTTCATGGCGACTGTACTGTGTACAGATACTTTAGGCCTATAGTTTATGACGTTGTTTTTAACGCGAATAAAGCGACGTCGGGTGAAACTCCTTCCTTGCAGAATTGCAGCTATGGTCAGGAATACGCGCTTACGCCTAATGGATATGTAAGGGAAGGAACTGTCACGCTTGATTTAAATGCGCCCGACGCGGTATGTACCACAAATAAAATAAGCGTGCCATATGAATTTAAGGGATGGTCTGATGACGTCGGCGGAAGCGTGGCATATGAGGACCGCTGTACCGTAAAGAATCTTTTAGAGGCAGACGGCAAAAAGCAGCTTTATGCCATATGGAGCGCCAAGCCGGTAAAAATAGAGGCGGTTCCGGAAAGGGAAGGTTATAAATTCAGCGGCTGGTCGGTCGAAAAGAACGCGCAGGCCGGCAATATGCAGTTTGACATGTCAAACGAAAATGAGATTGTCCTTTACGCGATATGGAAGCCGCTTAAGGCAAAGTACTGCGTGGAATATTATAAAGAGGGCGGGGACGGAAAATACGTACTTGACAAAAAAGTGGAATATGAGTCTTACAATGGGAAAGAAATAGATTTGTCGCTCCCTGAATTTGAAAATAAAGATTACAAAGAATATATGCTTGATAAGGATAAGAGCGTGTACAAAGGAAAGGTCTCGTTTGACGGAAGCCTTGTGTTGAAATGCTATTATAAAAAGGGAAGCAGTGGCGGAAACGGTAGTAGCGGAAGCGGCAGTAGTGGAAGCGGAAGCAGTAGCGGCAGCAGCGGCGGAGTGAGTGGCGGAAGCGGAAGCAGCGGCGGCGGAAGCGGAGGCAGTAGCGGCAGTAGTGGAAGCAGCGGCGGCGGAAGCGGAAGTGGGAGCAGCAGCGGCGGAAGCGGCAGTGTGAGCGGCGGAAGCGGAAGCGGCAGTGGAAGCAGTGGCGGCGGAAGCAGTAGTGGAAGCGGAAGCGGCAGTGTGAGCGGCGGCGGTGGAAGCAGTAGTGGAAGCAGTAGCGGCAGTGTGAGCGGTGGCGGCGGAAGCAGCAGTGGAAGCAGTAGTGGAAGTGGCAGCAGTGGCGGCGGAAGCGGCAGTGGAAGCAGTGGCGGCGGAAGCAGTAGTGGAAGCGG
>CAZTVO010000052.1:2755-14828 GCA_964617075.1 uncultured Jutongia sp.
GCGGCGGCGGTGGAAGCAGTAGTGGAAGCAGTAGCGGCAGTGTGAGCGGTGGCGGTGGAAGCAGTAGTGGAAGCAGTAGCGGCAGTGTGAGCGGTGGCGGCGGAAGCGGCAGTGGAAGCAGTGGCGGCGGAAGCAGTAGTGGAAGCGGAAGCGGCAGCAGTAGCGGAAGCAGCGGAGGAAGCGGCAGTAGTGGAAGCGGCACAAGCAGCGGAAGCGGAAGTGCGGGAAACAGTAACGCCGCAGGTGCCGGCAGTGCAGGAGAAAGTGCAGGAGAAAAGGCGGACAATAGTTCGTTAAATGGCGTAAGTACAAAAAACGGCGGCAAATCAAAAAATAAAGCAAAGAAAAAGGGCGGCTCAAACAGCGGCAAAAAGAATGTAAAAAATTCCTCAAACGCCTCGAAAAATAAGGCATCGTATTCAAAGTCGGGCGCCGCGGCCGTAAAATCGGGCATTTCATATAAAATCAAAAAAAATGGGAAAGGTCAAAAGACAGTCCAGGCGGTCAAAGGAGATAAAAATCTTTCGGTCGCAAAAATTCCCGCGTGCATTGTGATAAAAGGCCGCAAATATAAGGTCACGTCTATAGCAAAAGGCGCCTTTGCCAAATGTGGCGCATTAAAAAGCGCGGTAATCGGCACGAATATAAAAACGATAGGCAAAAAGGCATTCTATAAAAATTCAAATTTAGAAAAAATCAAGATAAAGAGCAAAAAGATAAAAAGCATCGGCAAAGGAGCGTTTAAGCTTATAAAGGCCAACTGCATGGTAAAGATTGCCGGAACAAAAAAGTACGCGAAAAAAATATTTAATATGATGACCAATATATAAATAAGGCAAGGATTACAGATTTAAGACAACATCTTTGTTAATCGGCTCATATTGGCGATAAGATATTTTGGCGGATTTCATCATTCTTTTTGCCGCAATGACGGACGGCGTGTCGGCGTATTTGTCGCAAAGATATATAACTTCGTGTATGCCCGACTGGATCAAAGCTTTTGTGCATTCGTTGCATGGGAAGAGGGTTGTGTATATTTTGGCGTCGCGCATGTTTACGCCGGTATAGTTAAGAATCGCGTTCAGTTCCGCGTGGCACACGTACAAATATTTTTCGTCAAGAGGATCGTTTGCCTCGCGTTCCCAGGGGTATTCGTCGTCGGAGCATCCAATTGGCATTCCGTTGTAGCCTAATGAGAGTATTTTATTGTCTTCGCTGACGATGCACGCGCCTACGCACGTATTTGGATCTTTGCTGCGCATGGCGGAAAGCATGGCTATCCCCATAAAATATTCATCCCATTTCAGGTAATCCCTTCTTTTCACTTATTTTCCTCCGATTCATACAGGCCGCCCTGCCGCAAAAAAAGGTTTGGCTGTCCTATTTTGGGAACTGTTGCGCGTCGCGTTAAGCATTTGTATAAAAAAGGAACTGCCCTGGCCGACGGGCAGTTCCTTTTTTATGCGCAAAAATACATGGCGTGGCAGCGGCACAAACTACACAAGCTTATTTACGGCAAGCGCCAGACGCGAAATCTTCCTTGAAGCCGTATTTTTGTGATAGACGCCCTTTTTTGCGGCTTTCGCGATTTCGCTGGTGGCGGTTCTAAGCGCCGACTTTGCAGCTTCTTTATCGTTAGCAGCTATGGCAGCTTCCACATGCTTGACAGCCGTCTTAACTCTTGACTTGACAGCTTTATTTCTTGCTGCGTTTCTGCGGTCAATCAAAATTCTTTTTTTCGCCGATTTTATGTTAGCCATTCCGTTCGCACCTCCCAATCTTAAAATATGGTGCCGCGCCAAGTCAACAATTCCGACGCGAACACACCCGTATATGATAGGATAAAAGGGCTGATGTGTCAATGTTTTCCATGAAAAAAGTTGACTTTTTTTAGAAAATATGCGGTAATATTAACGTGCATGGAAGTGGAGCGCCAATTTTTCGCTTGGAGGAACGTAATGGGAGAGATAGCTCAGTCGCACATTCGCAATTTTTGCATTATTGCCCACGTGGATCATGGGAAGTCTACGCTTGCCGACAGGATTATCGAAAAAACCGGGCTGCTTACAAGCAGGGAGATGCAGGAGCAGGTACTTGACAATATGGATCTTGAGAGGGAGCGCGGCATCACGATAAAAGCGCAGACGGTAAGGATCGTTTACAAGGCGAAAAACGGCGAGGAATACATTTTTAATCTTATCGACACGCCGGGGCACGTGGATTTCAACTATGAGGTTTCAAGAAGCCTTGCGGCGTGCGAGGGTGCGATACTTGTCGTCGACGCGGCCCAGGGGATTGAGGCGCAGACGCTTGCCAACTGCTATCTTGCGATAGATCATGATTTGGAGATAATGCCTGTCATAAACAAGATAGATTTGCCAAGCGCCGAGCCGGACAGGGTAAAGGCGGAAATTGAGGACATAATCGGGCTTGACGCGTCTGACGCGCCTCTTATTTCGGCAAAATTGGGCATAAATATAGATCAGGTGCTAGAGCAGATTATCGTTAAGGTGCCCGCTCCGTCGGGAGACGAGGACGCGCCCCTGCAGGCTCTTATATTTGACTCCATTTATGATTCCTATAAGGGCGTCATAATTTTTTTGAGAATTTTTAACGGCTCCGTAAAAAAGGGGCAGGAAATGCTTATGATGGCGACGGGCGTGAAGGCGGACGTGACGGAGGTCGGAGTATTTGGGGCGGGGCAGTTTATCCCGACGGATGGGCTTTCGGCGGGAATGGTAGGATATGCTGCCGCGAGCTTAAAAAATGTGCATGACACCCGTGTGGGCGATACAGTCACGATAGCTGACAGGCCATGCGGCGAGGCACTCCCCGGATACAAAAAGGCGCAGCCTATGGTATATTGCGGCCTTTATCCCGCGGACGGCGCGAAATACCCGGATTTGCGCGACGCTCTGGAAAAGCTTCAATTAAACGACGCGGCGCTTCAATTCGAGGCCGAGACGTCCGCCGCTCTTGGGTTCGGATTTAGATGCGGCTTTTTGGGGCTGCTTCACCTGGAGGTCGTCCAGGAGAGGCTGGAGAGGGAGTACGGGCTTGATTTGGTCACCACAGCCCCGGGCGTCGTATATCACGTATACAAGACGGATGGAACGATGATCGACGTTACGAATCCGTCAAATCTTCCGGCTCCGTCAGAGATAGAGCATATGGAAGAGCCAGTCGTTTCGGCGGAGATAATGGTTACAAAGGAATTTGTAGGCGCTATCATGACGCTTTGTCAGGAAGGCGGGGCGTGTACGTCGGCATGGAATATTTGGAGGAGACAAGGGTGCTTTTAAAATACGACCTTCCGCTTAATGAGATAATATATGATTTTTTCGACGCTTTAAAATCCCGATCGAGGGGATATGCGTCGCTTGATTATGAATTAAAAGGATACGTTCCGTCAAACCTTGTAAAGCTTGACATTCTTGTAAACAGGGAAAGGATAGACGCGCTGTCGTTTATACTTCACGCGGATACGGCATATGAAAAGGGCCGAAAAATGTGCGAAAAGCTTAAAAAAGAAATACCGAGGCAGCTTTTCGAGATACCCATACAGGCGGCCATAGGCAGCAAGATCATAGCCAGGGAGACGATTAAGGCAATGCGCAAGGACGTGCTTGCGAAATGCTACGGCGGAGACGTCTCGCGCAAAAGAAAGCTTCTTGAAAAACAGAAGGAGGGCAAGAAGCGCATGCGCCAGTTTGGAAGCGTGGAAATACCGCAGCAGGCTTTTATGAGCGTTTTAAAGCTCGACGAAGAGTGAAGGGGCGGATATGGAGGACGGGCTTTCATTATACCTGCACATACCGTTTTGCGAAAGGAAATGCCTTTATTGCGATTTTTTGTCTTTTCATGCCGGAAAGGATTTAAAAGAAAGGTATGTAGACGCGCTTATTGAGGAAATGGATTCTTGGCGGCGCGCCATGGCTAAAAGAAACGAAGGCGGCGCGGAAACGTGTATAAAATCTATATTCATTGGAGGCGGCACTCCCACATGCCTGGATCCGCGTATGCTTTTAAAGATTGGCGATGAGATATTTGGCTTTGCGGCGGAGCTTGGAACGGCTTTGGGAGACGCGGAGTTTACCATAGAGGCAAATCCTGGAACCGTCTTAAAGGAGCATATCGCCGCGTTTAAAGGCATGGGGATAAACAGGATAAGCCTTGGACTGCAGTCGGCGCATGACGGAGAACTAAAGAGGCTTGGGCGCATACATTGCTACAATGATTTTTTGGAATGCTACGCGGCTTTGAGGGAGGCGGGCTTTGAAAACATAAACATAGATGTGATGACGGGGATTCCCGGCCAAAGCGTAAAAAGCTGTGAGGACACGCTTAAGAAGGTAATTTCTTTGCGGCCGGAGCATATATCGGCATACGGCCTTATGTTGGAGCCGGGCACTCCGTTTTATGAAATGGATGCCGTTGGAGAGCTTGACCTCCCGGATGACGAACAGGACAGGCGGATGTACCATATGGCTAAGCGCGTTCTTAAGGACGCGGGATACGAAAGGTACGAGATATCAAATTTTGCAGCGCCTGGGAGGGAGTGCGCGCACAATAACGTCTACTGGACGGGCGGCGATTATTTGGGTTTGGGCCTTGGAGCTTCTTCATATTTACGCGGAATAAGGTTTGCCAATACGTCCGACATGGAAAAATATATCGCGGGAGCCGCGTCCGGCGCCGACATTTTTGATTCCGTCGGATTTCACGTACAAATCGAAAAGCTGACGAAAGAAAATAGGATAGAGGAATTTATGTTTCTTGGCCTTAGGAGAAGCGTGGGCGTGTCGCGCCGCGAGTTCAAAAAGCGGTTTGACGTCGAAATGGATGAACTTTATGCCTGTCAGCTGGACAAATTTTTAAAAAACGGCATTTTAGACGAAAGCGAGGATAAGGACAGAGTATATCTTACGGATCGTGGCATAGACGTGAGCAATATGGCGCTCGCGGATTTTTTGATTGATTGAATGAATGGAGGAAATATGTCAAAAGTAAGCATTGTGATGGGAAGCGATTCGGACTTGCCGATAATGGGCAAGGCGGCGGCAATTCTTGAAAAATTCGGTATCGATTATGAGATGAGGATTATTTCGGCGCATAGGGAGCCGGACATATTTATCGAATATGCCAAATCGGCGCAGGAAAGAGGAATCGACGTAATCATAGCGGGCGCGGGAGGGGCGGCCCATCTGCCCGGGATGTGCGCGGCGATATTTGACCTGCCCGTTATAGGAGTGCCGATACATACGAAGTCGCTGGGCGGGGAGGATTCCCTTTATTCAATAGTGCAGATGCCGTCGGGCATACCCGTGGCGACCGTGGCAATCGACGGCGCGGCCAACGCTGCCATACTTGCGGCAAAAATGCTTTCAATATCGGACGCCGGCCTTCGAAAAAAGATTGTCGGCTATAAGGAGGAGCTTAAAAATCAGGTAGCGTCAAAAGACGAAAAGCTTTCCGATATCGGATATGATGAATATTTAAAGCGGATGTAGGCGTTGCCAGTTTATAAAGGAAATGTTTGAAAATGAAGAAAAGTGAAGAGATGACGGAAAGTCATAGAGTAAGGGACTATTTCGAGCAGCTGCTTGACATGCGCAGCGATATGCTCTCATATGACGAGCTTCACAGCATGATGAAGGAAAATATAGTCATACGCGGCGCGAATATGTGGATTCTGATGATGGCGATCCTTATTGCGTCTATCGGCCTAAATACAAACTCTACAGCCGTTATTATAGGAGCCATGCTGATTTCTCCGCTGATGGGAGGAATACTCACCATGGGATATTCGCTCGCAACGCATGATTTGCCGCTGCTTAAGCAGGCTGCCGCGTGCTTCGCCACGCAGGTCGCCATAAGCCTTGTGGCGTCCACGGCGTATTTTACCCTTTCTCCGCTTACAACGGCCACGGACGAGATGATCGCGCGGACAAGCCCAACGCTGTGGGATGTTTTAATCGCGCTTTTTGGAGGCATCGCGGGCGGCATCGGCAATACTAGGAAAAAGGCAAGCAACGTAATCCCGGGTGTTGCCATCGCCACGGCTCTGATGCCGCCTCTTTGCACGGTGGGATACGGCATTGCGACAAGGCAGTCTAAATTTGTGCTGGGGGCGCTTTATCTTTTCATAATCAACACTTTGTTTATAGGGCTGTCGGCTCTTATCGTGACAAAACTTCTGGGCGTGCCGTGTCTTAGGGAGCTGGATGAAAAAAGGCAGAAGCGCGCCAACCGCAACATCAGCATACTTATTGTGATAATAGTAATACCGAGCATATTGACGGGCGCGCTTACCGTGTATAAATCGGTGGTGGAGGGCAACGTCTCCAGATATCTGGAATCGGAATTTGCCTTCGACGACGCGCAGGTAGTTCAAAGCAGTTCGGACAATGTAAAGAAGGTAATTTCCGTTTCCCTAGTGGGAAAAAATCTTACGGACGCCAAAATAGAAAAGCTTGAAAAAAAGCTGGCCGATTATGGACTTGGAGGATACGCGCTTAAAGTGACGCAGGACAAGGTCAACGAAGACGCGGACAAAATAGCCATTGCCATGCAGAAGGATAAAATTCGCAAGCTGCAAAAAAGGCTTAAAAACGCGGAAAATGAAAACGACGGGCTCAAGGACGACCTTTCTGACTACGCGGCTTTGGAAGATCTTTCACAAAAGACGGAGGAAGTGTTTGTAAAGCTGAAAAACGTCCGCATAGGAATTATGGAGGGAGGGGCTGAAAAATTCCTTCTTATGACGGCTGACGAGAGAAGGAAGATGTCGGAAGACGAGGTGGAAGCGGTAAGAAATTTCTTGATTGAAGAGGGCAAAATCGCAGACGTTAGGATTAAAATTGAGAAATAGCGTCGTCCGCGAAGGATTGGCGCTTGACGTCCGCGGCCGGCCGCGTTATTATGTTAATATATAGATAGGGTACGGGGGTATGCTATACAGGGAGGAGACGTCTATGTCATGCAATTGTTCAAATGACGAGGCAAAATCAGGGGGCAATGCCTTTGACGAGGATGAGGAGATGGAGGCGCCGGTTTCTTTGGATGAAAATGGAAACGTCAGGCGCGTGTCAAGAAGCGGCAGGGAAATGCAGGACATGATACGCCGCCTCAACAGAATCGAGGGGCAGGTGCGTGGAGTCAGGAAGATGCTTGAGGACGAGAGGTACTGCGTGGACATACTCGCCCAGGTGGCTTCCATTCAGGCGGCTCTAAACGGGTTTAACAAACAGCTTTTAGCGAATCATATCCGGTCGTGCGTATGCGACGACATAAGGGCGGGCAGGGATGAGGCCGTTGACGAGCTGTGCGATATTTTAAAAAAGCTTATGAAGTGACAGGCATTTGTTGCCGGCTGTCAAATGAGGGGATTTTATGAATAAGGATTTTACAGTTACGGGCATGACGTGCTCGGCGTGCGCGGCGCATGTTGAAAAAAGCGTTTCGAAGGTAAAGGGCGTGACAAAAGTCAGCGTGAATCTTCTTACCAACAGCATGAGGGTAGAATATGGCGACGACCTGGACGGCGCCGCCATTGTTTGCGACGTTATAAAGGCCGTTGACGGCGCGGGGTACGGCGCGTCGGAAAAGGGAAGCTTTAAGACGGCCGCGCACGGCGGGGATGCGGGCGGCGCGTACGCCAAAGACAGCGACGACATGAAAAAGAGGCTTATTGTTTCGATTATTTTTTGGATTCCCCTTATGTACGTTTCCATGGGGCATATGCTTTTTGACATGCTTGGGATTCCCATGCCAAGGCATATGATGGCTTATATTCATGGGAACGCCAATGCCGGCGCGTATGCGATCACGCAGATTTTTCTTTTAATTCCAATAGTCGCGGCGAACAGGAGATATTTCGTCAATGGATTCAAGACTTTGTCAAAGGGAAGTCCCAACATGGACAGCCTTATCGCGATAGGATCCGGCGCAGCTATTGTTTACGGCGTATACGCGACGTATAGGATCGTTTACGGGCTTGGATATGGGGATATGAAGGCGGTGGAACAGTTCAGCCACGACCTTTATTTTGAGTCGGCGGGAACAATACTTACGCTTATCACGGTTGGAAAATACTTGGAGGCGCGTTCCAAGGGAAAAACGGGCGAGGCCATAGCAAAGCTTGTCGGCCTCGCGCCGAAGACGGCGACTGTTATAAGAGACGGCGTGGAAATGACCGTGGGCGTCGATGAAATGAGGGTTGGAGATATTTTTGTCATTAAGCCCGGCGAATCCGCGGCGGCCGACGGCGTCGTCGTAGAGGGAAAATCCTGCGTGGACGAATCCGCCATCACGGGAGAGAGCATGCCTGTCGTGAAAGAAGAGGGCGACGAGATTATCTCCGCGTCCATAAACAGGGAAGGCCTTTTAAAGGCGAGGGCTGTAAAGGTAGGCGAGGACACCGCGCTGTCGCAGATAATAAAGCTTGTGGAGGAGGCATCGGCGAGCAAGGCGCCCATCGCAAAAATTGCGGATAAGGCGTCGGGTGTTTTTGTTCCCACTGTCATAGCCGTGGCATTCGCCGCCGCGGCGGCGTGGCTTGTCGCGGGGAAAGGATTTGAATTCGCGCTTTCCATGGCCATAGCGGTATTGGTAATATCCTGTCCATGCGCGCTTGGACTGGCGACTCCCGTGGCGATAATGGCGGGTACGGGAAAGGGAGCGGAAAACGGAATACTTATTAAATCCGGAGAGGCGCTAGAAACCGCGCATCTTGTAGATACCGTAGTTCTTGACAAGACTGGCACCATTACGGAGGGCAGGCCCGTCGTGACGGACGTCGAGGCATTTGGCGATATGGGCGAGAGCGGGCTGTACAGGATTGCGTATTCTCTTGAAAAGGGAAGTGAGCATCCGCTCGCGGACGCCGTCGTGAAAAAATGCGCGCAATTAAACATAGAGCCGGCGCCGGTTAAGGATTTCATGGCTTTTTTTGGAAAGGGAATATCGGGCGTCATAGATGGAAGGAAGTATTTTGCCGGAAACCGCGCGCTAATAGAGGAAAATGGAATAGACGCGAGCGGACTTGACGAAAAGCTGGAGTTTTACGCTAAACAGGGCAAGACCCCGCTTATATTTTCTGACGAGGATGGCGTTATAGGAATTATTAGCGTAGCGGACGCGGTAAAGAAGACGAGCAGGCAGGCGGTGGACGCGTTTAAGCATTATGGCATCAATGTAATAATGCTTACGGGAGATGGCGAGATTGCCGCGAATGCCATAAAAAAAGAAGTTGGAATAGACGAGGCCATAGCAAACGTGCTGCCGGCGCAAAAAGAGGAAAAAATATCCCAGTTAAAGGCAGGCGGTCATAAAGTGGCGATGATTGGCGACGGAATAAACGACGCTCCGGCTCTTGCGGCCGCGGACGTTGGCATAGCGATAGGAGCCGGAACGGACGTCGCCATCGAGAGCGCGGATATAGTCTTGATGAAAAACGACCTTTTGGACGCGGCGGGCGCGATAAAATTAAGCAAGGCGGTTATAAGAAATATCAAGCAGAATCTTTTCTGGGCCTTTTTTTACAACATAATAGGCATTCCTATAGCGGCCGGCGTCCTGTACGCGCCGTTTGGAATAAAGCTAAGCCCCATGATTGGAGCCGCGGCGATGAGCCTTAGCAGCGTGTGCGTGGTATGTAACGCTTTGAGGCTTAAAAGGCTGAAGTTATTTGAAACCGAAAAAATCGAGTCCGCCAAAGTGCGGAAGGCAGCAAAAGAAAGAGAGGAAGAAAAAAACATGACGAAAAAAATCATTATTGAGGGAATGATGTGCGAGCATTGCGCGGGACGTGTTGAAAAGGCGCTTAGGGAAATAGACGGAGTGTCCGACGTAGCCGTAAGCCTTGAGGGCAAAAGCGCGACCGTCACGGCCGGAGAGGTAGGGGACGACGCGTTTAGGACGGCGATATCCGACGCCGGATACGAGGTGGTTTCCATACAATGACGCTCTCGGACGACGGGAGGCGGGGGCGCGCGACAGTCTTGACAATTACGCCATATATGTTAAAATCCAGAAATGAAAACCACATGGCACGGATTGAAAAACCGTGCGTTGAAAGGCGCGATTATTATGGATTATCAAATTATCAGCGACGGCTCGTGCGATTTGGAGCAGGATTTGAAAGAAAAATATAACATCGAGGTAGTTCCGTTCTACGTTTCATTTGACGGCAAATCCTACAAAAAAGAGATAGAGGAGATAGCGATAAGAGACGTCTATTCCGAAATGGTTGAAAATCCAAAGCGTTATCCCGTAACTTCCCTTCCGTCCGTTCAAGATTACGTGGACGCGTTTACGCCCCATGTAAAGGCTGGCAGGGCGGTCATATGCATATGCATTACCACGTCGCTTAGCGGCTCGTACAATTCCGCGCTGAACGCGAAAGAGATTGTATGCGAGGAAAATCCTGGCGCGCAGATAACCGTGGTCAATTCTTACGGCGCCACGGTGTTTCAGCGCCTCTATGCCATAGAGGCCGCGAAAATGCGTCAGGAGGGCTATGCCTATGAAGAAGCCGCAGAAAGGCTTAAAGGCGGGTTAAGGGACTTGGCGCGCATATTTTTTACGGTTGGAAACCTTGACTATCTGCAGCATGGCGGACGCATAGGAAAGCTCGCGGGCATCGCGGGGAGCATGCTTGACATAAAGCCGCTGATAACGCTTAGGGACGGCGCCATCGAATCGTCTGGAATAGCAAGAAGCCGCAAAAAATCAATGGCAAGGACGATAGAGCTTTTAAAGTCTTATTTCGACGGTACGGGAGAAGATCCGGACGACTACGAGTATGCCGTGGGCTTTGGCTACGACATGGAAGAGGGGGAAAAATTTAAGGCGCAGGTAGACGACGTACTTAAAGGCATGGGCGTAAAAAAGCCCGCGGATCTTGTGCAGATAGGAGCCACGATCTGCGTCCATACGGGACCGTTCGCGATAGGGACGGGGCTGGTAAAAAAGCATGGAAAGTGCGTATAAATGACGCGCTGGCGGGGGATTTTTGAGATTGACAACTTATGGTCGGTAATATATAATCATATGCGCGGCGGTTGGGGCGGATGTGGCGCGTCGGGCGCTTTTTGTCCGTTTGGCGTAAAGGACGCCGCCGAGGATGTAGATGTTCGTCATGAACTTTTTGGTTTGGGGGCGGGCATTTTTTATTTATGAGGAACGAATAAAGAAAGGCTGATGAGAGTTATGGAAATATCAAACATTTACCGCGACGTCGCGCTTGACGGCATAGGAGAAGCCGATGTAGGAAAGACGGTAAGGCTTGCCGGGTGGGTGGAAAATATTCGCGACCACGGCGGTGTGTCTTTCATAGATCTAAGGGATATGTACGGGGTGGTGCAGGTAGTCATGCGCGATACGTCGCTTCTTGACGGCATAGTTAAAGAAGACTGCGTAAGCGTGGAGGGGCTTGTCGAGCATCGCGACGAGGATACGTATAATCCCAAAATTCCCACCGGCACCATTGAGCTTGAAGCGCACAAGGTTAAAATACTCGGCAGGGTCTACAGGCAGCTTCCCTTTGAAATAATTACGTCAAAAGAGACAAGGGAGGACGTGCGTCTTAAGTACCGCTATCTGGATCTTAGAAATCCGAAGGTGCGCGACAACATGATTTTTCGCTCTAAAGTAATCAGCTTTCTTAGGCAGAAGATGACGGAGATGGGCTTTTTGGAAATCCAGACGCCTATTTTATGCGCGTCGTCGCCCGAAGGCGCCAGGGACTACATTGTTCCGTCGCGCAAATTCAAGGGGAAGTTTTACGCCCTCCCGCAGGCGCCGCAGCAGTACAAGCAGCTTCTCATGGTATCAGGGTTTGACAAATATTTTCAAATAGCGCCCTGCTTTCGCGACGAGGACGCCAGGGCGGACCGCTCCCCGGGCGAATTTTACCAGCTTGACTTTGAGATGAGCTTTGCCGCGCAGGAGGACGTCTTTAGAGCGGGCGAGGAGGTGCTTGGCGCAACGTTTGAAAAATTCGCGCCGGACGGATACAAGGTTTCAAAAGCGCCTTATCCGGTCATAAGCTACAGGCAGGCCATGACGGAAT
>CAZTVO010000053.1:0-14788 GCA_964617075.1 uncultured Jutongia sp.
CAAGCTCGGACGGACGTCCCAGAGGCCCAACAAAATCCATCAATGAATCTCCGACTTCATATTCGGCCATCTCGAGTGGACGCTCCGACAGTTTGAAACACTATGGTAACCGTTCCCTTCTCCCTGTCATAGTCGCATATCGTAAGAGGAATCCTCTCCCCTTCCTCATCAGCCTTAACAATGGCGAACTGCCCCGGCTCGCACGATCTAGCAACCCTCGGCGCTTCCACATCCATCAGCCATATGTTGTTCGCAAGATATTCTTTTTTCAAAATCTTGAACATAAAGTGCCTCCACCTTTTTTACATTTTTTAAGTTTGTCGTACGCAAAATTTTTCGCGTTTCTTCCATCATTCATTACGCGCAAATACGTCCAGACTGTCGCATCTTGACAGATAGCTGTTGGAAAATCTCTCATCGCCGCTCACATTTTTTCCAAACCATTCCGGCGGCGAAAAATTTTTCGCGTCCGTCTCGTCCCTAAATTCCACCTCGATAAAAAACAAGCCTTCAAGCCTGCCTCCAAAAATATCGAGCTCGCCCGTGTGCCCATCCGAAAGCGGAATAACATATCTCGATTTCTCTATCATGTTTCCGTCTATTTTTTTCTTCAGATGTTCGTAGCCCTCCCTAGACAGCGGAGCTTCTATTTCATCGTTAATCCTTACGTCCCCATCCGTTCCAAAACCGTCGTCTCCTAAAGACTTGTATGTCAATATATATCTGTCGTTGCTTTTTCTTATGCGCACAACAGGATTAGAGCAGAGATACCCCTGCTCTATTTCCTTTTTTTCATATTTGTCCAAATCCTTCGGAATTTCCCTGACAAGAAACTTCTTCTCGATTTCCATTGCCCCGTCCCCAACGTCTTACGATTCGGCACTTGCCTCTACGGCTTCCGCTTTGGCGGCCTGCGACTCATTTTTCATCTTGCGAAGCTTTATCCCAAGCATAATGCCTCCAAGGGCAACCGCGATGCTTACAAGATATTTTACCAGGTACCACGCAAACGCTCCCCAAAAAGTCAAATCGACAAGACCCTTTGCCAAATAAGCTACCGTCATAACAACACCACGCCTTTCTTTAAATTTTATAATAATTATTTAGTTAACGCCTGTTCGCCAATTCCTTTGTGATGTCCTTCCACTCCAGGCCGCACTCAACCATCAGAACCATCATGTGGTACAAAAAATCGGCCATTTCATACTTAATCTCCTCATCGTCGCCGTTTTTCGCGGCTATGATTATCTCCGACGCCTCTTCACCGCACTTTTTAAGTATCTTGTCCATGCCCTTGTCGAAAAGATAGTTGGTATACGATCCCTTCCTTGGATTGTTCTTTCTGTCTAAAATCGTATTGTAGTCTTCCTCGAATATATTTAAAGGATTCGCCTCGAAATACGGCTTTTTCGCAAGCTCTTTAAAAAAGCAGCTGTAGCTTCCCGTGTGGCACGCGGCGCCTATCTGGCGAACCTTGGCAAGTATGGCGTCATTGTCGCAGTCAAGAGTCAGCGACTTGACGTACTGAAAGTGGCCGGACGTTTCGCCCTTTATCCAAAGCGAACGCCTGCTTCTGCTAAAATATGTCATCCTGCCCGTTTCTATCGTCATTCTGTAAGACTCTTCGTTCATATAGGCAACCTGAAGCACTTCATTCGATTTGTAGTCCTGCACCACTACGGGTATGAGTCCGCCGTCCATCAATTTAAAATCAGAGAAGTCAATCGTGCTTTCGAACAAATCCACATCGATTCCGCTATCCTTTAGCGAACGCTTCGCCTTGTAAATGCTCTTCCCTTCGTAGTAATCGGTAAGCACCGCGCTTACGCCGTCGTATGAAATAAGCCTGGATAGATCGTTTCTGACAAGTCCGTCCCTTATGAGGATATTCATCTTAGAACCCTCCACGGCCTCCTCAAACTCGCGCGACGCTTCGATATGCTTTAATATTGCCGTTCCAATCCCCCTGTCATAATACCGGTCAAGGTCCTTCGCGTCGTGAAAATCAGCTTTCATGTCAATCTCGACAGCAATCTTTTCCTTCCCGAAACGCTCAATAATTTTGCTAAGCTCGTCATCATCCGGGAGAAGAGCCCTTCTTAAAACCACTTTCGACGCGCCCGTATAAAGCGCCTTTTTCGCGTCCTCGAAACGGCTCACATATACGCCTATCATAAAAGGAATGTCTATCTGGCTCTCAAGCCTCCTCGCTACGGCTAAAAACTCCTCCCTTGATTCCTCGTCGCCCGTGTAATTATATATATATAATCCATCGGCCCCGTCGCACGAATACTGATCCGCCTGGCTTATGACATTAACGGGAAGCTCGTTTTCCGCGTTTATAAACGGAATAATTTTCTTTCGACCTATGCTCATATAAGCATCCTTGCCTTTCTATCATTCTGACGCGCCCGGCCTTTTCGACTCACGCGCGTCCTTATTATTTAGATGTTTAAAAAAGTCACAGGGCTCCTTTGGTGGATAGGACGCCGTCAATTCTTGAGTCGTATGAAACGGCCGCGTCGAGGGCCTTTGCAAACGACTTGAAAGCCGCTTCAATTATATGATGGCTGTTAAACCCGTCAAGCATCTTTAAATGCAGATTCATCTCCGCCCGACAGCTGACCGCGTAAAAAAACTCACGCGCCATCTCAGCGTCGAAATCACCAATCTTTAAAGCCGAAACCTCAACGTCGTATCTAAGATAAGGACGCCCCGACAAATCCAGCGCGCAAAGCACAAGGGCGTCGTCCATCGGAAGAAGAGATGAGCCAAAACGCCTTATGCCTTTTTTTTCACCCAAAGCCTCTTTTATGGCCTGCCCCAGAACAATGCCCGTATCTTCGATGGTATGATGCGAATCGACATTCAAATCGCCCTTGGCCGATACGTCCAAATCAAACATTCCATGCTTCGCGAAACTGCAAAGCATGTGATCCAAAAAACCTATGCCCGTATCGACGTGCGCGCATCCCGTGCCGTCGACGCCAAACTCAACCTCAATATCCGTCTCGCCGGTCTTTCTATGGCAGCCGGCCCATCGGCCCCGGCCGCTGGCAGCGTCCGCCTTATCGCTCATAAAAAAACCTCCCTATGCCGCTCTCTTGTATGCATCATATCAAATAATGGCGCCAAATGCAAATCTAACGCCTTTATGGACGGCGTATATAAACGCGCGCACAGGCGTCAAGCCGATACCCTACTCAAAACGCACAGCTATGGAATTTGCGTGCGCCGTAAGCCTCTCGGCCTTCGCAAACGCTTCAACATCGTTATGCACTTTTTCAAGCGCGTCCTTTGAATACAGTATTATATTTGATTTCTTTACAAAGTCGTCTACGGACAGAGGAGAAAAAAATCTTGCCGTGCCATTTGTAGGCAGAACATGGTTCGGCCCCGCGAAATAATCGCCTAAAGGCTCGCTGCTGTATTCTCCCATAAATATAGCTCCCGCGTTTTTAACCTTCGTCATCGCGTCCATAGGATCTTTAGTAAATATCTCCAAATGTTCGGAAGCTATTTCATTTACAGTGTCTATCGCCTCGTCCATATCGCGGGCAATCAGTATATATCCGTAGTTTGCGAGCGACTTTTGTATTGTCTCCTTTCTTGAGAGCTTGTCCAAAAAGACGTCAATCTCGCTTAGAACCTTGTCGGCAAGACTTCTGTCCGTGGTCACGAGTATCGCCGACGCGAGTTCGTCATGCTCCGCCTGCGAAAGCAGATCCGCGGCCACATAGCGCGGATTTGCCGTTTCATCCGCGAGTATTAGTATTTCGCTAGGCCCCGCTATCGAGTCGATGCTTACGCTTCCATACACCGCTTTTTTTGCAAGCGCGACGAATATGTTGCCGGGGCCCGTTATTTTGTCGACTTTCGCGATGCTTTCTGTTCCATACGCGAGCGCGGCTATCGCCTGGGCGCCGCCAACCTTATATATATCGTCGACGCCCGCCTCATTGGCGGCTACAAGCGTTGCGGGATAAACTTTTCCATCGCTTCCAGGCGGCGTGGCCATTACAATTTCCTTTACGCCGGCCACCTTTGCCGGCACGACGTTCATAAGAACCGATGACGGATAAACGGCGGTTCCCCCGGGAACATATACGCCCGCCCTCTCTATGGGCGTAATCTTTTGCCCAAGCATAGCACCGTCGGGCCTGCTGTCAAACCAGCTGTATTTAAGCTGCTTTTTGTGGTAGTCGGATATATTTCCAATAGCTTTTCTTATAATCTCTACAAGATCCGGCTCCACCTTTGTATATGCCTCTTCTATTTCCTCCGTCTCAACTCTTATATTCTCAGCGTCGATATTTGCGCCATCGAATTTTTTTGTATACTCAAAAAGAGCCTTGTCCTTTCTCTCCTTTACGTCCTCAATTATTTCCCTGACCGTCTTTTCGTATTTTTCATATTGATCCATATTTCTTTTCAAAAGATTTTCCAAAATATTTTTGCGTTCAGTTTCGTTAAGCTTGACTATCTTCATACAATCCTTCCTTTCCGCATAAAAGCGCTAATTTGACGGGATGGCTCCCCTTAAATCGTTTATAAATTTTGTAATGCGCTCATGCTGCATTTTCATGCTTACCTCGTTTACTATGACACGGGCAGAAAGCGGGCAGATTTCCTCAAGCACATAAAGCCCGTTTTCCCTAAGCGTCGAACCCGTTTCAACTATATCGACTATTACGTCCGAAAGCCCCACTATAGGCGCGAGCTCGACAGATCCATTCAATTTGATTATTTCCGCCGTCTGGTGTTTTACATTGTAAAAATATTCCTTCGCTATGCTCGGATATTTGCTGGCAACTCTTATGAGGGAACCGTCGTTTAGCTTCTTCTCCGCTTCTTTTGGTCCTGCCACGCACATCGTGCATTTTCCAAAATTCAAATCAAGCACCTCGTAGAGCTTCCTGCCCTCCTCCATTATCGTATCTTTTCCAGCCACTCCTATGTCGGCCGCTCCAAGCTCCACATAAGTCGGAACATCCGTTGCTTTTGACAAAAAAAATCTAAATCCCAAGTCTTCATTCACAAATATAAGCTTTCTGGTTTTTTCGTCTTTCATTTCATCGCACGTTATACCCGCCCGTTCCATAAGCTCCAGGGCTCTCCTAGCAAGCCTTCCCTTGGCAAGGGCCACAGTTATGTATCTCATAGCATCCTCCGCCGTCAGCTTTATATTTTTATCTCCCTTACGTCATTTTCGCCGACAAACTCTATAATCTTTTCCGCGCCCACGCGCCTCGCGTACTCCTCATAATCCTTCAATGCCCTCTCAGGCGATTTTCGCACAAGCCTCACGCTCCCGCCGCCGTTTCTTAAATCCGCGGCGCACTCTATCGCCAATTTCCTATTCTCTTCGGAAAAAAGAAGTATAATTCCGCTCAATGTATTTTCGTTGAGAAGATTTTGCCTCGAAAGCGCGGGCATAAGCTGGTCTATGGCAACGGCAAGCCCTATGGCGGGGGCGTCCTTTCCAAACTGGCCGGCAAGGCCGTCATAACGCCCACCTGTCGCTACGGCCTCTCCGTTTCCATAAGTATACGCCTTAAAAACAACTCCCGTATAATAGCTGTAATTGCTTAACATGCTTAAATCGACCGTTATGTATTCCCCGAAGCCGTACATTTTCACAATGCTTTCAATTTCGCACAGACGCTCCAAAGCCTGCTTAACGCGCGCGCTTTTTGAACGCCGTCTTATATATTCCATGGACTCGCCCAGACTTCCGTGAAGCCTGTGAAGGCTTAGAAATATCTCCTTTAACTCTCGAGGCGCGTCTAAATCCTTCAAAAGATCTTCGACGCCAAAAAAATTTTTGCTTTCGATAAGCTTCCTTAACGCCTTTGCGTCCTCTTCCAAAAATCCCGCCTCTTCGACCAGAGCCGGAAAAAAATCGGCATGGCCCGCTTCAATTTGAAATTCCTTCAATCCGCTTTTTAAAAGGCATTCCGCCGTCATTGAGATCATCTCGGCATCCGCGTCCGAGCTTGAATCGTTGAAAAGCTCCGCGCCCGCCTGCGTAGCTTCTTGAAGTTTTCCCTTATATCTATCGGTATTTATAAACGTATTCGCAATATAGCAGAGGCGAATCTGCATATCTTCGTCCTTGTAATATTTCGCGGCGCATCTGGCTATGGAAGGCGTCATGTCGGGACGCAGCACAAGGGTATTGTTTCCCCTGTCAAAAAATTTAAACATGTCCTTTGAAGCCGCGGTTCCCCTTTCTTTGCTAAACACGTCGAAATATTCAAAAGTCGGCGTTTGAATATCCCTAAATCCATGCGATAAAAAGACTTTCCTTATGGCCGACTGTATTTTAAGCTTGTTGGCGCACTCGGCGCCATATATGTCCCTTACTCCCCCCGGCGTATGCAAAAGGTTGCGCCCGTCATTTTCCCAATCCACATATGCGTCGTGCTCCATAAATTTCTCCATTTCATTATTCGGCTGCCGCCGTCACGCGTAGATGCCCGTTGGATTCTCCAATTTTGGATTGTAGCCCTTTTCCTTTAGGGCGCCGATGATCTGATCTTTATGCTCGTGTCCAAACGCTTCCAGCGTAATGGTAAGCTTTACGGCCGAGTTGCGGTTGATGCTCACGAACTGGTTGTGGTCAAGCTTAATGATGTTGCCATCCATTTTCGCGATTATCTGCGCGACATTTACTAGCTCTCCCGGCCTGTCCGGAAGAAGCACGGATATTGTAAAAACTCTGCCCCTCTCGATAAGACCGTGCTGCACGAGAGACGAAAGCGTGATAATGTCCATATTGCCGCCGCTAAGTATCGAAACTATGCGCTTGTCCCTGCATTTTAGGTGCTTTAGCGCGGCTACCGTCAAAAGTCCGGAGTTTTCCACAAGCATTTTGTGGTTTTCTATTATGTCAAGAAAATTTACGGTAAGCTCCTCATCCTCAACCGTTATTATTTCATCCACGTTTTTCTTTATATATGGGAAAACCGCGTCGCCGGGCGTTTTTACAGCCGTGCCGTCCGCGATGGTTTCAACTTTTGGAAGCGTAACCACTTCTCCCGCCTCAAGGGAAGCCTTCATGCAGCAGGCGCCCGCCGGCTCCACTCCTATGACTTTTATGTTCGGATTCAACAGCTTCGCAAGCGTGGACACTCCCGCCGCAAGCCCGCCGCCGCCAATCGGCACAAGAATCATGTCCACCGTAGGCAGCTCCTTAAATATTTCCATGGCAACTGTTCCCTGCCCGGTAGCCACGACCTCGTCGTTAAAAGGATGGACAAAAGTGGCCCCGCTCTTCTCGGCAAGCTTTAGCGCGTACTGATATGCCTCGTCGTACACAGAGCCATAAAGCTCCACATTCGCTCCATACCCTTTAGTCCGGTTCACTTTAAGAAGCGGCGTCGTAGTCGGCATCACTATAGTGGCCGAAACATTGTAGATTTTTGCCGCGTACGCCACTCCCTGCGCGTGGTTGCCGGCGGACGCGGTGACAAGCCCCCTTGCCCTCTCCTCGTCTGACATCACGCTAATCTTATAGTAGGCGCCCCTTATCTTGTAGGCACCGGTATACTGCATATTTTCAGGCTTAAAATACACTTTATTGCCCGTCTGCGCGGAAAAATATTCGCTGTATATGAGATTGGTGGGAAGTACCACCTTTTTAACTATTTCATATGCTTCCTCAAATTTATCCAGCGTCATCATCAGACTGCGCCCCTCCCTTTATTTCAAACAACGCGTCGACAAACGCGTCGGCGTTAAACCTTTGCAGGTCGTCTATATTTTCGCCGATTCCAATATACTTGACCGGAATGTTCATTTCAGATTGAATCGCGATAGCTATGCCGCCCTTTGCCGTGCCGTCCAGCTTCGTAAGGATTATGCCTGTAATATTGGCCGCCTCATTAAACTGTCTTGCCTGTACAAGAGCGTTTTGTCCCGTTGTTCCGTCAAGCACCGCCAAAGTTTCCCTGTACGCCTGTGGAAACTCCCTGTCTATCACGCGATTTATTTTCTTTAGCTCCTCCATCAGATTTTTTTTATTATGAAGCCTGCCGGCCGTATCGCAAATAAGGATATCCGCGTTTCTTGCCTTCGCCGCGTTTATCGCGTCATAGACGACCGACGCCGGGTCTCCCCCCTCCTGGCCGGAGATAACCTCTACGCCCGCGCGATCCGCCCATTCGTCCAGCTGCTCTATGGCAGCCGCCCTAAACGTGTCGGCCGCGGCTACGACGACCTTTTTCCCGCGGCTTTTAAGCTGGCCCGCAAGCTTGCCTACCGAAGTCGTCTTTCCGGCTCCGTTCACGCCTATAAGCATTACTACCGAGAGCCTGTCCTCAAACTCATAAGCGTCCTCGTCTACCCGCATCTGTTCCTTTATGGAATCTGTAAGCAGCTTTCGGCACGCCTCTATTTCCTTTATCTTTTGTTCCTTTACTTTCTGGCGGAGATTTTCCATGATTTTTTCGGTGGTATCAACACCTATGTCGGCCATTATAAGAGCTTCCTCAAGCTCTTCGTAGAAGTCCTCGTCAATTTCGGAAAATCCCTTAAAAATGGAATCTATGCCGGCTGCCAAATTCTCGCGGGTCTTTGCCAGCCCATTTATAAGCTTGCCAAAAAATCCTTTTTTCTCCTTCATTCCAAATGACCAGACCTTTCCTTTTCTTAATCCAGATTTACCGAAACAAGCGTCGACACTCCCTTTTCCTGCATGGTTATCCCATACAATATGTCGGCCGCGTTCATGGTTCCCCTCCTATGTGTAATTACTATGAATTGCGTATCCTTTGTCAGGGTATGCAGATAATTCGCGTATCTTATCACGTTGGAATCGTCAAGCGCGGCCTCTATCTCGTCTAGCAGGCAGAACGGAGACGGCTTTAGGCTCTGTATCGCAAATAAAAGCGCTATGGCGGTAAGAGCCTTTTCTCCGCCCGAAAGCTGCATCATGTTTTGGAGCTTTTTCCCGGGCGGCTGCGCGATAATAGATATGCCGGAAAGAAGAACATCCTCGCCCTCGACAAGCTCTATGGAGCCGCGTCCGCCGCCGAAAAGCTTTTTGAACACGCCGTCAAACTGCTCCCTGATCTTTGCGAATTGCGTTTCAAACTGATCCCTCATTTCCACGTCGAGCTCTTCAATTATTCCTTTAAGCTTTCCCGCCGCCTGCGTCAAATCGTCGCGCTGTCCGCTTAAAAGCTCGTACCTTTCAACAAGTTCGGCATGCTGCTCTATGGCGTTTACGTTGACGTCTCCAAGCGACTTGACCTTTTCCCTAAGCTGCGACATGCGTTCTTTCATTTGCTCATAGCTTAAATTGGAGCCCCTCTTCATCTCCGCGGCCGCGTGATATGTGATTTCATATTGATCCCACATATATTCCACATACGAGGATATCTTTTCGTCAAGCTTTTCCTTTTGGCCCTCAAGCCTGAAGCGCTCCTTGTCAAGCTCGCTTATCAAATCCGAAAGCTCCTCCCTTTTTGCAAGACAGCTTCCATGCATCGCGGATAACAAATCCCTTTCCTTCTTCTTTTTCTCCATTTCGTCCGAGAGGCTCTCCATTTCGGCGTTTATTTCCATCGCCTTGGCCTTGGCGTCTTTAATCTCACCGCGCTTTTTTTCAATTTCCGCATCGATCCCGCCGCGGTTTTTTAATATTTCGTCAAGCTCCTTTTTTATTACGTCGTGTTCTTTTTTTACGCGCTCAATATTCTCCATTATATATTTGCCTTTTCCGGCAAGCGACGCGGCTCTCGCGACATATTCCGAATTTTTCTCCGCGAGGCCGCTTTCATGGCTTCTTTCATTTTCAAGCTGCCCATTTAAAAACGCTATATTTTCTTCGCGCGATTTGTTTTTTTCATCGGCTTCGGATATTTCAAACGTTGTCTGACGCATCTTTTCGTTAAGACTTGCCGTCTTTTCTTCAATCTCGCGCGCCTCGTCCCGCATTTTGTTAAGCTTTTCGCCGCTTTCGTCAAGATCTTTTTTCGTCCGGTCAAAATTTATTCCGGCCGTATTCTTTTTAATCATAAGCTCCCGCAAATTTTTTTCGTTTTCGGAGAGCTTTTCATTTATACCGGCCCTTTCAGAATCAAGAGCTTCAATCTTTTTGGATATTTCTGAAAGGCTTTCTTTTAACTTTGCCGCGCTTTTTTCCAAGACCTCCATTTCACGCCTGCGGCCCAAAAGATTGCTGCCGTTTTTAAACGCGCCGCCGGACATCGAGCCGCCAGGGTTTAGCAAGTCTCCCTCAACGGTAACTATTCTTAACGCGTGACGATATTTGCCCGCTATAGCGATAGCGTTGTCAATATTGTCGACAACTATAAACCGACCCAGCAAATGCTCTATAAGCCCCGAAAACCGCGCTTCGGTCCAAACAAGGGAGGATGCCGCGCCTATGACCCCTTTTTGCTCCATTATCTCGCGCGGCTGCCTGGCCGGACGCGCCTTTACCGTCGTAAGGGGCAGAAAAGTCGCCCGGCCATATTTATTTTTTTTCAAAAACTGTATCATTTCCTTGGCGGCGCGTTCGTCCTCCGTTATGATATTTTGGATGTTTCCTCCTAGAGCCGTTTCAATGGCGGTCTCATATTCCTTCTTCACTTTTATCACGTCCGCTACGACGCCAACTATTCCCGGAGCAGAGCCTTTCTGGCTCATCACGCGCTTTATGCTGGAACTAAACCCATCGTACCTTTCAACCATGTTTTTAAGCGAGGCCAGCCTTGAATTTTCCATGTGGAAGCGCTGCTGCGTTTTTTTATATTCATCCTCCAATGAGGCTTTTTTTTCATCAATCTTTGAAATGGTGCCCTCAAGTGCCGCGCTCTCGTCGCTCAATACGCGCATCCGCGCATCCGCGTCCTCCATCAGCCTGCCCTGCTTTTCAAGCTCCTCGTTTAAAATCGCCGCGTCCGACTCGCCTTTAAGCATTCTTTTGGCATATTCCGCTTTTTTTGCGGCATTCTGCTCAATCAGGGTTTTTAGCCTGTTCTGCTCCACCCGCATGTCAGACGCCCTATTCATGGCGTCAAAGATTTCGCTTTGGCGCGCCGCGACATCTTTCGAAAGCATTTCAATTTTATCCGAAACAGCTTTAAGCTTTTTGTCATTTTCGCGTTTGGCCTTGCCGTTTCGCGAAATTTCCTCATCATTTTCAATAAGCTGCGCGCGGCTTTTCTTTAGCTCGTCTTCCAGAACGTCAAGCCGGGCGCCGCGGTTTTCTATCTGCTCACCGTAATGCTTTTCGCTCTGACGGATCGCGTTTATCCGCTCATTTAATATCTTAATTTCATTTTCGTAATTGTTTGACCGAACCTTCCCTTCCGACAGGGTCTTGGCCTTCGCCTCGATATCCCTGCCGCACGCGTCAAGCCTCTCTTCTATCCCGGCATACTCCTCCTTGCTTTTCTTAAAATTTTGTCTGGCGGCCTCCAAATCCGCGTCGATTATTGCCAGTTTGCCGTCATTATCCTTTATCTCATTTTTCGTCCGCTCATATTCAATCAAGAAAGCTTCCACGTCCAGGCTCTTTAACTCGTCCCTGTATTTTAAGAAGTCCCTTGCCTTGTTGGCCTGCTCCTCTAAAGGCTCAAGCTGTTTTTCAAGCTCCCCCAATATATCCTCTATGCGTACAAGATTAAGCTCCTCCTCCTCAAGGCTTTTCTCCGCCGC
Source organism: uncultured Jutongia sp. (assembly GCA_964617075.1). Lineage (GTDB taxonomy): Bacteria > Bacillota > Clostridia > Lachnospirales > Lachnospiraceae > Butyribacter. The sequence goes on from CAZTVO010000053.1 coordinate 11,671, forward strand.
CGCCTTGCGCCTTTTATATTTAACTATGCCGGCGGCCTCGTCAAAAAGCTCCCTTCTCTCTTCCGGCTTGCCGCTAAGAATCTTGTCTATCTGGCCCTGTCCTATGATGGAATATCCTTCTTTGCCTATCCCGGTATCAAAAAAAAGCTCCTGAACATCCCTTAACCTGCACGGCGCGCCATTTAAAAGATACTCGCTCTCTCCCGAACGGTACACACGCCTCGCAATCTTTACCTCTTCATACGGCACGTCAAGTTTTTTATCCTCATTTGTTATTGTAATGGCCACATACGCGAACCCCAGAGGCCTGCGGTGCTGCGTTCCTGCAAATATCACGTCCTCCATCCTTGAGCCGCGCAGCTGCTTCGCGCTCTGCTCCCCAAGCACCCACCTCACCGCGTCCGCGACGTTGCTCTTGCCGCTTCCATTAGGCCCGACTATGGCCGTAATGCCATCATGAAACTCGAAAACAAGCCTGTCGGCAAATGATTTGAATCCATGCACCTCAAGACTTTTTAAATACATCTAAAATCTCCTATCCCCGCCAGCGCCGAGCTTTAGCATAGCCTGATATGCGGCGGCCTTTTCCGCCTTTTTCTTTGTGTGTCCGGTCGCCTTAGAAACCTGCCTGCCATTTATATTCACGGCTACCGTAAATAACTTGTCATGGTCCGGGCCGGCCTCTTCAAGCAGCTCGTATTCAAGCTCAAGCCTTTCGCTCTGGACAAACTCCTGGAGGATAGTCTTGCTGTCGTAAAACAGTTTTTTGCCGTCGATTTCGATATCATTCAAAATATGCACGCATATATATTCTTTCGCGCATTCAAAACCGCCATCCAAATAGACGGCGCCTATGGTAGCCTCAAGCGCGTCGGACAATATAGAATCCCGATCCCTGCCGCCCGTAAGCTCCTCGCCCCTGCCAAGCAGGAGAAATTTGCCAAGGTCTATGCTTCTTGCGCATTCGGCAAGCGTCGGCTCGCATACGTAGCTTGCCCTCATCTTTGACAGATCGCCCTCGGGACTTTCTGGATTTTTCACATAAAGATACTCGCTCGCGACAAGCTCCAAAACGGCGTCTCCCAAAAATTCCAGACGTTCGTTATACCCATATTTCTTTATCCTGTTCTCATTGTAGTAAGAGCTGTGCGTAAGAGCCATTATCAGCAAATCGACGTTTTTAAAGTCATATCCTATTCTTTTCTCAAACTCCGGCAGCAATTCACGCTTCATGGAACGTCTCCTATTATCTCAATTAAATCCTTCACGGTTTCTATCTTGTTTATGTCGTTTTCATCAATTATAATATCGAATTCGCCTTCGGCATCCATGATAATTTGAAATACTTCCAATGAATCCGCCCCAAGATCGTCATAAAAGGACGTCTCCTCCGTTATCCGCGACGCGTCCACAGACATTGCCTTTGCTATGATTTTTTGAAGCTTTTCAAATTCCACGCCAACTCCCGCCTTTATACAATCATGAGATTTTCCTTTATTTTTTCATTTATCCGCTCCTCGCCGAATTGGACGCATTGCTTAATAGCCTGCTTTATCTCAAAATCCGACGAACTGCCATGCGCCTTTACGACAAGGCCGTTAAGTCCCAAAAGCGGGGCCCCGCCCTGCTCGGAGGTGTCAAACTGCTTTAACGTCTTCTTCAACGCGGGCTTTATAAGAACCGCTCCCGCTTTGCTTCTTAAAGTGGACATAAGGCCTTCCTTCACCTTATGCATGAAAGTGGACGCTATACCCTCATAAAGCTTTAAAATGACGTTGCCGACAAACGCCTCGCACACTATGACGTCGGCGTCGCCTTTTGGAATGTCTCTGGCCTCTATGCTCCCGGTAAAATTAAGGCCCTCGCTTTCCTTTAACAAAGGATACGCCTCTTTCACGAGCGCGTTTCCCTTCTCCTCCTCCGCGCCTATATTTACAATCGCTGTCTTAGGGTTGTCGACTCCCACCACATATTTCATGTATATGGAACCCATTTTCGCAAACTGGAGAAGATGCGACGCCCTCGCGTCCACGTTCGCGCCGCAGTCGATCAAAAGAGCCGGTTTTTTTTCGGTGGGAATCAGCGCGGCGAGCGGGGAACGCTCAACGCCCTTTATCCTCCCGACTATAAACTGCCCGCCGGCGAGTATCGCGCCGGTGCTGCCGGCCGAAACGAAAGCATCGGCCTCCCCGTGCTTTACAAGATTTAATCCAACGACTATGGAGGAATTTTTCTTTTTCCTTATGGCCATGACCGGGGCCTCGTCAAATCCTATTACCTCGTCGGCATTTTCCACGCTTAGGCGGCTTTCATCATACGAATATTTCTTAAGCTCGTCCTCAATATCCTTTTTCCTGCCGACAAGCGCCACGCTTATGCCGTGATTTTCGTCAAGAGCCTCAACCGCTCCCTTTATTGGAGCCTCCGGCGCGTTGTCGCCGCCCATCGCGTCTACAGCTACTTTTATCATATTGCCCATTTTTCGCTCCTTTTTCCATTTTGCAGCGACGTCTTTTCACGCCGCGTACCGCATGCAGCTACATTTTCATGTAAAAGAACGACTTAAACGTTGAAAAGCCTGAATCCATTGGGGAGATAATCTGCTCTGTGCTTCCGACAAACAGCATGCCGCCTTTGTGCAGCGAGGCGTTGAATTTTTTATATATTTCGCTTTTTGCCTCTTCCGTAAAATAAATCATTACGTTGCGGCATACTATCATGTCGCATCCTGTCGGATAGGAATCTTTTAAAAGATTATGCTGCTTAAATTCGACGCACCTTTTGACGTTTTCAGATATTTGAAACGACTTGTCGTTTATTTTTGTAAAATACTTTGAAATGTACTCCTTGGGAAGGCCTTTTAAGCTTTTTTCGTCATATATGCCTATCTGGGCCTTTTCCAAAACCTGCCTGTCAATGTCGGTCGCTATTATTTTGATTTTGTTTAAGGAGATGAATTTGGCAAGCATCATGACTATCGTATACGGCTCGTCGCCGGTCGAACAGGCGGCGCTCCATATTTTTATGTTGCCATTGCCAAAGGTCTCGAAAAGATACGGAAATATCTCGTTCTCCAAAAGACTCCACTGCTCCGGATTTCTATAAAAATCCGATACAT
>CAZTVO010000054.1:0-14588 GCA_964617075.1 uncultured Jutongia sp.
GTGGACAGCAGCCGATACTTTAATGAGGATTGATTTTTTTGGAGGGACAAATGGACATAGAGGAAGCCGACAGGCATTTTATACGCGCGTACAACAGAAGCGTTACGTTTACAAGGGGCGAAGGCGTCTATCTTTACGACGATCGCGGCCGGAAATACCTCGACATGGGGGCGGGAATAGCGGTCTCGGCACTAGGATACGGAAACGAGGAATACAATAACGGGCTAAAGGAGCAGATAGACAAGATCATACACGTCTCCAACCTTTTTTACAACGAGCCGGCCGTCAAGGCGGCGGGATATCTGGCGGAGGCGTCGGGGCTTGAAAAAGTCTTTTTCACGAACAGCGGAGCGGAGGCGGTCGAAGGCGCCATAAAGCTCGCGAGAAAGTACGCGTATTTAAAAAACAATAAAAGCGGGGGAAAAATAATCGCCATGGACCGCTCCTTCCATGGGAGGACCATAGGCGCCCTTTCCGTGACGGGAAACAGCCATTACAGGGAGCCTTTCGAGCCGCTGATGGGCGGCGTTTCATTTGCCGTATACAACGACCTTGAAAGCGTAAAAGAGCTGGTTTCCGCGGATACGTGCGCCATAATACTTGAAACGATTCAGGGGGAGGGCGGCATCCATCTGGCAAGCGCCGAGTTTTTGCAAGGCATAAAAAAACTGTGCGACGAAAACGACATTCTGCTTATTCTTGACGAGATTCAATGCGGCATGGGGCGCACCGGAAAATATTTCGCGTATCAGCGCTACGGGGTCATGCCCGATATAATGGTTTGCGCAAAGGCGCTGGGTTGCGGCGTGCCGGTGGGCGCTTTCGCGGCGAATGAAAAAGCGGCGGCCGCCATGCGCCCCGGAGACCATGGCACGACTTACGGCGGCAATCCTCTCGCGGCGGCCGCGGTTTGCAAAGTTTTTGAAATATTTGAGAAAAAAGACATTTTAAAGCACGTCGACGAGATGGGAAAATATCTTCGCGGCAGCTTAAACAGCCTAAAAGACAGGCATCCGGACGCGATAAAGGAAGTGCGCGGCGTCGGGCTTATCCAGGGAATAGAGATCGCGGAGCCGGTTTCGCCCATAGTTTTAGACGCGCTGGAAAAAGGGCTTGTGCTTATTCCCGCGGGAGAGAACGTGATAAGGTTTGTGCCGCCTTTTGTGATAGAAAAAAAACACGTAGACGAAATGTATGGGATACTCGACGAGATATTTAAGATGCGTGGCGTCAGCTGAAAAATTCACGTTTAAACGGCGCGTGGCGGCATAGTCGCGGCGCGCGGAAGGGAAGCTTATGGATTCTCTAAAAAAAATTTACGCCTCATCCGGGATTTCGGGAGAAGTTTTTGATTTTTGCGCTGATGTGGCGCGCGGCTTGGAAGAGAGGTTTAAAAAGATAGATGAAGTCGCGGAAATAAATCAGATAAAAGTGCTTGACGCGATGCGCGAAAACAGGCTAAGCTCGGCCTGCTTTGAGGCGTCTACCGGATATGGATACGACGACGTGGGCAGGGATGTGCTTGAAGGCGTCTACGCCAAAGCTTTTGGCGCGCAGGCGGCGCTTGTGCGCCCTCAGATTGCGTGCGGGACACACGCGATAAAGGTGGCTTTGTCCGCCGTTCTAAGGCCAGGAGACGAGATGATGTCGCCGGCGGGACGGCCATATGACACTCTTGAGGGGATTATCGGAATAAAGCGGGCCAATCCGCCCGGATCGCTAAGGGAATTTGGCATATCCTACAGGGAGGTCGGCCTTTTGCCGGACGGCGGTTTTGATTGGGACGGGATAAGGGGCGCGTTAAATGAAAAAACGAAGCTTGTGCATATACAGCGTTCGCGGGGATACGATTCAAGGCCGACGCTTTCCGTCGAGCGCATTGGCGAGCTTATTTCCTTTGTCAAATCAATAAAGCCCGACATTATTTGCATGGTGGACAACTGCTACGGGGAGTTTGTGGAAACGACGGAGCCTCCGCAGGCCGGCGCGGACTTGTGCGCCGGTTCGCTTATTAAAAACCCCGGGGGAGGGCTCGCGCCCACGGGCGGCTACATCGTCGGAAGGGAGGATCTTGTCGATATGTGCGCCGGCTTTCTTACGGCGCCGGGGATTGGCAGGGAGGTTGGGGCTACGCTTGGTCTTAACCGGCCGTTTTTGCAGGGATTTTTTTTGGCGCCGGACGTCGCGGCGGGAGCGCTTAAGGGAGCGGTTTTTGCCGCCAATGTCTACGAGAGGCTGGGATTTGGCGCGTCGCCTGACGGCAGCGAGCCAAGATATGACATCATACAGTCGATAGAGCTCGGTTCAAGGGAGGCGCTTATCGCGTTCTGCAGGGGCATACAGGCGGCATCGCCGGTCGACGCGCATGTCGCGCCGGAGCCGTATCCCATGCCCGGATACCACAGCGACGTCATCATGGCGGCCGGAGCGTTTGTGCAGGGCTCGTCCATCGAGCTTAGCGCCGACGGGCCGATTGAGCCGCCGTATTCGGCATATCTTCAGGGCGGGCTTACGTGGCACCACGCGAGGTTTGGAATAACGGCGTCCCTTCAATACATGGCGGATGCCGGGTTCGTAAAGCTGTAGCGGCGAGCGGCGGCTTTTAAAACAGTTTTTTGGCGGCTTTTTTCTGGCGTTGACGGGAAAGCCGCCTGTTTTTTGTTTTGACGCAAATTTTTAAGCTGTTTGAGGAAAAGATTTGACTTGGAAAAAATCTGAAAATTACCGGGCGAAAGAAGCGCGAAAGGCGTTTTTTATAAAGGCCCGCGGCCGCCGCAAATGTCTGAATTTAGGGCATTTGCGCCCTTGCAAATGAAATTGGATTATGATAACATCAAATGTGAGTGCGGCTGGGGAGCTTTTCCGGAAACGGGAGGCAAAACATGAAAAAAGACAATTTAACCATGAAGGAAATGCCGATTTCGGAAAGGCCGTACGAAAAGTGCGAACTTTACGGTCCCGGCTCGCTTTCGGACGCGGAGCTTATAGCTGTGGTGATACGCACTGGCGGCAGGGGAGAGCGCGTTACGGAGCTTGCGGCGCGCATTTTAAACAGCGTGCCCGGCAAAAGGCTTGGGGGACTGTTTCAGATGACGCTTGGGCAGCTGTCCGATATACGCGGCGTGGGCAGGGTAAAAGCCGTACAGCTTATTTGCCTTGCCGAACTCGCGAAGCGCATGATGACGTCAGCCGTTTCGCGGTCGCGCCTGACGTGCAGCGAGCCGATGGCGGTCGCGTCGCATTTTATGCCGCAGATGAAGTTTCTTGAATATGAGCAGGTAAGGCTCCTTATATTGAACGGCAGGAACGTGCTTGAAGACGACGTGGTAGTGTCGATAGGGACTTTTAATTCCGCGGTCGCGTCGCCTCGTGAAATTTTTTATAACGCGCTTAAGCATAAGGCCGTATCCATAATAATAATCCATAATCACCCGTCGGGAGATCCAACGCCAAGCAAGGAGGATTTGTCTATTACCGAAAGGCTGGCCAAGGCGGGGGAGATTGTGGGCATTCCGCTGCTTGACCATATAATTATAGGCGACGGCCGTTACGTAAGCTTGAAGGAAAGCGGATACGCGTTTTAGTTTTGATTCCATTGGGAGGAGCGTTTTCATGTCACAAAGGACTTACGGCGTTGATTTTGGAACGGGGACCGTCAAGGTATACAAAAAAGGCCAGGGCATAGTCCTGCTTGAGAGGAACGTGGTTTCCACCGTCGGCAGGGAAAAAAGGCCCGTGGCGATAGGCGAAAAGGCATACGAAATGTACGAGAAGGTGCCGCCGAGCATACACGTTTCCTTTCCATTGAGCCACGGCGTCATCGCGGACATGCAGGACATGATCGCCTTGTGGAATTTTATGGTGGCAAAGCTTTACAACAACAAAAAGCTAAAGGGAGGAGAGTTTTATCTGGCTGTTCCGGCCGATATTACCGAAGTCGAAAAGCAGGCGTATTCGCATATCATTTCGGAAGGCGAGTGCAGGCCTAAGCATATTTTTCTTATAGACAAGCCGATTGCCGACGCGTACGGGCTCGGCCTAGACGTCGAAAGTTCCAACGGCATTTTAATAGTCAACATCGGGGCCGATACGACCGAGATATCGATACTGTCGCTTGGCGGAATAGTTGTCACAAAGCTCTTGCCTTACGGGGGCAATTCTTTTGACAGCAGGATTATGAGCTATGTGCGCAAGGAGCATAATTTCATAATCGGGAGAAGGACGGCCGAGATGATTAAAAAGACGCTTGTTTCCGCGTCGCCGGTTAAGGCGGAGGTCAGGATAGCCGGCCGCGACGTCGTAAGGGGACTGCCGGGAGAGCTTGCCATTTCCTCCCTTGAGATATATCCGATAGTCGAGGAGATATTTGACGCCATATCGACGTCAATACGGTCGATGCTTGAAAGGACCCCTCCCGAGATATCCAGGGAGATAAAAAACAGCGGCATATACCTGACCGGCGCCTCGTCCTGGATAAAGGGGATAGACAAGCTGATTGAGGATGAAACCGGTTTTAAGGCAAATACCACAAAGGATGCGCAAAAAACGGTGGTCGAAGGTCTGGGCTACCTAGCGGAGCATCCTAAGCTTGCGGCAAATTACACGGCGAAGCTGAAGTGACGGAAGGACGCGGTACACGATGCGTAAGAGGACTAAAATCACTATCGATCCAAAATATATTCTGATTGCAATCGTCGTTGCCTGCATTGCTTTAATGGCGGCGTCTTTCAGATTTCAGGATAAGATGGCGCCTGTCCGTTCCGCGATAGTAAACGTCATCGCGCCTATGCAGAAGGGCATAAACGCGGTGGGGATCCTAATTTCCGAAAAGCTTGACTATATAGCGACAGTGCAGGATCTTGTGGAAGAAAACAACGTGCTTAAGCGGCGCATAGATGAAATTTCATCTGAGAACAAGCTTTTGCAGCAGGACAAATACGAGCTTGAGAGCCTTAGAAAGCTCTACGACCTTGACGAGCAGTACGCGTCCTATCCCAAAGTCGCCGCAAGGGTTGTAAGCAGCGACGACGACAACTGGTACAGCACCTTTACGATAGACAAAGGTTCCGACGACGGACTTGACGTAAATATGAACGTAATGGCGGGGGACGGCCTTGTGGGAATAATAGTCGATGTGAACAAGTCGTATTCAAAGGTGCGTTCAATCATAGACGACGAAAGCAACGTGGCGGGAACTTTCCTAAAGACATCCGACGGCTGCATAGTGAGCGGAAGCCGCGAGCTTATCAATCAGGGCGTCATCGAGATAACGGGAATAAACGGCAGGGCCGATATAAAAGATGGATACGCCGTCGTGACGTCGCAGATAAGCGACAAATACCTTCCGGGGATACTCATAGGATACGCGAAAGACTTAAAAAAGGATTCAACAAACATTACACAGACGGGCCGCCTGACGCCGGCGGCGGATTTTTCAAAGCTTGACATGGTTCTTGTGATTACGCAGGTAAAGGATTCCGAAGCCCTTGAGGAGATGCTTGACGGATGAAACGCTATATAAGCATGTTTTTTTTGGCGGTCGCCGCCTTTTTGCTGCAGACTACGCTGTTTCAGAAGCTAAAGCTTGCGAACGTGTCGCCAAATCTTCTCGTCGCGCTAATATCCGCCGCCGGGTTCATGCATGGAAGATGCTTTGGAATGTATGTGGGAGTGGTGTGCGGCGTCCTCTCCGATTTCATGTACGGCGACATAATAGGGATATGCATAATGATTTACGCCTTCATAGGATATGTCAACGGAAGCCTGCATCGCCTGTATTTTAAGGACGACATGGTCATTCCGATGATCGCGCTTGCGGCCAGCGATTTTTTGTATAACATTTTGTACTATATTTTCAATTTCCTTTTGAGGGGAAGGCTTGATCTGATCGCGTATATAAGAATTTTGATATTGCCCGAGCTTGTATATACAGTGCTGCTCGGCATAATAATATACAAGGTGCTGCACAAGCTTGAGGAGAAGATGTATCCTCAGGCCGACGCCATGCCGCCAAGCGGCGGCCAGCGCGAGTAACGGGCGCCGCGGCGCAGAAACGAGGAGTTTTATGTGGGACGTCATAAAGGAATACTTGAAGGCTTTTTTTAGCTCCCGCCTTGTTCCCATCATGGCTGTATACGTCATATTGTTTGCGGTGCTCGTTAACCGCCTTTTCGAGCTTCAGATTATCGAGGGTGACGCGTACGCGAGCGAGGCGCAGGAGCAGACATTGAGGGTCCGTTCCATCAAAGCCACGAGGGGAAACATATATGACTGCAACGGCAAGCTTCTTGCCTACAACAAGCTTGCGTACAATGTGATATTTACGGAAAACGACGCCGTTGCCGACCTTACGTCCGAAGAGAAGAACGTAATGATAAGCAATACGATAAAAATTATTGAAAATAATGGCGGCAGCCTTTCCGTTGAGACCTACATGGACATAGACAGGAAGGGCAATATGGTGTATACCGTCGACGGAACGGCGCTTTTAAGGTTTAAGGCCGAGGTATACTCCACTACGGTAGAAAAGCTGACGCAGGAGCAGCGCGACGTAACCGCGCGCGACCTGTACGAATATATGAATTCGGACGATTTAAACAGTCCAAGGTTTGCCATTGACGACGGGAAGTACGGCATAAGAGACGCCATGAAGATTTTGTCCGTCAGATACGCGATTTTTATCAACAGATATAAAAAATATCAGCCCATAACGCTTGCGACCGACGTAAACGACGAAACCGTCGCGGCGATAAAGGAAAACAGCACGGAGCTTATGGGCGTGGACATAGCGGAAGATACGGTGAGGGTCTATAAGAAGAGCCGCTACTTCGCGCACATTTTAGGATACACCGGCGGCATTTCGTCCGAAAGGCTCGCAAAGCTTCAGGAGGAGGACGGCGACAGCGAATATACGATAGACGACCAGGTTGGAATATCGGGGCTTGAAAGCGTTTATGAGGATTATCTGAAAGGCTCAAAGGGGAGTGAGAACCTTACGATAAACGCGGCTACAAGCAGGGTAATAAACGTAAGCGACAGGATAGATCCGGTTGCCGGAAACGACATTGTGCTCACTATTGACGCGCAGCTTCAGGAGGAATGCTACAAGCTTCTTGAGGAGCATATAGCGGGAATTTTGGTAAGCAACATAAGCAACGGGCCCGGCGAGGGCACCAGAGGATCGTCGTCGTCAGGCATCAAGATTCCCATATATGACGTGTACAACGCCCTGATACAAAACAATCTCGTGAATGTGTCAAGGTTTGCCGACAAGAGCGCCTCGCCGCTTGAAAAGAAGACGCGCAGGATGTACGAAAAAAAATCCGAATATATAAAGCGGAGGCTTAGGAAGATACTTGCCGTCGGCAGCGACGCGACTTCTGACGGACTGCCGGACGATCTGGCGGAATTTGTCGATTATTTTTACAGCATGTTAAAGTCGGACGGAGTGGTTCTTGCGGACAATATCGACTCCTCGGACGCGATGTATAGGAGGTATGTAAACGACAAGCTTAGCCTTAGCAGATATCTGCAGTACGCGATTTCAAAAAACTGGATAGATCTAAGCAGGCTTGACGTGGGGGACGAGTACTACAGCACGTCCGAGATATATAAAATGCTTATTGACTACGGCATGGAGCTTTTAAGCGAGGACGGCACGTATATTAAGATGGTATACAGCTATCTGATATACCATTATGAGCTTTCCGGCAGGGACTGCTGCCTGCTCATGTTCGACCAGGGCAATATAAAATACAACGCGAAGGAATATGAGAGGCTTGAGGTCGGCCTCATGTCGGCGTACTCATTCCTGACCGGCAAGATTAAAAAGCTCGAGATTACTCCGGGCCAGCTTGGTCTTGAGCCATGCTCGGGATCGCTTGTGATAACGGACGTAAACACCGGAGACGTAAAGGCCATGGTCACTTATCCAAGCTATGACAACAATAAAATGGCAAACAGGGTCGACGCCGACTACTACAATAACTACCTTACTCAAAGCAAGGCCGCGCCGCTCTTGAACAGGCCGACGCAGCAGGCGCTTGCTCCCGGCTCCACGTTTAAGATCGTGTCCGCTGTGGCGGGCCTTGAGGAGGGAGTAATCACTCCGGAATCCACAATATTTGATCAAGTCGTGTTTGATGAGATAGACCATCCTGCGAGATGCTGGAGCTCGTCGGGGCATGGCACCCTTAACGTCTCGACCGCCATTGAAAACTCGTGCAACTATTTCTTTTATACCGTGGGATACAGATTGTGCGGACAGGCGGCGAACGGCGGCATAAACTATTCAAGAGGAATATCGAAGCTGAAAAAGTATGCCGATTTGTTTGGACTTACCGACAAATCGGGAGTGGAGGTGTCCGAGGCGTCGCCGCATTTTGCGACGACCGACGCGGTGCGCGCGGCGATAGGGCAGGACACGCACGCGTATACGCCGACGCAGCTCGCAAGATACCTTACGTCCGCCGCAAACGGCGGCACGACATATGATCTTACTTTAGTTGACAAGATAGTTGACGTGGACGGAAACGTCGTCCTTGACAACAAGGCGAAGGTCAGGAACCGGATTAAAGTGTCAAATTCGACATGGAACGCGGTGCACCGTGGAATGTATCTTGTAGTGAACGGCCCGTCAAGCTCCATAAGCCCAATGTTTGAGGGGCTTGGAGTTACGGTCGCGGGAAAGACGGGCACCGCGCAGCAGTCGAAGCTGCATCCTAATCACGCATATTTCATATCTTACGCGCCTTACAGCAGGCCGGAAATCGCGGTGACGTGCGTCATACCAAACGGATATACGTCATCATACGCGGCACAGACCGCCAGAGACGTATACAAGTACTACTTTAGCAACAAAAATGACAAGAGAAAGGCGAGAAAGAAGGTTTCCGGATCGATTAAGATGCCTGGTTCGAGCACGGCCAACATTGACTGATCAAAAGCTTTAGGATTAAAATGGCTTCTTGCGCGTCATCGCGACCAAGTCTGTCTGCATATAGATTGGAGGAAAATATGAAGGACACCGTAGTAATTAAAGGGAGCAAGTCCGGCATTATCCTGGTTCTAAGCCCCGATGCGGACTATCAGGAATTAAAAAAAGATATTGCGTCCAAATTCAAGGCGTCGGCCGTTTTTTTGGGAGAATCCGCCAAGGCCATAGCCTTTAAGGGCCGCAAGCTTACCGACGAGCAGAAGATGGAAATAATAGACATAATTCATCAAAATTGCAGCCTTTCCATCGTGTGCATATTGGAGGACGATCCCGCGATAGACGCTGCTTTCAGACAATCTATTGAAAACAGGACGCTTCAGCAGGAGGTCGCCACCGGCCAGTTTTACAAAGGCAACCTCCGTTCCGGCCAGGTCATCGACATGGATACTAGCGTGATCATAATAGGCGACGTAAAGCCCGGGGCGAAGGTCATTTCAAAGGGAAATGTCATAATACTCGGATCGCTTAAGGGAAACGTGTACGCGGGATCCGCCGGCAATAAAAACGCGTTTGTCGTGGCTCTTGACATGCACCCGGTGCAGATAAGGATTGCGGACACCATCGCCCGCGCTCCCGACGTGCCCGAAAAAAATCCGACGCACGAGACAAAGATTGCTTTTTTGGACAACGGCAACATTTACATAGAGCCTTTTGACAAAGACGTAATGCCGGACATTCATATATAATCCGGGAAAAATATATAAATAATTTGCTTTAACAGGAGGAATAAAACCATGGGAGAAGTAATAGTTGTAACATCCGGCAAGGGCGGCGTCGGCAAAACGACGTCGACGGCCAATATAGGCTCGGGGCTCGCAATGCTTGGGAAAAAAGTCGTATTGATAGACACCGACATAGGACTTCGCAATTTGGACGTTGTGCTTGGGCTGGAGAACAGGATAGTGTACAACTTGGTCGACGTTGTCGAAAACAACTGCAAAATCAAACAGGCTCTCATAAAGGATAAAAGGTATCCAAACCTTTATCTTTTGCCGTCCGCCCAGACGAAAGATAAAACCGCCGTCAAGCCTGAGCAGATGAAAAAGCTGGCGGGCGCTCTTAGGGAAGAGTTCGACTATATACTTTTGGACTGCCCCGCGGGAATCGAGCAGGGATTTAAAAACGCGATTGCCGGGGCCGACAGGGCGCTTGTTGTCACTACGCCCGAGGTGTCGGCCGTACGCGACGCGGACCGCATCATAGGCCTTCTTGAGGCAAACGAGATAAAGAGGGCGCAGCTTATCGTGAACAGGCTCCGCATGGATATGGTAAAGGAAGGAAACATGATGTCAAGCGACGACGTTGTGGAAATACTTGCCATAGACCTTATAGGAGTCGTGCCGGACGATGAGCATATAGTAATAGCCACGAACAACGGCGAGCCTCTCGTCGGCTCCGACTGCCAGGCGGGGCAGGCATACATGAACATCTGCAAGCGCATTCTCGGCGAGGAGGTTCCTTTCCTTGATTTGGAGGCTACTAAGACGTTTTTCCAGAAGTTTGCGTCGATTTTTAAGAGATAAGACAAATCGAGGAGGATTTTTATGAGTTTTATATCAAGTTGGTTCAAGGGTTCCGAGAGCAGCAGCGACGTTGCGAAAAGCCGTTTGAAGGTGGCGATTACGTCCGACAGGGCGATATGTTCGCCGGAGCTTATGGAGAAGATGAAGAATGATATTATCGACGTCATATCAAAGTATGTAAACATCGATACGGAGGGCCTTGACATAAAAGTCACCAAGACCGAGATTGACGATTCATCAGGCACGGTAAATGCCGTGCTTGCCAGCATTCCCATAAAGGAAGACGGGAGAAATTTTAGGAAGTAGGAAGCCGGGAGCCGTGAAATGATAAAACGCATTAAACAATATGATTGGCGAAAATATAATTTCTCGCTTTTATGCGTGGTGGTCGTCATCTGCCTTATCGGCGCGTTCTGCGTAAAGCTTGCCGGCGGCGAAGAGATGGGGGATTCGCTCATGAAGGGGCAGCTAAAAGGCCTCGCGATGGGGCTTGCCATCGTCGCGGTCCTTTCCGTGGTCGACTACCATTTTATCTGTCATTTTGCGCCGCTTTACTATGTTTTGGGGATTTTGCTTACGGTTGCGACGCAGTCTCCGCTGGGCACGGACAACAATACGGGCGTATACCGCTGGGTGCAGATTGGGCCGATTTCATTTCAGCCCGCCGAGCTGATGAAAATAATTCTCATACTTACGCTCTCGACCTTATACGCGAAGCTGAAGAATAAAACGGACAAGCCCGGCGCCCTTTTTTTTATAGTCGCCGTGGCGGCCGTGCCGATCATGGCGATCCTTGTGCAGCCGGATCTTTCGTCCAGCATGGTGGCCGTATTTATTATGGTCGTCCTTATATTCGCCTCCGGCACGTCGTACAGGATATTGATTCCTATAATGATATTTTTAATTCCTGTGGGGCTCGCCCTTTTCTGGTACATACAGCAGCCAAACAACCTTATTTTGAGGGGATATCAATACAACCGCATACATGTATGGCTTCATCCGGACGACGATCCGATGCAGCTTAATCTTCAGCAGAACAATTGCATACGCGCCATCGCCTCCGGCAAGCTATATGGGAAGTTTGCGCAGGACGGCGGTTCCGGAGAGGCCATGCGCGCCTACAATTCTGTGCCGATAAACGAAAGCGACTTCATATGGTCCGTGGTAGGGGAGGAATTTGGTTTTCTGGGATGCTGCCTTATACTTCTGCTTTTTGCGATAGTGATATTTAAATGCTTTATGGTTGCGAAAAAAGCGCAGGACTTTTTGGGAAGGATGATTTCTATAGGCGTGGCGGCCATGCTTATGTTTCAGGTATTCGCGAATATATGCGTGGCTACGCGGCTTTTTCCAAATACCGGGCTTCCGCTGCCATTCATAAGCAATGGACTTAGCTCAATGATTTCGTACATGGTGGGCATAGGCCTTATTATGAACATTGGCATACAGCCGGCAAAGGCAAGCAATACCGGTTTTACAATGCGCAATTCATTCGGGAGCGATTCGGCAAGGGATATAAACGCCGACATGGATTTATGATTTGAAAATGTTATTGGGGAAGCAAAATTTATGTAAATGTGAGGAGAGGGGAACGATGAATATAGGACTGGTGGCACACGACTCGAAGAAAAGCCTTATACAAAATTTTTGCATTGCGTATCGCAGCATTTTGAGCAAGCACAACATTTACGCGACGGGAACTACAGGGAGGCTCATTGAGGAGGTTACGAATCTTACGATACACAAGTACCTTGCCGGACACCTTGGCGGGGAGCAGCAGCTGGCGTCCCAGATAGAGCATAATCAGATGGACGTCGTCATTTTTTTGCGGGATCCCTTGTCGCCGAAATCTCACGAGCCCGACGTATACAATGTGATTCATCTTTGCGATATTTACAACATACCGTTCGCGACAAATCTGGCCACCGCCGAGCTTTTAATAAAGGCACTTGAGAGAGGGGATCTTGAGTGGCGGGAGGTGATCAAGTGATGAGGGCGGGGCGAATGCTTGCGTTCGCGGGCGCTGCCGCGGCGGTTTTGTGCGCGTTTGCGGGGTGCGGCAAAAATTCGGACGTTTTTTCCAAGTATCTTTTGGACGCGCCTGCGCCGCCGGGAGCCGGCTTGACGGCCGACCTTTACGAGCAGGAATATCTTTCGGAAAATGTGTGCGTCGCGCCCGCTTCGGCGCGGCTTGGCAAAGATGGCAATGTGGAGGCGGATGCCGCCCTTCTCATAAACGCCACCGACTGTGAAGCTGTTTTTTCAAAAAACGCGTACAAAAGGATGTACCCCGCAAGCGTCACCAAGATAGTAACGGCGCTCGTCGCGTTGAAGTACGGGAATTTGGACGACGTAGCCGTCGTAAGCTACAACGCGTCGCATATAACGGAATACGGCGCCAAGCTGTGCGGATTTGAAGAGGGCGACAGGATAAGGCTTAGAAAGCTTCTGTACGCCCTCATGGTGTATTCCGGCAATGACGCGGGAGTGGCCGTAGCCGAGCACGTAGCGGGAAGCGTGGAAGAGTTCGCGAAGCTTATGAACGCGGAAATGAAAGAGATTGGCGCCATCGGCAGCCACTTCGTCAATCCACATGGGCTCCATGACGATGGCCACTATACGACGGCGTACGATTTATACCTCGCCTTTAACAAGCTTTTGTCGGATTATCCCGAGTTTGTCGACATAATAGACAGAGGCGGAGTAAAAGTAAGTTATAAAAGCGCGGGCGGAGAAAAAAAGACGGTGCGGTTTACGTCGACCGTAAAATATAAAATAGACGGCGACGATGCCGGCGCTCCAAAAGGCGTCGATATCATCGGCGGAAAAACGGGCACTACGCAGAAAGCCGGTTCAAATTTGATTTTATATTCAAAAGGGCCGGACGGCGACAGCTACATTTCGGTCGTCATGCACGCAAAAGATTCATTTGCCCTCTACGATCAGATGAATTACCTATTATCGCTTGAGGGCGCGGACGGGGAGCGGGAAAGCACAAGCTAGGCATAATTTGAGCGTTTTATGTTTTAAACACAAAATTGCCAATAAAATCGGCTATTATGCGGCAAAAGATTGGAGGTATAGCTTATGAGCGGTTTTGATAACATGAAAGCTAATGCGACAATGAGGGGAGCTTTTTTGCTTGCCATCGCGTCAGTTGCGATACCTTTTTTTGCGTCGTTTTTTAGTGTCCCGCGAGAGGCCGCGGCGAAAGCAGTCGCGTATACGAGAAATTCCGACGACAGCCTTGCCGCCAACGGAAGCGGCAAGCTGGTGAAGGCTGTCGGAGACGGAAAACTTGTCATTGGAAAAAACGTAACGGGCATTGAGGAAAATTATGGCGATTTTGAGGGCAACATTACCTCCGTTTCGGTTGAAAAGGGAAATAAGTTTTTTGCGTCTAAGGACGGCGTTCTTTACAACAAAAAAATGACGACGCTGATATATTACCCCTTTGCAAAAAAGGATGTTTCCTTTACAGTTCCCAAAACAGTAAAAAAAATAAGAAAACGGGCGTTTTGGAAAAACGGCTATTTAAAGGATATCGTGTTAAATGACGGCTTAGAGGTCATAGAGCCGTGGGCATTTTGCAATACCTCGATTGAAAATGTAAATTTGCCGGGGACGCTTTCAAGTATTGGAGGCAGCGCGTTTGAAGGCGCAAATATTGAAAGGGTCGACATACCGTCATCTGTTAGTGAAATAGGCGGATGCGTTTTTAGCGGCTGTGAAAAATTGGCGACTGTGAATAATTATGCGAAATTTTCCGCGATAGGCACGGACATGTTTTTCGGCTGCAAATCCTTAGAAAAATTCGAAATAGGAAGCGATGTTAAGGAAATAGGACAGGATGCCTTTCGGAACTGCGGAGCGTATATAGATGTTGACGGCGGCAACAGCGTATACGCGTCAAAAGACGGCGCACTTTATACGAAGGACATGAAGGAACTTATCAAATATCCCGGACAAAAAGTCGGAGATTATCATATTCCGGAATCCGTGACGGCTATAGACGAGCACGCGTTTGAGAACTGCACGGGGCTTACGGGGCTTACGTTAAATGACGCCGG
>CAZTVO010000055.1:0-12540 GCA_964617075.1 uncultured Jutongia sp.
CTCAAGCCTCTTGTACCTCGTCAGCCTGTCAAGAACCGCCGCGTTTGCCCTAAGAGACGTGGCAAAATACACGAGCGTCGACTCCAAGGCATGGAGGTCTATTAAGTCGGCGTCTTCCGTATCACCGTCTATGCGCTCCTCTATTTCCTTTCTTTTTTTGTCTATGATTCTAAGATTCGTCTGGTAGTATGAGGCCACCCTAAACAATATCTGATATACGAACCTCAACTTTTTCTTGGTGCTGAACTCTTTTACACGTCCGTTCACAAAAGCCTGAAGGATGGGCGTTTCAGACGCGCAAACGGTTATAATCATGTCCTGCGTAAGTATTATGCCCAGCGGAACTGTCGTATACGCCTCTTTGTCGTGCCGCATCTCCAAAGCCGGTATGTCAACCAGGATAAGAGTATATCCGTCCTCCATTTCGATGCGCGAACTCTCCTCGTTGTCTAACGCCGCCAAAAGATCGCTGACATCGATTCCAAGTTCGTCCGCGATTTCCTCGCCCTCGGAGACTGTCGGGCTGCGCATGTCTATCCAGACGCCCTCTCCTGGTGCCCTCTCCTCGTGTATCTTTCTGTCGTCGGTCCTATAGAATTTAACCACCTGTCTCACCGGCTTTCCGTATTTTGCCATACGCGCGCCGCCGCGCGTGAAAAGCGCCTATGAAATGTCAATCTTGTTTGAAGCGAGCGCGGCTTTTATGTTTTCAAGCATGTCCGCCCTTGCGTCTCCATAATCCCGGGTCTTAACCCAAAACTTAGCCTGCATCTTTACATTGGCCGGATCTAAGCCGTTTACGACCACCTTCCTGTCCCGGTCGCGGCAAACCCTCTCGTCCTTTTCAATCAATTCCAGAACAATCCTTCTTACGTCCGATATCTCGGCCTTGTAAGAAACCGTAAAATCAAGTGCCAGCATCCTTTCCTCAAGACAGGACGTATTTGTCACGTTGGCGTTGGAGATGGCCCCGTTCGGTATGACAATGACTTTGTTGTCGCTCGTTATGATCCTGGTATAAAAAATGTCTATACTGTCCACCACACCCTCCTGACCCTGTGCGATTATATAATCGCCTACGACGAAAGGCTTTAGAACAAGTATCAGCATTCCGCCGGCAAGATTTGAGAGGCTGCCTTGAAGCGCTAGGCCTATCGCGAGACCGGCGGAACCTACCATCGCGACTATGGAGCTTGTCCCTACCCCCAAAATGCCCGCTACAATAAATATAAGCAGTATGTTAAACAGCATCTTGGCGAAAGACAGCACGAACTTATGCGCGCCTTCTTCTATATTTCTCTTTCGCATCCACTTGTCAATCATCTTGACCAAAAGTCCTACGACTTTTCGTCCGACGATAAAAAACAGCAAAGCGATTGCCAGGGTTTTTACCAAATTCAGCAAAGGCTCCCTCTGGCTTAAAAGATACTGTATAAAGAAATTCGTCTTTTCTTCGCCAGAAGCATTGGAAGACATGACGTTTTCCACTTCTTTTATGTCAATGTCGCCGCCCGCCGAGGAGGCGCTGCACAGGGCAAACGAAAGCCTGCCATAAATACCAAAAAACATGGACATTTTCCTACTTTTCCTTTCCTACGCAGTTGAATACGCACATTCCAAGCGGAGGCGTCTGTACCGTTATTGAATTCTCGCGTCCGTCCCACGACACTGGCTGCGAATTTTTTTGACGTTTGTTTACTATGCCGCTGCCGCCGAATTCCAAAGCGTCGCTGTTAAATATCTCCTTATATTTCCCCTCGAACGGGACGCCTACCTTGAAGTTTTCATATACGACCGGCGTAAAGTTAAACAAAAAAAGCAGCTGTTCGCTCCTGTCGGGCGTCCTCCTCATAAACGTGACTATGCTGTGCTCCGCGTCCAAGCTGCTTAGCCATTCAAATCCAGATTCGTCGTAATCGCCTTTATAAAGCGCGGGATGCTTCATATAAAACCTGTTTAAGGCTTTAACATATTCTCTAACCTCCGCATGCCCGGACTCCCGCGCCTCGATCCACGGCATGCTTTGCGCTACGTTCCATTCTCCGCGCTGCTCGAACTCCTGCCCCATGAAAATCTGCTTCTTTCCCGGATGTGCCATCATAAATCCGTAGGCAGCCCTTAAATTCGCGAATTTATGGGGCATGTCTCCCGGCATTTTCATAAGCATCGATCCTTTTAGCCCTACCACCTCGTCATGCGGAAATACGAGCATGAAGCTTTCGCTGTACGCGTAGACCATGCTAAACAGCAGTTCGTCATGTCTGCCTTTCCTAAAGAGCGGATCCGTCTGCATATATGTTATGAAATCGTTCATCCATCCGGTGTTCCATTTGAAATCGAACCCAAGTCCGCCGTCGTCCGCGTCCCATGTGACCTTAGGCCACGCAGCCTGCTCCTGCGCTATAACGACGGCTCCGTCCTTCCTGGCGTGAACCTGCCGGCCGATTTCTTTTAAAAGGGCGGCCGCCTCAAGGTTTTCACGGCCCGCGTATATATTTGGAACCCACTCTCCGTCCGCCCTTCCGTAGTCAAGGAAAAGCATAGACGAAAGATCGTCCATCCTAAGGCCGTCCGCGTGATATTTTTCAATCCAAAACAGCGCGCTTGAAATCAAAAAAACATCGACCTGCGGCTTCCCGCAGTCAAACATAAGCGCGTCCAGATTAGGGTGGCATCCGCGCCTCGGATCCGGGTTTTCGTAAAGGCACGAGCCGTCAAACTTCGCAAGCCCGTTCGCGTCCTTTGGAAAATGGGCACATGGCCAGTCAAGTATCACGCCTATGTTCTTTTGATGCATATAATCCATGAAGTACATCAAATCTTGCGGGGAGCCGTATCTAGACGTCGCCGCGAAATATCCGGACGCCTGATACCCCATGGACTCGTCCATGGAATGCTCCATCACGGGCATCAGCTCGACGTGCGTATATCCAAGCTCTTTTACGTAATCGGAAAGAAGCGGCGCAATTTCTCTGTAATTTAAAAATCCGCCGCCTGGCTCCCCGTCGCCGTCCGACGCCTCTTTTTTTCTCCATGAGCCTAAGTGGACTTCGTATATCGACACCGGCTCCGCCTTTAAGTCTTTTCCCTTCCTCTCCTTAATCCATTTAGCGTCTTCCCACTTATAAGATTTAAGATCCGCCACAACGCTTGCTCCGTCCGGACGCCGCTCGCATTCAAATCCGTATGGATCGGTTTTTAAAAATACCTTCTGCGGGCCGCTCTTAATTTCGTATTTGTAGATGTCCCCAGGCGAAATTCCGGGCACAAAAAGCGAAAATACGCCCGAATCGCCCACGCGGCACATCTGATGGCGCCTGCCGTCCCAAAAATTAAAGTCGCCCACTATGCTTACGCGCATCGCGTTTGGAGCCCACACGGCAAAATGCGCGCCGTATATGGTATCTTTTTTCTTTTTGGCGTCCGTTTTTTCCGTCACGTCCCAGCGTACGTCCGCGCTGTCCATGCATCCGTCCACGGCTATAGGATGCGCGCCCAAAAAATTATAGGCGTCGCGGCATACGCCGTCGTCGAAGCTTTTGACGTCGCTTTCGCCTATTATATCCGTATAAAGGTACGGGTCTTCAAATTCAATCTTTGAACCGTCGTCATATTTTGCTATGAAGGTATATGAACAAAATTTCTTTATGGGAAGGAGGGCCGCAAACACTCCCGCTTCATCGGCGCACTCCATCTCGAAACGCCTGCCGCTTGATTTAAGCTTTAGCTGCACGGACTGCGCGTCCGGAAGGAAAGTCATGACCAAAATGCCGTCCTTAACTTTGTGAGGCCCAAGTATGTTTTCAGGGCTTGACTCCTCCGAATATACGACCGCCTCGATTGCCGCCCAGTCCATTAGATCATACAGTTTTTCATCCATAAACAAACACCTCCATCCTAAATCTTATGAATTAAAAGCCCGCTCCTAAGTTTTGGCTCAAACCAAGTGGACTTCGGAGGCATGAGCAGCCCCGCGTCCGCCACGGCGAAAAGCTCCGCTATGGACGTCGGGTACATCGCAAACGACGCCTTCATGTCGCCGTCAGCCCTCCTCTCCAGTTCCTCAAGTCCCCTTATGCCGCCTACAAAGTCGATTCTTGGATCGGTTCTTGGATCGGATATGCCAAGCACGGGACCTAATATATAATCCTGCAAAAGCGACACGTCAAGCGACTTCACGACATCTTTTACGCCCATAAGCCGCTCCGACGCGGACAGCATACGCCATCTGCCGTTAAGATACATCGCGATGTCGCCTTTCTTTCCCGGCCTCGTCCTGCCGTCAAGCTCGGCAATCTCAAAATTTCTGCCAATCTCCTCAAAAAACTCACCTTCCGACAGGCCGTTCAAATCTTTAACGCAGCGGTTGTAGTCCAAAATCTTTAGCTCGTCGTCGGGGAAAAGGACCGACAAAAAATAATTAAACTCTTCCTCCCCCGAATAATCCGGATTCTTCCGCCGCCTTTCCATGCACGCGCTGACCGCGGACGCCGCGCGGTGATGGCCGTCGGCTATGTATATGCCGTCCATCCCTTCAAAGGCGGCCTCTATTGTTTCGATTTCCTCGGCGCGGCCCGCCCTCCACATCGTATGCCTTACGCCGTCGTCGGATGCGAAATCGTATATTGGAGCGTCCCGCGAAATGATTTCGCCGACTGCTTTTTTTATGCCTTTTTTTGAACGGTACGCCAAAAAAACCGGCCCCGTCTGCGCGCTTAGCGCGTCGACGTGACGCGTCCTGTCCCGTTCCTTTTCTTCGCGCGTATTTTCATGCCGCTTTATAACGTTTCCCAGATAGTCGTCTACGCTCGCGCAGGCCGCTATGCCGGTCTGTTTCCTTCCGTCCATCTCAAGCCTGTATATGTAATAGCATTTTTCTTTGTCCTCTATAAAGATTTTGTCGGCCATCATGCCGTCGAAAATCTCCCTCGCCTTCGCGTACACCTCCGGCGCGTACATATCCGCGTCTTCGGCAAACTGCGTTTCCGGCCTGTCTATCCTCAAAAAGGTAAGCTCGTCCTTTTTTGCAGCCTCGGCAGCCTCGCGCCTGTCATACACGTCGTAAGGCAGGGCCGCAACCCTGGCGGCGTATTTTTCATCCGGCCTTATAGCTGAAAACGGTTTTATCTTTGCCATCGCAGCCTCCAAAATCCTCAAAAATTTATAGCGTAAAGAAAAGCCTTTCTCTTATTGTAAATAAGCTCCTTCTCGCATTTCATGCCAAGCTTTTGCGCCGTTTTTACAGACCGGACGTTGTCCATGTCTATTGCCGCGACGACCCTCATTATGCCCAGCTGCTCTTTTGCGTATTTAAGTACCGCGCTACAGCACTCCAGCGCGTATCCATATCCCCAGTGTCCGCTGTCCAAAAGATACGAAAGCGTTATCTCGCTCTTTCCGTCGACTGTCTGGTTTTCAATGCCGCACCTGCCTATAAGATGCCCTGTTGTTTTGCTAAAAACTCCCCACAACCCATATCCGTAAAACGCGTACACGTTTTGAATGTACGCTTTAAGCTTTTCCACTTCGTTTTCCATGTAGTCGTCTATGTCTTCAATATATTTTCTGACCTGGGGATCCGTGTAGATTGGATAAAGCTCGTCAATATCCGAAACGGCAAGCTCGCGTATGACAAGCCTTTTTGTGGACGTAATCTCGACAGGAAGCCCCTGCGAACGCGTCAGCGTATGCTCAAAAAACTTCACGCCGGTTCCCTCAAAGCTTTCAAGAAGCACGTCCGCGTTCTTTAAAGACTGCGCGCCCGAATTGGGATTGACGTATCCGACGCACGCAACGCCCGCCGCCTTCGCCGCGTCCACGCCATAATCCGAATCTTCTATGACAACCGTCTCCCTGGCCGAAACCCCAAGCTTTGAAAGCGCGAGAAAAAAAACGTCGGGAGCCGGCTTTGGCCTCGCCGCGCTCGAACTTGACACCAGCTTGTCAAAATATTTCTTTATCCCAAGCTCTTTTACGGCCGCTTCAATCTCTTCCGGCGATGAAGACGACGCTACGGCCAGCTTGTATCCCGCCTTATATAATTTTTTTACAATGTCGCATACGCCGTCGACGGCCGCGTATCCTTCCTTTAGCGCAATATCCTTCTTTTCCCTGTTCATCTCGGCAAGAAGCTCGTCGGACGAAATGTCCATTTTAAACCGCTTGACGGAATCCACGCACATCTCTTTGGTTGAGCTTCCCACAAAACTTCTGCAGTAATCTATTCCAACGTCCAGCCCGTGTCTTTTATATACGTTTAAGGCCGCCTTCGCGTGCGCCGGCTCGCTGTCTATGATTACGCCGTCCATATCAAAAATAACCGCCTTTAGCATACGCGCCGCCTCCTTTTGCCGCCGTCAGGCAGCCTACTGCCTCTCGTCTATATCCTTAAACTCCCTGTGGGTGCCGACGTATTTATACGCTGGGCGTATTATCTTGCCCTTGTTCACTATCTCCTCCAGGCGATGGGCGCTCCATCCCGAAATCCTGGATATAGCGAAAAGCGGCGTGAAAAGCTCCTCAGGTATTCCAAGCAGCGTATATACAAACCCGCTGTAAAAATCCACATTCGCGCAAACAGGCTTCGCGAACCGGTCGCGGCTTCTTGCCATTATAAGCTCCGGCGCGATACGCGCCACGGTATCGTAAAGCTTAAAATCTTTCCGCGCCTGCTCGCCTTTTTCATTCGCGAGCATTTCCGCGAATTTTTTTAGTATCCTTTCCCTTGGATCGGACAGCGTATATACCGCGTGGCCTATGCCGTATATAAGGCCCGAGCCGTCGAACGCGTCCCCGTCCAAAACCTTGTTCAAATAAGCCCTAATCTCGTCCTCGTCGCCCAAGTCCGACACGTTTTCCCGCAAGTCCTTAAACATCTGCTGCACTTTTAGATTCGCTCCGCCGTGCCTTGGACCTTTAAGCGACGCTATGGACGCCGCCACCGCGGAATAAGTGTCCGTGCCGGACGACGTCACCACATGGTTCGTAAATGTCGAATTGTTGCCGCCGCCGTGCTCCGCGTGGAGCACCAGGGCGGCGTCTAAAACCCTCGCCTCAAGATCCGTAAACTCTCCGTCAGGCCTTAGCATATGAAGAATGTTTTCGGCTATCGAATACCCTGACACTGCGGGCTTTATCACCAAATTGTCGTAATAGGTAAAATGGCGGTACGCGTGATAATTGTAAACCGCTATGAGCGGCAGCTTCGCTATAAGCTGCAGCGACTGCCTCAAAACGTTTGACGCAGACGCGTCGTCCGGATTTGAATCGTACGAATAAAGCGTAAGCACGCTTTTTTGAAGTCCGTTCATAAGATTGGCGCTCGGCTTTTTCATGATTACGTCTCTTACGAAATGGCCCGAAAGCTCCTGCAGGCTGCCAAGCACGTCTACAAAGACTTTTAATTGTTTTTTATTTGGAAGATTGCCGAACAGCAGAAGATACGTGGTTTCCTCAAAAGCAAATTTTTTTGAAATCCCCGCGCCTACCAGATTTTTTACGTCGTATCCCTGATAATACAGACATCCGTCCGTCGGCTTTTTTATGCCGTCGACCACTTCGTATCCCGTCACGTCGGAAATCTCGGTAAGCCCGGTCAGTACCCCTTTTCCGGTGCTGTCCCTTAGCCCCCTCTTCACGTCGTATTCCTGGTAAAGGCTTAAATCTATCTCGCTCGCCTGAGTGCAGCTTTTCAAAAGCTCGTCGAACTGCTCCTCAAGCTTGTCGCTCAAAGCCATCATGCTTTCATTTCTCATAACCCGCACCTCCATCTGATATGCAACGATTATACTACATACAAAAGGCAATGACAATAGCTGCCTTTATTTTCGCGTCACGCGCGGTATATGGAAAGCCCTCTGCCGTAATGCGTATTTATCTGTATTCCACAGGGCGACAGCTTCTTCCTAAGCCGCTTTACCACCGTATCCACGACCCTGACGCTGCCCTCAAACTCGTCGCCCCATACTTCTTTTATCAAAGCCTCCTTAGAAACCGGAGCGCCCTCGTTTCTTAAAAGCGCTCCAAGCACTCCCCTCTCCCTTCCCGTAAGATTTAACAGGGCGCCGTCCACGTATACGTCCGCGGTATCGGCGTCCACATAAACATCCGCTCCTTCGTCCGCGTCCATCAGCCTGTTTCTTATGCGCCAGGCCAGCGCCTCCATGGGCCTTGACCTCGCCTGATAGTCCAGGCATCCCGCGGTCATCGCGTTTATCTCGTCCGACAAAGAATATTCATCTGCAATGACAAAAAGCGGCGCCTCTTTTTTTAGCGCGCGTTCTCCCGCGGCCTTATATTCCATCCAATTATAAAAATCGTCGACCGAACAGACGACCATGTCCGCCTTTCCCTTAAGAAGCGTCCCCTCATCGATATCCTCTATTTCGTCAACCGGCGAAAATAAAACGTCCTCGTTTCTAAACTGTTCCCTTAAGCTTTCGTCCCACGCAGCGTCATGATCGCATAAGATAACGAATTTTCTCATTTACCCCCTCGCTTTCATTTGGAAATTCATAGTCGCCGCGCTCACTCGCGGCCACATTGCCGCTTTCTTCTATTTTTGTCGCGACTCTTCCCACATCGTCTCCCATGCTGCTTTTCATCGCGAGCCGCCTGCTGCATACGTTGTAATATCCCCTCACCTCGTCGGGCGCGAGGCTCGCGAACACTTCGTTCGCGCCGGCGCCTATCGCCTTTTTTCTCGCGTCGAACAAAACGCCCTCAAGGATCGGATCGGCCGAAATAAGCGCGCGCGGCAGCATAAGCCTTACAATCGCCATAATGTAAAGCGTCATGTCGCCGTTGCCGCTCCTTTCCTTCTCAAAGCGCGTGTGGGCCGTTGGCAGGAATGGAACGATATGCGCCATGTGCGGATCAAGCGCCTTTATAAATTCCAAATCCTCAACCACGTTTGCGACCGACTGATAAGGCATCCCCACCATAAAGCCGGTTCCAACCTGATATCCCATGTCCTTAAGGTCCCACAGCGCCTGTTTTCTTTTTAGCAATGACATTTCGGGAGGATGGAGCTTGCGAAAGTGCGAGTCGCTTGCCGTTTCGTGCCATAAAAGATACCTGCTGGCCCCCGCCTCAAACCAAAGCCTGTATACGGAGCCGGGCCTCTCCCCAAGACCCAGCTCCACGGCGCAGTCAGGATATTTTTCCCTTATCGCCGAAACGATGCCCGCGACCCTTTCGCCCGTGTAAAAATAGTCGTCGCCGCCGATAAGCACGAAAGTCCTTATTCCCTTTTCATACCCCGCGCCACAGTACTCTAAAATTTCGTCTTCCTCAAGCCTGTATCTTGTAATAAATATGTTGCCGCGCCTAAGGCCGCAGTAATAGCAGTCGTTTTTGCAGTAATTGCCAATCTCTACAGTGCCTCGAATAAAAATCTTTTTTCCGTAATGCTTTTGCTTAACCTCGCGCGCCCTTTCGAAAAGGTATTCGGCGGTTTCCCTGTTTCTAAATTTCAAAAGCTCGGTCATTTCGTCGGAAGAGAGGCCGCGGTTTTCGCACAGCCTGTCCACAAGCTCCTTCATGCACTTTCCCATGACGGTTCCATCCTTTTTAATCCTTTATCTCAAATTGGGCAATTATCCCCCTTATGGCAACGAAAAGTTCCGGCTTTAGTTCGTCGATTCCAACGGGTGACTTCATTACAACGGCGCTGTAGCATGTAGAATTTACAAGCTCGACTATCATAAATACCATCATGTCGACATTTCTAAACTCGCGCCCCGATTTTTCGACCAGTCCCCTGAATATGTCCATGCAGTTCATATTGTCCGCGCCTAAGATGCGTATATTCGAGAAAAGAGCCCAGCTTAAATTTTTTGAAATGAGCTTAAGCAGAGCCTGGTTGTCGTTAAGCTGGGTCAAGATGCTGTCGGCTATGAATACGACGCAGTCCTCAAGCGTCCTGCACCCGCTCTTTACAAGCTCCTCGTTGGCGTTTTCAAACAGCCTGCCCGCCTGATGCGCGACAAGCTTGTCCCTTATGTCGTATTTATCCTTAAAATACAGATAAAATGTCCCCTTCGCCATTTTCGCGCTGGTTGCTATATCTGAAACTGACGTGTTGTTTATGCCTTTTTCCGTAAAGAGCCTGAAAGCGGAGCTTAACAGTGCCTCCTGCTTTACCTTCTTTTTTTCATCCACTTTTCCCAAATCTTTTTGTTCACTCCTTGTAAAATCGGGCTTTTTCTCCTTTAGAGCCTCTTATTCGGCATCGGCATCCTCTGCCGTTACCTCCTCCGTCGACATTATGAATTTAACGCTGCCGTCCATGCCGTCGGCTATCCCCGAAAAGCACTTGTATTCTGAAGAGGCCTTGGCTATCCTGTCAAGCCTGTCCTTTAGGCTTGAGCCGGCGTCCAGCAGGCCGTCAGCCGCGCCCGTTATTTTGTCAATGCCGTTTTTGTCAAATTTTGCCATGCCGTCCGAAAGCGTTCCGGCTCCGTCAGAAAGCTTTCCCAACGCGTCCGATACGTCCGACGTCTTTCCCTTAAGCGTCTTCGTGCCGTCCAAAAGCAGGCCCGTTCCCTTCGACAATTCGCCGGCGCCGTCCCTGAGCTCTTCGCTGCTCGACGTAATCTTTGCGCTATTTTTTACTATTGCTTTTGTATTTCCTATTATGGCGTCGGCTCCGTCAGAAAGCGTCTTGTTGTTTGAAACAAGCGTTTTGCCAGCCTCATAAAGCGTGCCCGCGTTTTCGTCAAGGCTTTGTATGCCCGCGTCAAGCTGCGTTTCATATCCTGAAACGAGCGCGCTGCCAGCGGCGGAAAGCTGGCCTAAGCTGTCGCTTAGGCTGTCCGTTTGACCCCCGAACGACTGCGCGCCGGTGCTTTCCTTAATCTCGGAAATTCCTCCCAAAACCTGCGAAAGGCCGCCTGACGCGGCGTCAAATCCGGACATAAGCTCGGAATCGCCGTCCGTCGCGTCGGCGATTCCCGCGCCTACCTGCCTTGCCGTGCCCACATAATTGATTATTTCCATGATCGCGGCCTTGTCTTCCTCCGTTTCCGCGGACGCGTACATTTCCTTTAGCTTTTCCGTGTATCCGTCAACCTTGCCGTCGTACTGCGTAAGCTGGCCGGCGGCGGAGTTTATTTCTGAAACGCCTGCCTTTAAGCCCTCAACTCCCGCGCTTACTTTTTCCACACCGTCGTAAAGACGTCCGGCTCCCGAATTTATAGCCGTGATGCCCGACGCCACGGTAGTCAGCGTGTCGGAAGAAAGAATTTTATTTACCGTGCCCACATATTCGTTTAGGCTGGCGTCAAACTGCTTGGAGCCCGACGCCAGTGCCTCTGTTCCCTCGCTCTTTATCTTGCCCACGTTGTCAACGATAAGCTTGGTGTTTTTCGTATATTCTTTCGCGCCTTTTGCCAGGGTCTTCGCGCCCGCGGCGTAATCGCGCACGCCGCCAAGCAGCTTGTCCGCGCCCTTCGTATACTTGCCAACGCCTTTCTTTAGCTTGTCCGCGCCGCTATCAAGCGTTCCGACGCTGTCATTAAGCTTGTTGATGGCGGCGGCGTACTCGTCGAATTTTCCGTCAAGCTTTTTTAAATTGGAATCAAGCTTATCCGAACCGTTTAAAAGCTTTACGGCGGCGCCAGAAAGCTCGTCTAATTTTTCGTTCAAATCGTCAGCGTTTTTCGTGTCGTACAGATCGACGTCGTTAAACAGCTCCGACGTGGCGATGGTATACGTCGGCTTCATCTCAAAGTCGACCACGTCCGCCGTAATAGTCACGCTGTCCGTGATCTTTTCGTCTATGCTTCCAAGATCCACGTCCAGATCGCCGCCCTCGTCTATGCTTTCCACGTCAAGACTCTCGGAAAGTCCCGGCATGCCGTACCCTACGACTATGCTGTTGTCCCCCTCCGACAATATGCTTCCGTTGTCTATTGAAACATTTTTAAAATTGTCCACCGGAAGCACCATGCCCGTAGCCATGACAAAAGGCGTATAGATGTCGGTCTTTTCCCCGTCTATCTTAACAGTCTTTTTTGACGAATTTTTATATTTTATATTTATTTCAAGCTTTCCGCTGCGGCCGGCGATTTCATCCACGTCGGCCTCCTCTCCGTCAAGCTTATAGGAAATCTCCATGCTTACCGGCGCCTTTTTTTGCGTGCTGCCTTGATAGTAGATGTCCTCGCTTCCCGCGTCCCACGTAAGCCTGCTTCCGTCCTGCTCAAACTCCTCGTCGCCCTTTGTATTGGTAATCCCGTCAAGCTCTGACACGTCGTCAAGTTTGGAATTTATCCCTGAATTTTTAAGCCAGTCCGAAACTATGGTATCCGTAGGCTTTCCGTACGCGTCAAGCGTCTGATATACCGTTTCGTGCTTTGTCGCGTCTTTGGAGCTGTACTTGGAGCTTTCCGCAGGCGAAACTTCTTCCGTCACTTTTTTTACGCTGCCGCCTCCGCCGTCTTTAGCCTGCGTCGCGTGTGACGACATATGCGACGCGTACTCGATTCCTCCCGCGAGCAGCCCCGCCGCCAAAAGTCCTCCTACTCCAAAAACAGCCGC
>CAZTVO010000055.1:12550-13005 GCA_964617075.1 uncultured Jutongia sp.
GCATTCTTTCCCATATTTATCATTCCTTTCTGTAAATGCCCGCGCCTAATGGCCGCGGATACAACTTAAACTATCGGGCATCCGCCCTATTTTCACTTCCCTGTCCCCCTCTGAGCCACTTTCGCCTTAATCATGTCGAGGGATGTGCGTATTATCAATCCGTCAAATATCCAAAGCATCGCCGGGAGCACGCATATGACGACTACCATGCTTATTATCGCGCCTCGCGAAAGAAGGGTGCATATCGCGCTTATCATGTCTATCTTAGAATACGCCGAAACGCCGAACGTTGCCGCGAAGAAGCAGAAGCCGCTTGTAAGTATGGACTTTATCGACGTCTTATGCGCGATGCTTATGGCCTCTTTCTTGCTGCGTCCGTTCACGACCCTCTCCTTGTGGTACCTGTTCGTCATAAGTATCGCGTAGTCGACGGTAGCTCCAAGCTGTATGGTGCC
>CAZTVO010000055.1:13015-14276 GCA_964617075.1 uncultured Jutongia sp.
ACTATGCTCGCCACGAACGGCAGCGGCGTGTTTGTGTAAAAAGGAACGGCCATGTTGCACGCTATCGCAAACTCTATAACGGACACCAGAATTATCGGTATCGATATGGACTTGAATGTAAACAAAATTATTATAAATATCGCCGCAATCGATATGTTGTTTACGTTCTTTAAGTCTACGTCCGTGACGTCTGACAAATCCTTCATGAGCGGAGCCTCTCCTATCACCATCGCCCCGTCCTGGTATTTCTTTATTATTTCCTGCATATCCGCTATCTGGGCGTTTACCTCATCGGTAGCCGAGCCGTAGTCCGAACATACGAACTGGAGTTCGTAATTATCGGTCTTTAGCGTCTCCTCGATGTCGCTTGGAAGCATAGATTCTGGAAAATTCGAGCCGACAATCGAATTTAGCCCTATTACCCATTTGACGCCGTCCACACCCTCGATTTCTTCAATCATCTGCTTCTTTTCCTTGGCCGTAAGGCCGTCTTTTAAAAGAACCATGTGGATGTTGCTCATGTCAAATTTTTCTTTAAGCTTGTCGTTAGCTTTCGCGCTGGGTATGTCCTTTGGAAGCGACTGGTCTATATTGTAGTAGATTTCATAATGGTTGTTGCCGTACACCGCCGGAATCAGGATTATAAGAAAAATCGCGATCGCGACGAAGCGCCCCTTTATGATGACGTTTGAAATTCCGTCAAGCGACGGGATTATATCCTTGTGCGTTGTCTTTTCAATGAGCTTGTCGAAAGTCAGTATCATCGCCGGAAGGACGGTAACGCAGGTGATAACGCCTATCACCACGCCTTTTGACATTACCACGCCTATGTTCGTGCCAAGCTTATACGTCATAAAGCACAGCGCCACGAATCCCGCTATGGTCGTAATGGAGCTGCTGGACACCGATTTAAAGGTGTCGCCTATCGCGTGGGCCATGGCGCGCTCATTGTCGCCCTGATACCTCTTTTTGTTGGCCTCGTAGCTTTCAAGAAGGAATATCGAATAATCCATTGTGACGGCTAGCTGAAGCACGGCCGCCAGCGCCTGCGTAATATATGAAATCTCGCCGAGAAATATGTTGCTGCCAAGGTTGTAGACTATTGCCATTCCTATGTTTACAAGAAAAATTATGGGAGTGACGAACGAGTTCATAGTTATAAAAAGGACCGCAAGCGATAAAATCGACGCTATTACAACGTATATCGGCATTTCCTTTAAAGCGAGGTTTTTTATGTCCGTCACCACTCCCGACATGCCGC
>CAZTVO010000056.1:0-14158 GCA_964617075.1 uncultured Jutongia sp.
GCATAAACGTCATAAGCATGGACGGAGTGCTTGAGGAGGAGAGGCGGCGCATCTCCGACGAAGCGAAAGAGGAAATAGACGCGATGCTTGCCGACGCGAGGGAGCAGGCGGACAAAATTATTTCCGAGGCCAACGCCATGGCCGCCAATATAAAAAACGACGCCTACGAGGAAGGAAAAAGCGCGGGCTTTAGGGAGGGCGGCGTTAAGGCCGCCGAGGCGCTAAAGGAGAGACAGGCGCAGCTTGAGGCCGACTTTGAAAAAAGGCAGGAGGCCCTAAGAGAGCGCGAGCAGACTTTAGAGCCGCGCTTCGCCGATGTTATGGCGGGGCTTATAGAAAAGATAACGGGCGTCGTCTGTCAGGACAAAAAGGACGTAATCGTCCACCTTATAGACAACGCCATAAGGGGCATAGAAAAGACGGAGCGAATAGTCGTGAGGGTGTCAAAGGGCGACATGCCGCGTGTATCGGCCGGGCGCGGCGAGCTTGCCGCGTGCGTTAAGGAGGGCACCGAGTTTGATATAGTCGAGGACGCCTCGCTTTCCGCGAGGCAGTGCATCATAGAAACAGACGACAGGATAATAGACTGCAGCCTTGACGCGCAGCTTGAAAGCCTGCGCGACCAGATAAGGCTGCTTGCCGTGTAGGCTTTTTCATCTGGAAAGAGAGTGGCTTTCTTAATGACGGACATCGATTTTTCAAAATACGACATGCTTTTGGGGCAGTCGTACGAGAAGCGGCTTGGAAAAGTGGCCAAGGTAGTCGGCCTTACCGTGGAGTCCATAGGGCCGGAGGCTAAGCTAAACGACTTGTGCCACATAATCACGAAGGACTCAAGCCACGTAATAAACGCCGAGGTGGTGGGCTTTAGGGACGACCGCGTTCTTCTTATGCCATACGACCAGACGGAGGGCGTGGGCCTTGGAAGCCGCGTGGAAAACACGAACGCGCCTCTGCGCGTTCCGGTCGGCGACGAGCTTTTGGGAAAGACGCTAGACGGCCTTGGCCATCCGATAGACGGCAGCTTCATGGAAACGACATCCACTTATTCGGTCGAGGCGCCGCCTCCCGATCCGCTCAAAAGAAAGATCATAGACGAGGCCCTTCCCCTTGGAGTAAAGGCGGTCGACGGGCTCATTACCGTAGGAAAAGGCCAGCGCATAGGGATATTCGCGGGCAGCGGCGTCGGCAAAAGCACGCTCATGGGAATGTTTGCCAGAAACACGAAGGCCGACGTAAACGTCATAGCCCTGGTGGGGGAGCGCGGCAGGGAAGTCAGGGAATTTATAGAGCGCGATCTTGGCAAGGAGGGCATGAGCCGTTCCGTTGTCGTCGTCGCCACGTCCGACAAGCCCGCCCTCATAAGGAAAAAAGCCGCCATGACGGCAACAGCCATAGCGGAATATTTCAGGGATCAGGGGCGCGACGTTTTGTTTATGATGGATTCGCTCACCCGTTTTTCCATGGCGCAGCGCGAGATAGGGCTGGCCTCCGGCGAGCCTCCCGTGTCGAGGGGGTACCCGCCAAGCGTGTATTCCGAGATGCCAAAGCTTTTGGAAAGGGCGGGCTGCTCCGACAAAGGTTCAATCACGGGCCTCTATACGGTGCTTGTGGACGGCGACGACTTTAACGAGCCAATAACCGACACCGCCAGAAGCATCCTTGACGGGCACATAATGCTAAACAGGAAGATAGCCCACAAAAACCACTATCCCGCCATAGACGTGCTGCAAAGCATTTCCCGTGTGATGAGCAGCATTGTTTCAAAGGAGCATAAAGACGCCAGCGGCATATTAAATAACGTCTTAGCTACTTATTCGGAGGCGGAGGATCTTGTAAATATAGGCGCCTACAAGCCGGGCTCCAACAAGGACATAGACTACGCCCTCTCAAAGATAGACGCCGTAAACGAGTTTCTTATGCAGGACGTTTATGAAAAGGTGGATTTTGAGGATACTGTAGAAAGGCTTGAGGCTCTTTTCGCGGGCGACTAGAGCCTGGCGCTTTTGCGGATTGGACTGTTATGGCAAAGTTTATTTTTAAGATGGAAAGCATCCTTTCGGTCAAGACAAAGCTTGAGGATCAGGCGAAGGCCGAATACGGAGCGGAAGTCGCGAAGCTTTTGGAAGAAGAGGAAAAGCTCGCGGCGCTTGAGGCGAGGAAGGAAAAGTTTCAAGGCCTGCTTCACGACGCAATAAGCGGCAGGCTTGACATTTTAAATATAAAAAGACTCGAGGAAAGTGTCGAAAATATAAAATATAACATCAACATCCAAAAGGCCGTCATAAAGGCGCAGGAGCAGAGGGTGGCCGCGGCGCAGGCAAAGCTTAACGCCGCCATGATGGAAAGAAAGATATACGAAAAGCTTAAGGAAAAAGCGTTTGAGGAATTCAAGCTTGAGATAAATGCCACGGAGCAGAAGGAAATCAACGAGCTTGTAAGTTTTCGTTTCGGAGCTGCCAGGGAAAGCGAGGTCTAGGCAATGGCAAAAAAACAAAAAGCGGCAAAAGAGGGTGAAAGCGGGGGAAGCAGGCTAGTTACCGCGCTTATAGCGCTTGTTATCGTGCTTATCTGGCTTGCCGTGTTTGCCTTCCTCATTAAGCTAGACGTTGGAGGCATAGGAAGCAACATACTTTACCCCGTTTTAAAGGACGTCCCCATCATAAATAAGATTTTGCCCGCGCCTTCTGAGGAGACGCAGGCGCAGGAGGACAACTACCAGTACACCACTCTTAAGTCGGCAAACGCCAGGATAAAGGAGCTTGAGAGCGAGCTCGCTTCGGAAAACGGCGCGACGTCCGCCAATTCGTCCTACATAAAGGAGCTTGAGGCGGAGGTCAGGAACCTAAGGAAATACAAAAACGAGCAGGACGCCTTTGAGCGGCGCGTAAGGGATTTCGATGAAAATGTCGTGTTTAACGAAAACGCGCCGGACATTTCGGAGTACAGGGCCTATTACGAGGAGATAGAGCCAAAAAATGCCGAAAGCATCTACCGCCAGGTGGTGCTTAGGGAGCGCTACAGCGAAAAGGCGCAGGAGCTGGCCGACTTCTATTCGGGCATGGAGCCCGCCAAGGCCGCTCAGATTCTCTCCGAGATGAGCGAAGAGCTAGACCTTATATGCGACATAATGGAAAACATGAAGGAAAGCACCGCGGCGGCCATTTTGCAGGAGATGGACACCGACTACGCGGCGCAGATTACCAAAAAGATTTCGGGCACGTGACGCGCCATAGGCCACATCTGTTTTGGTGTATTCGGCGAAAGCCGTTTACATAGATACTTTATTTCATTTTATGAAGGAGGTGAAAAGATGAAAGGAATAAGCGCGGTAATGCAGGAAGTGGCGTCTTTTGTGATTCCAGGCGCGGCTCCGTCGGGCGTAAAAAAAGGTTCCGACGACTTCGCGGGATATATGGATCTTGGCGCCGCGGGAACGGCTTCTGACGGCGGCCGTGGTTTTAAGGCACAGGGCGCGGCAAAACCAGTAAAGGCGGCTAGCGCGGCCGTAAAGCCCGATAAGACCGCCAGTTCAAATTTGGACGGCGCCGTAAAGGCAAAGGAAGCGGCTCCCGCGCAGCCTGACATCAAGGAAAAGGCGCTTGCCGTTGACGACGCGATAAAAGACGTCGTAAAGGGCGTGCTTGACATCGACGGCGACACGCTTGAGCGGGCCTTGGAGGCTCTTGGCCTTGTGCCGACGGATCTGCTTGACATGGCAAATCTTCAAAAGCTCGTCCTGTTTGTGGGAGGATACGCGGACGCTTCGGATCTTCTTACAAGCGAGTCCCTTTTTGCCGACATGAAGGACATCGCCCAGGCGTTTGAGCAAATCGACTGGGAAGGGCTCACGGGAATGAGCAAAGACGATTTCTTAAAGGCGCTTGACGAGGCTTTAGGCAAAAGCGACGCGCCCCTTTTAACGCAGGAAGCGCCAGAGGCGGATGATGGTGTCGCACCACTTGAAAAAGAAGCCGAGGTAACAGTCGAGTACGTAAGCGACGACGCGCGGGACGCGGCGGCCCAGCCTGAAAAAAAGCCTGAAAAAGGCACGGCCGAAGTCGTAACACAGCAAAAAGACGTAAAAGAAGGCGTTGCGTATCAGGAAAAGGAAGCGTCGCCAAAAGTTAAGGGCGCGGAGGCGGACGCCATGCAGGCGGGCGCCAAAAAGCAGCAAAGCGATGGCGAAGGCGTTTTAACGTCGTTTGGCGACGAGGCGCAGGCGGCGCAAAAAGAGGCGAGGCCTGAAGGAGGCGCGGTTATAAGCCTGGCGGATTTCGCGGGCAGCCTCTCAAAAGCGGCGGCGGACGTTTCAAAGCCGGTCTTTGCGCAGCAGGCGGACGTGCAGCAGATGCTTGATATACTAAACCAGGTCGTTAGCCGCATCAAGGTTACGCTTGGCGAACAGACCTCGAGCATGCAGCTCCAGCTCCATCCCGAAAGCCTTGGAAAGGTTCTTGTTTCCGTCACGTCAAACAGCGGCGTCATGACGGCAAACTTCACTGTTCAGACCGAGGAGGCCAGAGAGGCCCTTCAAAGCCAGATGATGAGCCTAAAAGAAGCGCTTGAGAGCAGAAGCCTTAAGGTTGATGCCGTCGAGGTTGAAGTTTCGGACTTCGCGTTTTCTCAAAGCAGCCAGTCCGATATGCAGGACGGCAAGAAGTTTGAAAACGGAGACGGAAAGCGCATGAGGTTTTCATTTGACGAAGAGGATGAGGCCGAAGGCGGCGGGGAGGCTAAAAGCGTAAAAGGCCCGTATTTTGGCACGGGGTCAAGCATCGACTACACCGCCTAAGGGCAATTAGGCTTTAAGCGGGAAGAAACGCATTTGGCGAAGTTTTAAGACTGAAAAATTTAAGAAAGGAGAGAAAATATGGCTGGCATAACGGCGCCTGTCGAAGACGGGCAGTTGCAGATATCGGAAAGCTCTCAGAAAAAAGAGAGGCAGGTAGGCTCCCAGCTTGGCAAGGAAGATTTCCTTATGCTTCTTGTGGCGCAGATGAAGTACCAAGATCCGCTCTCGCCGACGGACAACACCGAATACGTGGCGCAGCTCGCTCAATTTACGGAGCTTGAGTATATGCAGAACATGAGCGACACCACCACCAATACTTCCGCTTTTTCTCTTGTGGGAAAGACCGTCTACATCCAGAGCGCGTCCGAGACCGGAAACGTCACGGAAGTGGAAGGAGTTGTGGACTACGTCATTATGAAGAGCGGCGAGCCTTACGTGTGCGTAAACGGTGTGGAATACGCGTATGACGACGTTGTGCAGGTTCTTGACGACGTATATGTCGCGATGCAGAAGGTTCCTTCAGTAGAGCCGCAGGACCACCTCTTCCTCCATCACGATCCGCAGGATCTTGTAATCACCGGCATCGACATGGGCGAGGACGAGTATCAGGCGTACGGCATGGGCGTAGGCCTCATGGACGAGGACGGAAACACCGTAAAGCTAAGCTCAAAGTACGTCACGTACAAAAACGGAGTATTGACAATCGACAAGGACGCTCTTACGTGGTTAGACGCCGGAAAATATCAGGTAGTAATCGTGTTCGACGATCCGTACGGCACCGTAAGCTACGGAGACGTAACGCTTACCGTAAAGGGAGTCGCTACGACGCAAAAGCCGGACGACCTAGAGCCGCCTGAGGACGAAGGCGAAGGCGAGGATGGCGAAGGCGGCGAAGGCGAGGACGGCTCCGAAGACGTAGGAGACGTTGAAGGCGGCGGTTCCGACGCTGGATCCGAGGGTGAAGGCGGAAGCGGTGAGGAAAAAGTAGAAGAGGCGGGCAAATGAATGCGTGAACGTTAAAGCGGGGAGGAAGGAATATGGATAAGATTGACCAGTATTCGTCGATTGGCCGCATGCCCGCGCGTCAGCGTGACGCGTCACGTGCCGATTCTTCCAAAACCTTTGGTTCCGAGCGTTCATTTAAGGAAGTGCTTGGCGCCGTCCAAGAAGAGAGGACGGAGGGCCTAAAGTTTTCCAAGCACGCCAACGAGCGGCTTGCCAACAGAAACATAAATCTGTCTGCGGAGCAGATGGA
The DNA here is from genome assembly GCA_964617075.1 of uncultured Jutongia sp. Lineage (GTDB taxonomy): Bacteria > Bacillota > Clostridia > Lachnospirales > Lachnospiraceae > Butyribacter. The sequence continues at coordinate 6,051 of CAZTVO010000056.1, forward strand.
GAGGCTTGAAAATGGTACTACGAAGGCGCGGGAAAAAGGAATTCGGGAGTCTTTGGTCATGGTCGACGACCTTGCCTTTATCGTAAATGTAAAAAACAACACTGTTGTTACGGCAATGGGCGATTCGACAGATTCCATCTTCACAAACATAGATGGAGCGGTTATCGGCTGATTTTGAATGTTTGGCGCCGGACCTTGTAAGGAGGCGCGGGGCCCCGAACGGCAGACGGGCCCAGGATAGGCATTCCACATATTTGCAAGGAGGAAACAAAGCTATGATGAGATCACTTTACTCTGGCGTGGCAGGCCTAAGGGCGCACCAGACCAGAATGGACGTACTTGGAAACAATATAGCAAACGTAAACACTGTTGGATTTAAGGCGAGCGGAGTAAACTTTTCGGATATGTTTTATCAGACCACGTCTCCCGCGACCGGTCCAAACGCCGCCACGGGTGCCGCGGGAACAAACGCCAAGCAGATAGGTCTTGGCTCCCTCGTGGCGTCAATCACCACAAACATCACCGAGCAGGGCGGCACCCAGTCGACAAACAGGGCGCTTGACCTTGCCATAAACGGGGACGCGTTCTTTATAGTTAAGTCTGGCGGAATGACGTATTTCCAAAAGGCCGGCGCGCTTAACGTCGACGCCTTCGGAAACCTCTACTCCACCACAAACGGCGCAACCATCCAGGGGTGGCTCGCGGACGACGATGGAAACATAGTAAAGGACCTTGCCCGCGACCTTACCGTCATGAGCGCGGAAAACACCTACTATGAGCCTGAATCCACCGAAAACGTCACCTTAAAGGGCAACATCGACAAGATGGATCCGGACGTTCATCCAGATACCTACGAAGATGAAAACTCTATCGTTACCACAGGAGAGCCCGTGACGTTTAGCTTTTACGACAACCTTGGCCAGCTGTACACGGCAAAGTTGTATATATACGCGAACGAAAAGCCAGCTCAAGCTGTCGATGGTGTTACCGAATACTGCGTTACATTGGCTGACGTGCTTGACGAAAATGGAGATTCCATATTTGTCACGTCTACTACGGGTGCCGATGGTACAGTTACGTATGCAGCAAGGCCCACGGAGGTAACACTTGGCGGTGCGAAATTTAAGCTTGATCAAAATGACGTTAATCCGCAGACTGGTGAATTTTCGTTCAGTAAAAATGTGCCAAATGCTGGTCAGCTACCAAAGATACAATTTAACACTAGCACAGGTGAGTTCGTTAAAATGACTGGAAATGGATTTGATCCAGGTGGAAATAGCTTGTATAAGGACAACGGTCTTGTATTTAGTGTAAGCCCAACTGCTACAGATGGTGATGGCGTGCCTGCCGATCCAGCAGATAATGATGGACACATAGATAACACTTTCACGCAGTATAATCCAGGTACCGAATCTGGTGGCGTCATTATCGATTTTTCCGCCCTTACCCAGTATTCAAACTCCGGCGTCTCAAACGTCACCTACACGAAGGGCGACGTCAACGGCTTTGGCACCGGCAACATGGCGGGCGAGATGAAGGGAATAAGCATCGACGAGAACGGCTACATATACGGAACGTACAACAACGGCATGATGAAGCTTTTGGCCCAGATTGCGGTCGCTACGTTTAACAACCCTTCGGGCCTTGAGGCGGTCGGCGACAGCCTTTTCCAGGCCACCCAAAACTCCGGCGACTTTGACGGAGTGGGCGAGGACATAAGCCTTTCGGGAAGTTTTGCCGTAGGCGCTCTAGAGATGTCAAACGTAGACCTTGCCAACGAGTTTGTAAACATGATTACGACCCAGCGCGGCTTCCAGGCAAATTCGCGCATAATCACGACGTCTGATTCAATGCTTGAAGAAATCGTAAATCTGAAGAGATAATAAGCCCTTGGCGGGCGAAGCGGCGCTTTTGGCCGGCATCAACAGTATATTGCTTGTTTGTTGCCGGCCGTTTTTAAGAAAGATATCTGTGTTTGAAAGGCTGATGCGCATGATAGACGTGACCAGGCTAAACGGGGCGGAAGTTACAATCAACTCCGATCTTATAGAGACGGTGGAGGAGACGCCCGATACCGTGATTACGCTTACTACGGGCAAGAAGCTGATTGTAAAAGAAAGTAGACAGGAAGTTAAAAATCTTGTAAAATCGTTTAAGAGGGACTGCAATTTCGTTGATTGAGCTTTGAACGCCATTCCGCCAAAGGGGGCGGAGTTTGTAGATATAAAATAAAATTGTAAGGTGGTGTACGTTTTGGATATTACAACAATTGTGGGCATGGCCGTTTGTCTGGTCATGGTAGTTTTGGGCATCGTGACGGGCGCGGAGGGCGCGGCGGCCATGAAGCATTTCGGCGACCTGGTTTCCGTGTTCATTACGATTGGCGGCTCTGTTTCGTGCATGCTCATCCAGTCAAAGAGCATTGGCGACTTTGTCGCGGGCTTTAAGTCCATTTCCCTTGCCATGAAAAAGCAGGAGATAAATCCCGCGGAGGGCATAAAAGACATAATAAACCTCTCAAACGTAGCCCGCAAGGAGGGCCTTTTGGCCCTTGAGGAGGCGGCCAACAACATTGAGGACGATTTCCTAAAAAAAGGCATCATGCTCATAGTTGACGGCACCGATCCCGAACTTGTCAGAAACATCATGGATACGGAGCTTAGCTCCATAGACGAGAGACACAACGAAAAGATAATGTTTTGGGCCAACTGGGGCAGCATGGGCCCCGCCTGGGGAATGATTGGAACGCTTGTAGGACTTGTAAACATGCTCTACAACATGGAGGACATGAGCATGATAGGCCCGAACATGGCTGTCGCCCTTCTTACGACCCTTTACGGCTCGCTTCTTTCAAACTGGCTCTGCATACCTATTTCCTTTAAGCTCAAGTCCCACAACGAGGAAGAGATAAGGATGAAGGGCATTATAGTCGAGGGCCTGCTTTCCATTCAGGCCGGCGAAAACCCTAGGGTCATAGAAGAAAAGCTTAAGTCGTTCCTTGCTCCGTCAGCCCGCGGCAACGGCGATGAAATGGAAGAGGAGGCGGCTGCGGCGCCGGAAGGCGGTGAAGCTTAATGGCCAAAAAGGAAAAACAGGAACAGGAAATAAAGACCGACGGCTGGAAGGACACCTTTTCCGACCTGATGAACCTTCTTTTGTGCTTCTTCGTCCTTTTGTACTCCATGTCAAACGTGGACGAGGTAAAGTTCGCGGAGCTCGTCGCGTCGCTCTCAAACAGCTTTAGCATATTTAGCGGCGGTGCGCAGGCGATAGGCGAGGGCGTGCTGGTTTCAAGCGGCGCCACGCAGTTAAACAACCTTGACGAGTACATATCCGACATGGGCAAGGCGTCCGAGTCGGAGGTCGAGTCGGATCCGATGTCGGAGTACCAAGAGGAGATGGAGCAGCAGCAGAGGGAGGCGACCGAGCAGCTGTATTCAGACGTCGTGGAGGCCACGGAGCTAAACAGGCTCCAGGATTCCGTTGACGTGACGATAGACGACAGCTACCAGTACGTTATGATATCCCTTAGCGGCGACCTGCTTTTCGCCTCCGGCAGCGCGGACGTGCCGAGCGGGGCGAGGCAGGTGCTTAGCAGGGTGGGCGACATACTTAAAGGGTATCCCAACAAGCTAATAAAGATAGAGGGGCATACCGACAACGTCCCCATAAACAGCTACCAGTATCCTAGCAACCTCTGGCTTTCGACAGCGAGGGCCACAAGGGTGCTTGAGTATCTGCGGGACGTAAAGAAGCTGAATGTGAAAAATCTCGAGGCGTCCGGCCGCGGCGAGGTAGATCCCGTGGCCAGCAACAGGACGGCCGCCGGGAGGGCGCGCAACAGGCGCGTAGAGATAAAGATATACAGCAATACATATTAAATGAAAGGTGTGTGAGTAATGAGAAAAAATATTTTCAGCGTTATTATCATGGCCCTTACCGCGATAGACGTGATACTGACGGCGGTCATGTTCTTTGTGATGCTGCCGGCTTTCCAAAAGACGAACAATCTTGTGACGCAGGTGGCCTCTGTTTTAAACCTTGAGCTTGGCGAGGGCGACGACGCCGACGCGGCCGAGGACTACACCGTGACCGACATCGAATATACCGACGTGGCGTTTGACGCGCAGCAGACGGTTAACTTAAAGGAGAGCAGCGACGGCAAGGATCATTACGCCCTTTTTGACGGATATTCTGTCGGAGTAAATACAAAGGCCGAGGATTACAAAAATTTTGGAACAGAGGCGATTACCTCCTACCAGTCTACGATAACCGACATCATCCGTACGGTAATGCAGTCCCACTCAAACGACGACATATCGGAGGAGGTCATCAAAAAGGAGACGCTTGAAAAGATAGAGGAGAAGTTTGGCACAAAGTGCATAGTGGAAGTTACGCTTAAAAACTTCATGCACCAGTAAGGGCGTCCGCCCGGTGCGGCAAATAACCGGACGCCGTCTGTTTAGTGCCCGCGGCGTCCGGGCGTGAGGTGAAAAAAATGGGTGATACCTTATCTCAGGAGGAGATAGACAATCTGCTAAACGCGTTGAACAACGGCGAGCTGGACGCGAGCCAGCTTGACGAGACTCCTGAAAAGACAGTTAAAGACTACAATTTCGCGAGGCCGTCCAAGTTTTCAAAGGACCACTTGAGGACTTTGGAGATTATTTTTGAAAACTACGGGCGCCTTCTTTCCACCAACCTGCCCGCCTACCTAAGAAAGAGCGTGCAGGTGGAGGTTCTAAACGCCGAGGCCAACACTTATTCCGAGTTTTCAAACGCCCTGTCAAACCCTGTTCTTCTTGGCGTAATCGATTTCGCGCCGCTTGAGGGCAACATCATAATGGAGCTGGCGTCCAACTTAGGATTTGCGATTGTCGACAGGATGCTTGGCGGCGGCGGCGCGCCTCTTGCAAAGAGCAGGGATTTTACGGAGATAGAGCTTATTATAATCGAGAAGATAATGAACGTGTGCACCGATCTTATGGTGGATCCGTGGGAGAGCGTCGCGGCCATAGAGCCTAGGCTTGAGCGGATAGAGACGAATTCGCAGTTCGCGCAGTTCATATCCCCTACGGAGATGACCGCCATAGTTACGCTAAACATTAAGGTTGGCTCCGTGGAAGGCCTCATGAACATATGCATACCTTTTTCATGTGTGGAGTCGGTCATCGACAAGCTGAATACGAAGTACTGGTATTCAAGCATGAAGCAGCATGAGGAGGGCGCGTTCTATAACGACATAGAAAATATAGTAAACAGGGCCGTCGTGCCTGTCCGGGCGGTGCTTGGCAGAAGCTCCGTTTCGGTAAACGATTTTATAAATATTCAAATCGGCGACATCATAAAGCTTGACGCGAGGGTTGACGACGAGCTTGACGTTTACGTCGGAAACATCAAGAAGTTTACCGCGCTTCCGGGCGCGACGAAGGATTCGTACGCCGTACGGGTTACATCAGTTGTAAGGGAGGAGCAATAGTCATATGGATGGAATGTTATCGCAGGAAGAGATAGACGCTTTGGCGGGCGGAGGGGCCGCCGCCTCGGGCGGCGCGGCGCCTGCCGACGAGGGGCTTTTGACGGAAGAGGAAAGGGACGCCATAGGCGAGATCGCCAATATCAACATGGGCACGGCGGCTACCACGCTTTCCACTCTTCTAAACAACAAGGTCGACATAACTACGCCGAGGGTTTCATACGTGACGCTTGACGAGCTTTCCGACCAGTACGACAGGCCGTGCGTTTTTATCCACATTTCGTATATAGAGGGCATAGACGGCAACAACATACTTATCCTAAAGGAACAGGACGTCAAGATAATAACCGACCTTATGATGGGCGGCGACGGCACGAACACGGAAGGAGAGCTTTCAGAGCTTCACCTTAGCGCCATAAGCGAGGCCATGAACCAGATGATGGGTTCCGCTGCGACGTCACTTTCTTCAATGCTTGACAAGAAGGTCGACATAAGCCCGCCTTCCGCGAGCCTTGTCGATTTAAACGACACAATAGACGACGCGGCTCTTACCACTTTTCTTGACGGAACGATAGTGCAGGTCGCGTTTGACATGAAGATTGGCGATCTTATAGACAGCCAGATTATGCAGCTTTATCCTTGCGAGTTCGCCAAGGAGCTTTATGACAGGTTTACGAAAAACATGGGTGCGGGAGCGGAGCCCGCGCCCGCGCCTGAACCGGCTCCCGCGCCTGCGCCAGGCCCCGCGCCCGCTCCCGCGGCCGGCCCAGCTCCTGGCCCTGTGCCGCAGCAGGCGATGCCCGATCCCGGCATGATGCAGATGCAGCAGCCGTATATGATGCCTGTTCAGAATGTGAATGTGCAGCAGGCGCAGTTCCAGCCTTTCAACGCCGGCGTCAGCCCGTTCATGCAGCAGGAAAACATCGACCTTATTATGGACGTTCCGCTCGAGGTGACAGTCGAGCTTGGACGTACAAACAGGTCCATAAAGGAGATTTTGGACTTCGCGCCGGGCACCATAATAGAGCTTGACAAGCTCGCGGGCGAGCCTGTCGACGTGCTTGTGAACGGCAAATTCGTAGCCAAAGGAGAGGTAGTAGTCATCGAGGAGAGCTTCGGCATAAGGCTGACCGAGATTTCAAAGTAGCCTGCGCCGTTTTGGAGGGCTTGCAAACTTAAATAAAAAATGCCGGAGGTGCGGACATGAAAGTTTTTTTAACCGAGTTTTCTTCATCTGCCGGCATTTTAAAATTTATAGCCCTGCTTATAGTTTTTATAGGCGTGCTTTTTCTCGCCTACTGGTTTACAAGATGGTATGCCAAATCGGGAGTCGTTGGCAGGGGCGCGGGAAATGTGAGGGTTGTCGAGTCGTGCCAGCCGGCTCCCGGCAAAAACATCTTTATAATTAAGGTTGGGGGACGCTTTGTGGCGGTCATGACCTCTAAGGACAACATGATAAAGCTTGCGGAGCTGTCCGAGGACGAGCTTGTCTTTTCAGGGCCAGGAACCGACCCGCCCGCGTTTAAGGACGTGATGGCGGATATGATAAAAGGGCGCGCGAAAAAACAAAAAAAGATGAAAGATGAAAATGATTGAGCCATGATGCATGAAAGTATAGATTGTAGGGCCGCGGCGGGCAAAGGAAACGAAAAGAGGACGGGACGCGGAAAGTTTAGGAAAAGTTCCGTCCTAAGCGTTTTTTTGATGCTTTGCGCGAGCGTTTTTTTCATCGCGGCGGCCTCGCCCGCGCTTGCGCGCGCGTCAAACGTCGATTCCACCACGAGGGGCGAGGAGTCGGGCCTTCCGGATTCGGACGACAACACGTTTGACTTAAATATTTCCTCAAACCTTGGAAGCGCGAATCTTGAGTCGACGCTGCAGATACTTATTCTCCTTACGATACTCTCGCTTGCCCCGTCCATACTTATAATGCTCACCTCTTTTACGCGCATTATAGTGGTGCTGCATTTCATAAGGACGGCGCTTTCCACGCAGACGTCGCCTCCAAACCAGGTGCTTGTGGGCCTCGCGCTTTTTATTACGATCGCCATTATGTCGCCCGTCTTTTCCGAGATGAACGAAACGGCGGTGCAGCCTTTCATGGCCGGCGAGATCAAGCAGGAAGAGGCGATTTCGGCGGCGACAAAGCCTTTGAGGGAGTTTATGCTAAAGCAGACGCGCGACAAGGACATTCTCCTTTTTCTTGACATAAACGACACGCCGCGCGACTCCATAGGCTCGTACGACGACATACCGCTTACGGTCATAATACCGGCTTTTATCATAAGTGAGCTTAGGACCGCGTTTATAATTGGATTTCTCATCTACCTGCCGTTTATAGTTGTCGACATGGTGGTCGCCTCGACCCTTATGTCCATGGGCATGATGATGCTTCCGCCCACCGTCATATCGATGCCGTTTAAGATACTTCTCTTTATAATGGCGGACGGATGGAACTTGGTAGTAGGCCAGCTTGTCGATTCGTTTTATTGAGGCGGCGGCCAGATGACTAGGAGGATTTATAATGACGGAGAGCGCGATAATAGACATTGCCAGGGAGGTCGTCTGGACCATTGTAAAGACTTCCGCTCCCATGCTTTTGATATCTCTTATAATAGGTCTTATAATAAGC
>CAZTVO010000057.1:0-13823 GCA_964617075.1 uncultured Jutongia sp.
GCGCGCTTGCGGGCGTCGACGAGGAGGAGGGATCGGTGCAGTACATAAAGAACGTTGTTGTCGGCTCTTATCCGTACTATGGGCTCAAGAAGTGGAGGTAGGAGGGATTTATCATTACGTATGGAGAGAGGTAGGCTGTCGGCTCGTAAATTGGATTGCGAGGAGGAAAAAAATGCTTGAATTTTACAACATAGACAAGGACTTTAAAGTCTACTCTGGAAAGAAAGTATATTTGTTCGGAGCTTCCAGAGCGGGCAGGAAAGTAAAGGAAATATTGGAAAACAGAGGAGTCGCGGTCAGCGGATTTATAGACAATGACGTTCGCAAACATGGACGGGAATTTTGCGGCGTCGAGGTAATTTCATTTGATGATTTCGTTGAAATGCATCACGCGAATAAAGACACGCTTATACAGATTTCAAGCACACATGAGGATGAAATCGTCAAGCAGTTAAAAGAAGCAAAAATCAAAGGCTATATAACATATAGCGAATTTTATTCGAGGACATGGAGGCTTGGACGATATCTTAGTATAGCTGAGAATGATGAATTGAGAGACTTTTTTTATGAACGTGATTGGCAAAAACATTTTTTTAACTCCATGGATAGGGTTAAGTTAGGCTATTTTGAAATGAAACACTTATTGGATTTGAAGTCGTTTAACATTATGGTATCGCCGCCAAAGGTCGGAAATACTTCTATAAACAATTCATTAAACGCGTTTGGGAAAAGAGTTGCCGTTATAGAGCATTCATTTGAATTTTTGTCTAAAGAGCTGCCAAGGTTTTTAAAGGATGTAAAGACAAAATTGATTGTGGGCGTAAGAGATCCTATAAGCCAAAATTTGTCGCTTGAATTCCAGGTGTGCGTTAATTCGTTGGAGCTTTGGGATGTGGACGAATTTTGGGCGGGGGGGGCAGTGTTCAAAAAATTTTTGACGATTATATCATAAGCGACAAAGGACAAGAATGCTGGTATAATTTCTTTAAGAAAAAACAGCATTACAACTATCTAGTGCAGGATTTTTTTGAACAGCAGCTGGAGCCATATCTAGGAATCGACATATATCGGGAGCCTTTTGACAAGGAAAAGGGATTTTCTATTTACAAGTACGGCAACGTTGAAATTTTCATATATCAGCTTGAAAAATTAAACAGCGTATTTGACAAGCTGGCAAAGTTTTTGGAAATTGAGAATGCACAGATGGTTCGCTCCAATGATTCGAAGGATAAATGGTATTATGAAAAGTATAAAGACGCGGAGGAAAATATTGTGCTGTCAAGGGAATACTTTGATAAATGCTACAATGGAAAGTACATAAAACATTTTTACAGCGAAAGCGACATCTCAAAATTTAAGGAAAAATGGGAGTCCAATATTCGCTGAACTGGCGCGTTGTTGCGCTCATACGCCTCTCGTGGTATACTTCTAGCTGTCGGGAGGCGTGTTTTTATGATTATTTTTGACGTTGAGAGAAAGGTTTTTAAGCTTGACACCGACAATACGAGCTACATAATGGGAATCACGGACGAGGGATATCTTGGAAACGCGTATTATGGCAAGAGGATTTACGAGGCCGATGTTTTATACGCCATGCGCGTTTATGAGCATCCATTTACTCCGAGCAGGCTTCCCGGCGAAAAGACGACTTTTATGGATCGCTTTCCAATGGAATATCCGGCCGGAGGAACAGGCGATTTTAGGGACAGCTGTATCGACATAAGGAGCGCGAACGGACAGGATGGGCTTGAGCTTAAATATAAATGGCATAATATATATGATGGCAAGAGGGAGCTTTTGGGACTGCCCTCCGCCAGGGGAGACGGCGCCGTGTCGTTAGACATATGCCTTTGCGACGAGTATATCGGAGCGGAGGCCGTCCTTACGTATTCGGTGTATGAAGAATGCAACGTGATTACTAGGAGCGTGAGAATAAAAAACGTCGGTCAAAAAGAATTTTATATTACGAAGGCGCTTTCGGCTTGCGTAAATATCGATTTGGATGAATGCGACGTTCTTTCACTTCACGGGGCATGGGGCCGTGAAAGGCATATTCAGAGACAGCGCATTGGATTTGGAAGCTATGTCGTCGAGTCGGTAAGAGGCGAGCCGGGGCATCAGGATCATCCGTTTATCGCGGTGCTCTCCGGCGGCTGCGGCCAGGATCATGGCGATATATACGCGATGAATTTTGTTTATTCGGGCAATTTCATCGCGAGGGCGCAAATGGACCAGTTTGGGCGGGTCAGGATGACGATGGGAATTCATCCCGACCGTTTTTTATGGAGGCTGGACGCGGGGGAGGAGTTTTTTGCGCCCGAGGCCATACTGCAGTATTCTGATGAAGGCATAGGGGGAATGACGCGCGATTCGCACGATTTTTTCAGGGAATATGTAATTCCAAAAAGGTGGGCGCGCGCGGACATGCCCGTGCTTATAAACAGCTGGGAAGCCGCCTACTACGATTTTGACGATGACAGGCTTCTTGAAATCGCGAGTGCGGCGGCAAAGCTTGGCATAGAGATGTTTGTTATGGACGACGGGTGGTTTGGACGTCGAAATTCGGACAGTACAAGCCTTGGCGATTGGTTTGTAAATGAAGAGAAGATAAAAGGCGGCCTTAAAAGCCTTGTTGACAGAATAAACGCCCTGGGCATGAAATTTGGGATATGGATAGAACCTGAAATGGTGTCAAAAGATTCCGACTTGTACCGCACACATCCCGATTGGGCGCTTTCGCTAAACGGCAGGGAGCCTGGGATGTGCAGAAATCAATTTGTGCTTGACCTAAGCAGAAGCGAGGTTGCCGACTATGTATATGAAAAAGTTTATGATGTGCTTTCGTCCGCGAATATTGAATACGTTAAGTGGGACATGAACAGGCCGATCGCGGAGATTGGAAACGCCTCTCTTCCCGCCGACAGGCAGGGAGAGATTGCGCATAGATACGTTTTGGCGCTGTATATGCTCCAGGCCAGGCTTATAAAGGATTTTCCGAATCTTCTTATTGAAAACTGTTCCGCCGGAGGCGCGCGCTTTGACGCCGGAATGCTTTGCTACAGTCCGCAGATATGGTGTTCGGACAACACTGACCCTATTGAGAGGCTCGCCATACAGGAAGGCACGCATCTTATATATCCGCTTTCGACAACCGGAACGCATGTGGCTGACAGCCCGAACCACGCGAACGGCCGCGTCTCTTCTTTTGACGTGCGCGCGGACGTGGCCCTTGCGGGCACTTTTGGATATGAGCTTGACGTGGCGCGCATAGCGAAGGAGGAACGCGACAAAATTCCCGCCCAGATAGAGAGATATAAAAGGTACAGGCCTTTAATCCAAAACGGGGATTATTACAGGATCGCGTCATTTAGCGAAAACGGAAGATACGACTGCTACATGCTTGTCTCAAAGGACAAAAGAAAGGCCGTACTGGTATTCGTTCAAGCGCTTGCGGAGACGAACGTTTTGCTTTATAAAATCAAGTTAAAAGGGCTTGACCCGGATATGACGTACGAAATTGGAGGCACAAGGCATAAGGGCGGCACGCTGATGAATGTCGGATATATCCTGGACTATATGCGCGGCGACTTTTCATCGTCCGTGATTGAGATAGACTGCGTAGATTGAAGCAACGGAATAATTTGGTTTAGGACGGTTTGGAGATGGAAATGCATGATGACGCGCGCGTAAAGCGGCAATATTTTGGAAGCCACGCCGCCTGCCTGTGGCGCGGGTATAATGGCGGCGCGCAAATATTGCGCGTCTATTCAGACAGTCCGGAGGTATGCCTGCCTGAAGAAATATGCGGCGAAAAGCTGACGTCCGTCGGTGCGTACTGCTTTTCCGACAAGGATGTTTTTGATGGGCTGCCGCGCGGGGAACGCGGTTTTGAAAAGAGCTATTTTAGGAGGGTTTGCGGCGATTTTGCGGAAAAGATAATTTTACCCGATACAGTGGAGAGAATAGGCGACTGCGCTTTTTATAATTGCGTAAATCTTTCACAGATAGAGCTTGGGGCGGCGGCCAGGGAAATAGGCGGCGACGTATTTATGAACTGCGCAGGTCTGGAAAGGATTGTTTTAAGATGCGCGGCGGACGCGCCAAACGGCTTGAAGCACATTCTTGGCAGGTACGCGGGCAATTTAGAAGCGGTTTTTTTTGTTGACGGAAAAATTGACGCGGTTTTGTTTTATCCGGAGTACGTCGATTCCTATGACGAAATCGCGCCGGCTCACGTATTTGGCAGAAGCATCGCGGGTTCTGGTTTTAGGGCCAGGCAGTGTTTTAGCGGAGATACTGTCGACTTTGCGCAGTATGACGCGTCATTTGATAAAGCCTCGGCTGTGGAGGAGACGGGCACCCTTTGCAGAACAGCGCTTGGCAGGCTGATGTACCCGAAGTCTCTTGACGCCAATGGCAGACTAAGATACGAGAAATATTTAAAAAAAAATCAGAAAGACGCTATAAATATGCTTGTATCGGCAAAAGATTTGGACGGACTTCATTTCATGTGCGCCGGCGGACTGGCGTCGGCGGAGGCTATGGACATGGCCGCTGCCGTCGCGGCGGGAGACGGCTGGAGCGTTGGCGCGGCAGCCGTTTTAAGATGGCGCCACGAATTTGCTGGCGGGCGCGGCAGGCGGTACGAGTTTGACTAGGCCGATATGGAGGATTTATATATGACTGACGTCGGCGGGTCTAAAGAGGCCGGAGACGAAATATCTGTAAAAGTACTTGAGTTTATAAGAAACGAATTATATCTGGATTTAAGATACATGGGCGCGGCGCTTTTAGCGTTTAAATGGAAAAAAGACGCTTCTTTAGATACTATGGCGACGGACGGAGACGTTCTTTATTTTTCGTCTGAGCAGCTTACGCGCCTTTTTAAGAGCAATCCCGTTTTTTTAAACCGGCTTTACCTTCACTCCGTGCTCCACTGCGTTTATGGACATTTGTGGACGTCCGTCGGGCAAAATGAAAAGCTTTGGAACATCGCGTGCGACATAATTGTCGAATACACGATAGACGGCATTGGAAAAAAAAGCCTTAAAAGGCCGATAAGCTGGATGAGGCGGCGGATATACGAAAAAATTGACGGGAGCGAAGGGCCGGTTTCGGCGGGCATGATTTATAGAAGGCTTTTAGAGCTTGATATGGAGCGCGCCTCGGAAATTTTTGCCGAGTTTTACGCCGACAGCCATAAATATTGGCCAAAAGGGGAATGTGCAAGCGGCGCGAATCAAAGCGCGAAAAACAAGTGGGATAAAATATCCAGGCAGTCAAAGTTTGAGCTTGATGGAAGAGGAAACGAGGGCGGAAATGGCGCGAGAGTTTTTGACGAATGGGCGGGAGCGGAAGCGTCTAGGCGCAATTACGGCGATTTTTTAAGAAAGTTTGCCGTTTTACGGGAAGAGCTTCACTGTTCCGACGATGAATTTGACGTTAATTATTATACATACGGTCTAAGCCTTTATAAGAATGTCCCGCTCATAGAGCCGCTTGAGGCGAGGGAGGCCGTAAAAATAAAGGAATTTGTCGTGGTTGTCGATACTAGCTATTCGACTAGCGGCGAGCTGGTAAAAAATTTTTTAAGGGAGACTTGCGCCGTCTTGACGCAGAAAAACAGTTTTTTCGACAGCTGTGCCGCAAGAATCATCCAGTGCGACGACGACGTGCGCATGGATATAAAGATAAATGGCCCGGCGGAGTTGGAGGAAGCGTTAAAGGACTTTCATATATGCGGCGGAGGAGGCACCGATTTTAGGCCCGCTTTTAGGCACGTGGACAGGCTAATCGAGGAAGGCGAGATAAAAGACCTTGGCGGACTTATATATTTCACCGACGGGAAGGGAATTTATCCGCGAAAAAAGCCCGACTACAAGACGGCGTTCGTTTTCATTGATGATTTTGACGATTCCGCGCTGCCCGCGTGGGCTATGAGGATAAGGCTTTCGCTTTAAAATTTACAGCGGTTTTTTGGAGGTACGCGGATTGAATATAAAAAGGGCAAAGGAAGAGATAAAAAATACGGTGCGGGCGTACCTTATGAAGGACGGCGGCAAATATGACATCCCCGCGTCAAGGCAGCGTCCCATGCTCCTTATCGGGCCGCCGGGCATCGGAAAGACGCAGATTGTCGAGCAGGCGGCAAGGGAGTGCAGGATAGGCCTTGTGTCATATACGATTACCCACCATACAAGGCAGAGCGCGGTGGGTCTTCCATTTATTCGCGAGGATGAATTTGATGGAAAAAAGTATTCAATAACCGAGTATACGATGAGCGAGATTATCGCGAGCGTATATAAAAAGATAGAAGAAAACGGCATAAAAGAAGGCATTCTGTTTATGGACGAAATCAACTGCGTTTCCGAAACGTTAGCTCCGGCCATGCTCCAATTTCTTCAATTCAAGACGTTTGGAAGCCATAGGCTGCCCGACGGATGGATAGTCGTCGCCGCGGGAAATCCGCCGGAATACAATAAGTCCGTGCGCGAATTTGACATGGCGACGCTTGACCGCGTAAGGAAAATAGAGGTCGAGGCCGACTATGGAGCGTGGAGGGAATATGCGCGCGCCAATCATGTAAGCGCGGCTATTTTGAGCTATCTTGAGCTTCGCCCTCAGAATTTTTATAAGGCGAGGGCCGACGTCGACGGACTGCAGTTTACGACGGCGAGGGGCTGGGAGGATTTAAGCAGCCTTGTTAAAGTTTATGAAAAGCTTTCATTGGAAGTCGACGAGGAAATCATTTACGAGTTTTTGCAGCATAGGGACGTCGCGAGGGACGTCTCCGCGTATTTTGACTTGTACCGGAAGTATAGGGACGACTACGCCGTCGCGGACATATTGTCGGGCAGCGTGCAGGCGAAGGTTTATGAACGGGCGTTTAAGGCGGCGTTTGACGAGAGGCTAAGCGTTGTCAATCTGCTGATTAGCGGCCTTAACGTATTTTTCGACAAGGCGTATGGCCGCCGCTTTATAGCGGACGGGTGGTTTTTGTTTTTAAAGCGGTTTAAGGAAAAAATCGCGGACGGCACGGACGGATATAAGATATATGGCGAAATGTACGACGACTGCGTAAAAAAAATTGAGGGAGAAAAAAAGTCGGGCTTTTATACGGGACGCCAGGAAAAAATGTATGACAAGCTGGCGGACATGCTTGCCTTAAACAGGCCGCAGCGGGACGCCGGGGAGAACGCGTTTGAGCAGGCAAGGAAAGGCTTTGACGAATGGAGGCGCATGCTTTATGGGGCCGAAGGAGAAGCCATGACTGCTTTGGAAAATGCTTTTGACTTTATGGAGGGAGCGTTTAAAAATGGCCAGGAAATGGTCGTGTTTGTTTCGGAACTTGCCATGAATGAATCCGCCGCGTCTTTTCTTTCACAAAATAAATGCGAAAGATATTTAAAATACAGCGAGGAGCTGATGATTGGAACAAAAAGGGCGGAGCTGCTTTCGATGATTGACAGGAGCCAAATTTACGCAAATGAAGGCGCGGGGGATTTTTAACGCGTGTAACAAATATTTAAAAAAGAGTTAATAGAAGCCTTGTTGATATTTGATTATTTAAATAATATACTGTTACAGGCGTTTGGACGCCAGTTATTTAATTAAGATATATAATTTCAAAGGGTTGATGACATTATGGGCAATAACGATGCATTGGACGGCGGGGTTGAGGATTCCGAAGGGGAGGGCGCCAAAAGGCGCGGCGCCGGGAAATGGCTTTTGATACCTGCCGCTGCCGCCCTGGCTGTCGCCGCCGCGTATTTGGCGGGGGTCGTTTATTATCAGTCTCATTTTCTTAATGGGACAAATGTTTTGGGAACTGACATTTCCAACATGAAAGTGGAGGATTTTCAAAACGGGCTGGCGGATTATAAAATTAAAGTAAGCCAGAAGGGGCTTGACGGGAAAGAAATTACGGAGGAGATTTCAAGCGAGGACATGGGCGTCGAGGTTTCATCGACAGACGTTCTTTCCAAAATTATAGAGGAGCAGAATGCCTGGATCTGGCCGGCAAGGATTAAGGGAAAGTCGGTCAGCTACGGCAGCGAAAAGCTTATAAGCTGCGACGATGGCATGTTAAGGGACGCGGTGGGCAGGCTTGCCGACATGCAGCCCGAAAACGTCGTTCAGTCTAAAGACGCGTATATTTCAGACTACATAAGGGGCAAAGGATACGAGATAATAGAAGAGGAGGTAGGCAACGAGCTTGACGGCGACGCCGCGGCAAACGCCGTGAAAGAGGCCGTGATGACGCTTAGCCCGTCTGTTGACTGCTCGGGGCCTGAATTTTACAAGGGGCCGGAAGTGACGGCGGACGACGCGGCCTTAAATGAGCTGGCGGAAAGGCTTAACAGATATGTGGGCGCGAAGATAACTTACAAGTTTGGCGGCAGGTCCGAGCGCATAGACGGGGACAAGATAAGCGGATGGATTAAAATCAAAAACGGCAGGGCTGTTATAAAAGATAAAAAGGTAGAGAAATTCGTGGCCATGCTTCATCGCAAATACGACACAATTTTTGGGACCAGGGAATTTAAGACGAGCTATGGAAAGACGATAACCGTATCCGGGGGCGATTATGGCTGGTGGATAAATACTCCGGCGGAGGTCAAGTCGATAAAAAAACTTATAAAAAAGGGCGAGAGATGCAGGAGGACGCCAAGTTATTACCAGACGGCGCAAAGCTATGGCGAGAACGATTACGGCGACACTTATGTCGAGGTGAATTTGACCGCGCAGCACGTCATCCTTTATGTGAACGGCAGGATTGTAGTCGAGGGAGACTGCGTTACCGGCAACAGTTCGCGCGGATATGATACGCCCGCCGGCGTCTACGGCATTACGTACAAGGAGATGAACGCCACGCTTACGGGCGAGAATTACGCCACGCCCGTAACATATTGGATGCCGTTTAATAAAAATATAGGTCTGCATGACGCGGACTGGAGAAGTTCGTTTGGAGGCGACATATATAGGACGAGCGGGTCGCACGGATGCGTGAACCTTCCGCCGGATGTCGCGGAAAAGATTTATGAAAATGTAGAAAAGGGCACGCCGGTGATATGCTATCATTTGGATGGCACAAAGAGCGGAAGCGTGGCTAAATCTAAGAGCAGACGCTAAAGTGGGGAGTTTAGGCGTTCCCATTTTTCCATGAGTTCTTCGAGCCTGTGTTCGTTTTCTTGTCTTTCGTCAGAAAGACTTTTGAGTTTTGCGGAATTGGAGGCGATTTTTGGATCCGCGAACTGCGAGTCAATCTCGCTGTTGCGGGCTTCAAGGCGGTCGATTTCCGATTCCGTTTTTTTGATTTCATTTTCGATTTTTCTAAGCCTTGCCTGTTCCTCTTTTTTTCGCTGCCAGTTCAGCTTGTTTTCCGATTGCGCCGCCGCGCCGCCCGTGTCTGGTTCGGTTTCCCGCGTGTTTTTTGCGCCCGTAAGGCTCGCTTTTTCCACATCGTCCCTCTTTTCGAGGTAGTAGTCGTAATTGCCTATGTAGTTGACAAGCCGGCAGTTTGTCAGGTCGATTATGCGCGTGGCTGTGGCGTTTATGAAATACCGGTCGTGAGATACGTATAAGACGGCTCCGTCAAAGTTTTTTATCGCGTTTTCCAGTATCTGCTTTGAGTCGATGTCGAGGTGGTTTGTGGGTTCGTCAAGCAGTAGGAAATTCGCGTCGGACAGCATGAGCTTTGCGAGGGACGCCCTGCTTTTTTCTCCGCCGCTTAGGTTTTTTATTTGCTTAAATACATCGTCGTCGGTAAATAAAAAAGCCGCAAGCGTATTGCGGACCTGAGTATTGTTCATGTCCGGATACGCGTCTTGTATTTCTTCAAACAGCGTCTTTTCCGGGTGAAGGGCCTGATGTTCCTGATCGAAATACGCCATCTGCACATTCGTGCCAAGCTTTACGTATCCGCCCGCGTCCGGCGAAAGTTCGCCTGTGATGATTTTTAGCAAAGTAGTTTTGCCGGCGCCGTTGTCGCCTATCATGGCGACTTTTTCGCCCCTTTTTATTTCAAGGCCTGCATCTGAAAAAAGTACGCTGCCGCCATAGCTTTTTGTCAGGCCGCCGGCGTTAAGCACGTCTTTTCCGCTTCTGATCTTTGGAGTAAAAAAAAGCCTCATGCCGGCGCCGTCCTCAACAGGCTTTTCTATGCGCTCGATTTTGTCAAGCATTTTTTCGCGGCTTTCGGCTCTTTTTATAGATTTTTCCCTGTTGAACGACTTAAGCTTCGCAATGACTTCTTCCTGATGCTTTATTTCGGCCTGTCTGTTAAGATACTGCTTCATGAGCGCGTCAAGCGCCGCCTGTCTTTTTATTGAATAATCCGTATAATTTCCAAGATAAACGGTGGATTTCGACTGCCGCAATTCAATGATTTTGGAAGCCGTCTTATCAAGAAAATACCTGTCATGCGCGACAAGCAGCACGGCGCCCCTGTAATTTGAAAGATATCCCTCAAGCCATCGCGTGGCGTTTAAATCAAGGTGATTGGTAGGTTCGTCCAAAATAATGAAATCGGGCTTTCGCATGAGCATTTTTCCAAGCGCTGTTCTCGTCTTTTCGCCGCCTGACAGCGATTTTACCGGCTTGTTAAAATCTTCTTCACAAAAACCAAGTCCCTTTAATACGCCTACTGCCTCGCTTTTATATGAATATCCCCCCAAATCCTCGAAGCGGCGCCTTGCGGCATCGTATTGCTCGATAAGATTTTCAAGTCCGGTTCCCAGGTTCATTTGTCGGGACAATTCGGCCATGCGCGCCTCGAGGTCGGCTATTTCCGGATTTGCCGCGTAAATTTCGTCAAAAACGGTTTCATTGGAGTCATATTCTCTGTCCTGCGCAAGATATCCTAGGTTTACGTCTTTTCCAATTATTACGTCGCCCGAATCCGCTTCAAGCTCGCCGGTTATGATTTTTAGAAGAGACGATTTGCCCGAGCCGTTTACGCCGACTATGGCCGCTTTTTCATTTTCATCTACATTAAATGAAACGTCGTCTAAGACGACGTTTCCGCCAAAAGATTTGCTTATATGGCTGCATTGTAAGATCATTTAGTTCTCCGTTTCCTTACCCGCCCCTTTTGCGGCGCGTTTGCAATTATCTCCGAATAATTATATCCTATAGCAAAGCGTGTGTAAAGACAGGCGGGCGCGATGCGGAGGTATGGATAATGACGCGTGATTTTTCAGACAGAGCCAATGGAGGCGGGCTTAGGGAACTTTTTTTGGACTGTTTTGATTTCGAGGAAATGCACAACGAAAATTCAATGGCCATACTCGGGGACTGCCTGTCAGTTTTGGGGTGCATGAAAAGCGATTCCGTGAATTTGATATTTGCCGACGCGCCGTACAACATAGGAAAGGATTTCGGAAACGGCAGCGACAAATGGAAAGACGTCGACGAGTATGTGAAGTGGTGCGGGCGCTGGATAGACGAATGCATGCGCGTGCTCGCGGACGACGGAACGATGTATTTTATGGCTGCGACACAGCATATGCCCCGCCTGGATGTGTATGTTTCTGAAAAATACAACGTATTGTGCCGAATCATATGGGCTTACGACAGTTCGTCGGTTCAAAGGAAAAAAATGTATGGCTCCCTTTATGAGCCGATTCTTATGATTAACAAAAGCGCGAAATCAAAATACGTGTTCAATTATGAGGACATTTTGGTTGAGGCAAAGACGGGGGCAAGGCGCGGTTTAATCGATTACAGGAAGAACCCGCCGAGGCCTTACAGCAGCAAAAAGGTGCCGGGCAACGTATGGGAATTTAACAGGGTCAGGTTCAAAATGGAGGAATATGAAAACCATCCTACGCAGAAGCCTTTGGCGCTTTTGGAAAGAATAGTCAAAGCTTCGTCAAATAAGGGCGACGTGGTGCTTGATCCTTTTTCTGGCTCCTTTACGACGTCTGCCGCCGCGCTAAAGCTTGGCAGACGCGCTATAGGCGTAGAAATGAACAAAGAATATTTTAAAATCGGCCTGCGCCGCGCGGGAATCGCGACAGAGTACGAGGGGATGCCCCTGAAAAAAGAAAAGAAGGGAAAGGCCCGTCTTAAATGATTTTTTCGTTTATTGAATCTCAATCCAATAATGCGTTTTGTACAGCGTGCCTTCGTACTTCATGGAAATATGGTATCGTCCCTTTTCAAGGCTGCTTAGAGGCACGGAAATGCAATAAGTGTGTTCGCTAAATATTTTCGTGAGCTGCTCCGTGTCGTCAAAATTCATCACATAAGTATAATCGTCGCTGTAGAGCCATATATTTTGGACGGAATGGTCTTTGCAGTATATTTGAAGCACGTTGCCCCAGATGCTAAACTGCGCCTCTTTCTTCATTTCCTCGGGAAAAAGGGGCGCGTCTTTATGTTCGTCCGGAAGCGCCTTTTCCATTGACGGCGGGAAAAGTTCCCCAAGACATAAGTCTTTGTGCTCATGGACGGAGTTTTTTACCGCGGAAAGGTCAAAGTTTATGAATTTGGCTATGAAAAAGTCGTTTGTGCACGAAACGTCGTATACGCATTCGCCGCTGTCGTAGTCAAAGCCTAATATTTTTGCCCTGTACGAGATGGAATCGTCTTTTATATTCGCGCACATCGCGTATATTTGGCGGCTGTCCTCATAATACTCGACATTTGACCTTGTAATGGAAAGCGGCGTCTGAATGCGTTTTTCCATGGATACGGTATGGGCAAGCTCATCGATCGCGTAAGTTGCGATGTAAGAGTTTTGTACGTCGTCGAAATAGTCGACCGGACGCCTGTTCGCGGTGTGATTGTCAAATATCGCGATGCGTATTCTTTTCTCGTTTTTTGTATTTGTCGATTCAAGCAGCTTAAGGCCGTGCTGCTGAAAAAACCACTCCACGTTTTTATCGGGGACAAGAACCTTTTCTTCCTGCGCGGTGCCTCTGTAGAATTCGGGATTTGCGAGAATCCACTCAATTTCTTTTGTGCTCATTTTAAATTTTGCTATTGTGTGGATATTGCGGTAGGAAGCTATTATGGCGTCTTCTTCCGGGATATACTCTAAAGAATTTACGTGCGCCCAATCGTACCTTGTGACGTATGTCTTGTCGAACAGGTCATTTATGTTTAGCGAGAATGCGACTTTTCCCGTGTCTTTATCCAATTCGTCTATGGAATTTTCCATATATGTGTCGTATCTTGAGCTTGTGCCTATAAGTATGTTTCCGCTGTTTCCTTTAGAAGCGGCCCAATGGTGGAAGCCGGACCGGTGGTATAGGTTATTGTACACGCGGCCAAGACAGTCCATTTCATACGCGACTACCGAATGCGCGTTTCCGTAGTTTGGACGCCTCATTCTTTTGTCCGGCACGAGGAAGTGGCCGTTGTTAAGAAAATGTATTCCGTAAGGATGCACCGGGGAAGTAAGATACCAGCGTATATTCGCGTTTTCGTCGAACGCGTAGTTTGTGCCGCTGTAGCCGCCGGTAGCAAGCGCGAAATCTCCCGGAAGTTTTTTTTGGCCTTTGTTTATCGAGAGGCATTTTCTAAGCGTTTTGCCTACGCGGGGCAGCTTTATCCTAATCGTTGTACTGTCGGTGACATTTCCCGCTTCGTCCTCCAAACAGACGTGTATCGTATTGATCGCGAAGTCGTACATGCCAACGATTGGAACCTGGTGCTTTGTGGTAAAATTTTTGTCGCAGTTTGTGTAGTCGGCGGAGCGCCTCATGCCTTTTATGGTATACCTGACCGTGCACGGCTCCTCGGTGTTAAAGATTAAAAGTCCCGTAAGCGGGGAAACGGAAAAAGGATTGATAATGAAAAGGGCGTTGTCGAAGGTA
>CAZTVO010000058.1:0-611 GCA_964617075.1 uncultured Jutongia sp.
AAGATTAAGGACGTCTCGCGCGAAAAAGACATAGAAATCGTTGAGGACAAGACGCTTGCGATGATGCTTTACCATAACGTCGACATAGGGGCGCAGATACCGCCCGAGCTTTATCAGACGGTCGCGGAG
Source organism: uncultured Jutongia sp. (assembly GCA_964617075.1). Lineage (GTDB taxonomy): Bacteria > Bacillota > Clostridia > Lachnospirales > Lachnospiraceae > Butyribacter. Next base: position 130 of record CAZTVO010000058.1, read on the forward strand.
ATTCTTGCCTACGTTTACGGCATAAAAGGCAGGCTCTAGCATGCCAGAAGGCTTTTTTCGTGAAAAAACAAAAAGGGGAGAGGACGCAGGATGAAAAGGCAGGATTTGTTCCTTGGGCTGTATATTTTGGTTCCGATAGTTTTCCTTATAGTGCCCATTCCGACGTTTTTGCTGGATATATTGATACTGTTTAACATAAGCATTTCGATGATAATACTGTTTAACGCCCTCTTTACAAAAGAAGCGCTCAACATGTCGTCGTTTCCGACGCTTTTGCTTTTGACCACGCTTTTTAGGATGTCGCTAAACGTCGGCTCCACTAGAAACATCCTGCTTCAGGGATACGCGGGCAACGTCGTCGAGACGTTCGGCGAGTTCGTGGGCGGCGGCAACCTAGTCGTTGGAACAATAGTGTTTTTCATTCTCGTAATCATACAGTTCGTCGTAATAAACAAAGGTTCGGAGCGTGTGTCCGAGGTGAC